>NZ_JBICUZ010000003.1:0-406671 GCF_043198675.1 Streptomyces sp. NPDC048734 | reverse complement strand
CTCACGGCGGTGGGCGGAGCGTAGGGGGGGGGCGGGGGGGGGGGGCGCCGGCCCCGGGGGCGGCCCCCCCCCCCCCCCCCTGGGGGGGGGGGGGGGGGCGCCCCCCCCCCCCGCCGGGGGCCCCCCCCCCACTTCCGCTTTCCCGGAGACCGACGGCTGCCGCCCGTGGTGGCGGGGTCGGCCTCTCGCGGAAGACCTCACCGGCGCCCCACAGGGACCCCGGAGCCCGTCCACAGCGGGGCGGCGTCTCATGGGAGCCGCAGGCGGGTGCGCGCGGTGCGGTGAGGGAGGAACGCGGACATGGGGTTCATGGTGGTGTTGTCGGTGTCGCTGCTCGTCGGCGCGGTCGCCGCGGTCGCCGGGACGGTCGCCCTGCGCCGCTCTCGGTGGCCCCGTCCCCCGTCCGGCCTGGACGCTGAGGCGGAGGCCAACCAGTGGCTCGTACGCCTCGGTGCGGGCCTGGGCCCGCCGGACGCGCGGGCCTGGGCGGGAGCCGGTGAGGACACGGCACGGGCGCTGACCAGTGCGGCGGAGTGCCATCGCGTGGCGCGGGCGCGGCTGGCGGAGGCCCGTACCGCGGCGGAGTACGCGGAGGTGACGCGGACGGCACGGGAAGGGCTGGACCATCTGCGGAGAGGGCGCGCCGGACTGGGCGGGGAGACGGCGACGGCGCCGGGGTCCGCGTCACCCGCGGCGGGCTGACGGAGGGAGACGGAGGGCTGACGGAGGGAGACGGCACGTGCGGCCGTACGCCCCGAGGCGTTGCGGCGGCGGAGCCGGGCCGGAGTGGGGCGGGGCCGGGCCGGAGTGGGGCAGGGCCGGAGTGGAGAAGGGGTGGAGGAGGGCCGGAGTGGGGCGGGGCAGGGGTGGAGGAGGGCCGGAGTGGGCAGGGGCAGGAGCCGGGGCGGAGCAGGGCGGAGAAAAAACTTTCCGTCACACGGCAACTCTTCACCGGGCGGCGACCACTGACAGGGCGTAACCCCGCTCCTCCCCCGTAAGGAACACCCGTGGCAGCTCGATCCCACCGCCGGTCCCTCCGCTCGCGCCGTGCCCTGGTGCTCTCCGCCGCCGTCGTGGCCGCGGGTGTCGGCGCCGGTGTCGTCGTGATGAACGCCAACGCCGGGACCGTCGACCTGTACCACCAGACGCTCGCCGCCAAGGACGGCTGGGCGTCGTCGGGTACGGGCACCACCGGTGGTGCGAAGGCCGACGCCGCTCACACCTTCACCGTCTCCACCCGCGCCCAGCTCGTGAAGGCGCTCGGTTCCGCGAGCGACACCACGCCCCGGATCATCAAGGTCAGCGGCACCATCGACGCCAACACCAACGACTCCGGCAAGAAGCTGACCTGCGCCGACTACGCGGCCGGCACCGGCTACTCGCTGTCGGCCTACCTCAAGGCCTACGACCCGGCCACCTACGGCCGTTCCAAGCTGCCCTCCGGCACGCAGGAGAGCGCCCGGGCCGCCGCCCAGAAGAAGCAGGCGCTCAACGTCACCTTCAAGGTGCCGGCCAACACGACGATCGTGGGCGTCCCCGGCACGAACGCGGGCCTGACCGGGGCCATGCTCCAGGTGCAGAACGTGGACAACGTCATCGTCCGCAACCTGACCTTCGCCGCCACCGAGGACTGCTTCCCGCAGTGGGACCCGACCGACGGCGACGACGGCAACTGGAACTCCAACTACGACTCGGTGACCCTGCGCGGGGCGACCCACGTGTGGGCGGACCACAACACGTTCACCGACGCGCCGCACTTCGACAGCGCCAACCCGAAGTACTTCGGCCGCGAGTACCAGATCCACGACGGCGCCCTCGACATCACCAAGGGCTCCGACCTGGTGACCGTCTCGCGCAACCAGTTCACCAACCACGACAAGACGATGCTGATCGGCAGCAGCGACACCGACAGCGTGGGCAAGCTGCGCGTCTCCATCCACCACAACGTGTGGAAGGGCATCATGCAGCGCGCCCCCCTGGCCCGCATCGGCCAGATCCACATCTACAACAACTACTACGACGTCACGACCCTCAACGGTTACGCGCCGCAGTACAGCATCAACTCCCGCGCCAAGGCCCAGGTCGTCGCCGAGAACAACCACTGGAAGCTCCCGTCCGGCGCGAAGGCCGCCAAGCTCCTCAGCGGTGACGGCACCGGCTCGATCAAGGGCTCCGGCAACATGGTCAACGGCACGGTGACCGACCTCGTCGCCGCCTACAACGCCGCTTCCTCCAAGGACCTGAAGACCACGGTCAACTGGACCCCGACCCTCACGACGGGCCTGGAGTCCTCGGCGGCCGGCCTGCCGACGTCGCTGGCCACGACGACGGGCGCGGGCGTGCTCAAGTAGGGCACCCGAGACACGCGAGGGCCGGGAGACCACGAGCCCCCGGCCCTCGCGTACCCATGCGGCCCTGTCTCCGCGCTGTCACCCGGTTGGTGGCACGGAGACCGGGCCGCATGGCGTTTGTGCGGCGGACGGCGGACGGCGGTTCGCGCAGGTCGCGTGCCGGGGCTACTCGTCCGTGAAGATGCCCTCGGCCGTCGGGGCCGTGACCGCACGCCGGAGCCAGTGGCGCAGGATCTCGGGGTCACCGCAGCCGGTGACGCGTTCCCGGACCGCTTCGGGGACATCGATGCCGCGCACTTCCAGGATGTCCAGGACGTCCTCGGCGCCGCGCTGAGCCCGGCCCTCGTCGCGGATTTCCTCGGAGATGGGCGACTTGTAAAAGGAGAGGTCCACGGCCACCAGTTTCCTCCACTGTTGCGCGGCCGGGTGCTTGCCCAGCCCTTGTGAGATGAGTTCGATGATCGGGTCGGCGACGCTCTGCGGTGTGTCCCGCAGAACGGTCGTCATGGATGTGAGTATGGCCCCGGCGTCCGGATGCGTGGCGTGGGTGATCGCGGCCAGCGTGGCGAGGGCGAGGTCCTTGCGGACTTCGGCCGGGTCGGTGATCACCGGCATGTTGTGCGGTCCCGCGACCAGCGGCCGCAGGGTCAGCAGGGGCCACTGACGGGGACCGAAGCTGACCATACGGATTCCTGTGAGGTGAGGTGACGAAGGACGGAAACGGGTTTGCCGCTGGCACATGCCAACTCGTTTTCCGCAGGGAGCGTATGAGCGCGACTCCGCCTGGCGGGGGCGCAGTTGGTGATGTTCACCCGGAGGGGTGAAGGTGGCTGCGAGTCGGTCTCCGGCGGGTGCCGGGGCTGGCCGACGCGTCAGGTGGCGGTGGGCGGTGGTTGCCGGAGTGCGAGGCAGCCCTGGCAGTGGTGCGGGTCGGGGCCGTGGTAGCCGAGGTCGCAGGTGTCGCAGACGCGCATGGGGTGCCGGACGACCGGTGGCGGTTCGGGGGCCCGGTACGGCGGGAGGGGCGGCAGTTTGTCCGTCAGGCGGTGGGCCAGGAAGGCGGCGGGCCGGACCAGGGGCTCCAGGGGCAGGTCACCGGCCAGGGCCTTGCGTACGGCGGTGGGGGTGAGGTCGCGCTCCAGCCAGGCGACGACGCCGGGGGCGAGGTGTTCGGCGTCGGTGGCGGAGAGCAGCAGGCGGGGGTCCTCACGGCGCAGGCCGGCGAGGACGTCGGTGGCCGTGCGGAGGAGGGCGGGGGAGCTGTACGAGGGTTTCGGTAGGGCGGGGAGGGCCGCGCGGCGCGGGGGTTTCTGCTGCGGGGCGGCGGCCGCGCGGCGGGCCGGGGGCTTGGGAGCCTCGGTCGGAGTCTTGGGCGCCTCGCCCGTTCCGGAGGGGGCGTCGCGTCGGCCGGGCTGGTTGCAGGAGACGGTGCGGGTGACGATGCGGCCGGTCGGGGTGCGTTCGCGGGTGCGGCGCAGGTAGCCGTGGGTCTCCAGCTCGCGCAGGGCGGCGGCGATCCGGGTCGGGCCCTCGGGGAAGCGGGCGGCCAGGGTCTTGATGCCGACGGGGGCGCCGGTGGGGAGGGACTGGATGTGGCAGGCCAGTCCGATCGCCAGCAGTGACAGTTCCGGGTGCTGGACGAGGTGGTTGCCGACCACCGTGAAGCGGGTGGTGTGGCGGGTGTTGTCGTGGGTGACGCCGCCGGGATGCCCCTTGGCGTGGGCGCGCCGGTAGGGGTGGTTTTTCGCGCCGATACGGGACTGGGCGTGCGGGCGCACGCTAGGGTTTTGGGTGTCCATCGGGAAGGTGTCGACTTCCTTGGTGGTCAGGCCCTCGCAGTGGGATGCCAGTCCCGGCGGGGGCCGTTTGCGTGTCTGGAGTGGTGTGCCGTGCTGCGCTGAGCGTAGGGCAGGCAACCCGTCATAAATCCACTTCAGTTGGTGATGTTCACTCGCGAGAGTGAGCCTGCGCCGTGGGCGGGAGGGGTGGGGCTTGGTGGGGTTTCTTTCTCTCCCGTGGTCCTTGGAAAAGACGGCCGACGCCACCGGAACCCACGCGATCGGGTTCCGGTGCCGGTGTCGTTTCCGCTGGTCAGACTGGCGGTAGATCGAGTTCGGCCCATACGGTCTTGCGGGGGCCCGGTCCGAGCTGCACGCCCCAGCGGTCGGCGAGGGCCTCGACGAGGAGCAGGCCGCGTCCGGACTCGGCGTCGGGGGCGGGCCGTCGGCGGTGCGGGAGGTCGTCCCCGCGGGTGTCCGTGACCTCGATGCGGAGGACCGCGCCACGGGCCAGGAGGACGAGGCGGAAGTCGCGTCCGGGGAGCCGGCCGTGGGTGGCCGCGTTCGTGGCGAGTTCGGCGACGAGCTGTTCGGCGGCCTCGGCGACACGGTGGGGCAGGTCCCGGTCGCGCATCCAGTCCGTGGCGAGCAGCCGGGCGAGGCGGGCGCCGCGGGGCGTGGGTGACAGGAGCACACTGAAGTGGTCGGCGGGCCGCAGAAGTTGGGTGGACTTTTCGCTGTTCACGTGACCGAGCGTGGCCGGACGCGCTTACCGTGAACAGTGACAGCACCGATACGTAGGGTGACTGTCCGGGGCTTGTCGGCCGTTGTCCGGACCGTCGGAAAGAGGCCTACGGGTAAGGGCGTCACGGCACGGCGGTACGACAGAGGGGTGCGGTATGTCGGTGGACGGCGAGGCGGTACGGCTCCGGACCGAGGCGGACGAGCCCGGGTGGGAGGTGGACCCGGACGACGAGTGGGGCGTGGCCGTACTCGCCACGGTGGGACGGCAGTTGAGGCTGCGGCGGGAGTCGGTGGGGATGCGGGCCGCCGACTTCGCGGTGGCGGTCGGGTACGGGGAGGACCTCGTCTACAAGGTCGAGGGCGGAAAACGGATCCCCCGCCAGGAGTACCTGGACAAGGCCGACGAGGTGCTGGGCGCGGGCGGACTCCTCGCGGCGACCTGGGAGGACGTGAAGAAGGTCCGGTATCCGAAGAAGGTTCGGGAACTGGGGAAGCTGGAGGCACAGGCGGTCGAGGTGGCGCTGTACAGCAACCACAACATCCACGGCCTGTTGCAGACCGAGGAGCACATGCGGGCACTCTTCGACGCGTGGCTTCCCGCCTACTCGGACGAGGAGACGGAGCGCATGGTGGCCGCGCGGCTGGCCCGCCGTTCGATCTTCGAGCGGTCACCGGCACCGACGCTGAGTTTTGTCCAGGAAGAGGTGACGCTGCGCCGGCCGGTCGGAGGCAGAATGGTGTGGCGGCGGCAACTCGAACGCCTTTTGGAGCTTGGGCAGTTGCGGAACGTCTCGGTTCAGGTGATGCCGACCGACTGCGAGGATCACTTCGGTACGGGCGGACTGATCGAGGTGCTCAAGTTTCCGGACGGCACGGCGGTGGGGCGCTCCGAGGGTGCGTTCAGCGGCCGCCCGGTGTCCGAGCCGAAGCAGCTCAGGATCCTTGAACTGCGCTATGGCATGATCCGGGCGCAGGCTCTCACGCCCCGAGAGTCGAGGGCCCTCATCGAGCAGATGCTTGGAGAGACATGATCGCCACCTCCACCGGCCACGACGTTTCTGCGCTGGTCTGGTTCAAGAGCAGCTACAGCAGCAGCGGTGACGGCAACGACTGCATCGAGATCGCCACCGCCCCCGACGCCGTGCGCGTCCGCGACTCCAAGAACATAGAAGGCCCCCGCCTGGCGCTCTCCCCCGGCGCCTGGGCGGACTTCGTGGCGTACGCCTCGGAACGCTGACGGGCGGGCCCGGCTACCGCGTCACGAACTGCGTCAGGATCGCCTGGACCTCGTAGATGTCCACGCCCTTGGTGAACGTCTTCTGGATCGGCGTCGCCGTGCCCGACACCCAGATCTTCAGCTCGGCGTCGAGGTCGAAGGTGCCGGCGGTCTCCACCGCGAAGTGCGTGATGCTGCGGTACGGGACGGAGTGGTACTCCACCTTCTTCCCGGTGATGCCCTGCTTGTCGACCAGCAGCAGCCGCCGGTCGGTGAACAGGATCGTGTCCCGGATCAGCAGGTACGCGGCGTGCACCTGCTCCCCCTGCCCGAGCAGCCGCGCGTAGTCCTGCTGGGCCGTGCCGGAGTCGATGGTGTGCGCGTTGCCGAACAGAGCCATGAAGGTCCCCCACTGTGTCGTCGGTGTCGTAGTGGGGGACGCCGCCGGGATGCCGAACAGTTGCGCGGACGCGTCGGGCGGGGTTCCCTTCAGGTGTCGTACGTGCCGTCCCACGGCGCGCCGAAGCCGAGCCGGTCCGGGTACAGCTCCGCCCAGTCCTCGTCCTCGTCGCCGTCCTCGTCCTTGCGGACCACCAGGCCGAACAGGACGTCCTCGTGGGTGACCTGGAAGGGGCGGACGGCGATGTCCGTGTAGGAGCGGCGGGGCAGGCTGCGCAGGAGGCCGGCCAGGCGGACGCGGGCGCGGGTCAGGGGCGAGTCGTCGCCGTGGGGGTCGCGCTGCTGCTGCGCCCAGGTGCCGGCGCACCAGATGTCCGAGTCCCGGTAGCGGCCCTCGGCGTCGAAGGTGTGCAGCACGGTGTAGAGGCGCTTGTGCTCCTCCCAGCCGTCGTCGGGACGGAAGCCCTGCGGGAAGGCGTACGTGACCGACGCGAGGAACTGGCCGTCCGCGTACCGCCCGATGGACTCGGTGCGGTGCTTCGGCCGGTAGGCGATCGGAACGACCTCGGGAACTGCCATGGCGGAAACCATACGGCTTAGCGGGAACATGCCGAAGCGGGGGACCACCCCTGCACGTGTCCCGCCGTGCCACGTCCTGCCCGGCAGCCGATCCGGGCCGAGGGAGAGGGACGCGGCCGGTCCCTCTCCCCGTGCCACGGTCCTGCGGTCAGGAGGCCGGAGGCGAGTCGTCTCCGGGGACGTCGGCGAACAGGTCGTCGGCCGTGGTCGCGGTGAGGGAGCGGTCGAACCAGAGGGTGAGGGTGTCCAGGTCGGTGCAGGAGGTGATGCGCTCGCGCGTGCCCTCCGGGACGTCGACCCCCCGCTTGTCGAGCACGCGCAGGATGAGCGAGGCACGATCCTCGGCCAGGCCCTCCGCCTTGCCCTCCGCCTTGCCTTCCGCCTTGCCTTCCGCCTTGCCCTCGGCCCTGCCTTCCAGGTACGTCTCCTCGAACAGCGTCCCGTGTCCCGGGAAGTAGGTGATGACCTTCGACATCAGCTCTCTCCATTTCACTTTGACCGGAGTGTTCTCCAGGCCGACTTCGGTCGCCTCGCACCAGTACTTCGTGGGGCCCCGGCCGAGCGACTGGAATCCGCGGGCCAGCGTTTCCAGTATGGCGGGGGCCCTGCGGCTCTCGCTGTGAACGATCGCGGAGAGCACCGCCAGCGCCGGCTGCCGGGCCACCGCCGACTCGTCGGTGATCTCCGGGACGGTGTCCGGTCCCAGTACGAAGGGACGCGTGACCTGTGTCGTCCACGTGCCGACGGCGCACGGGAAGGGGCCCGCGGCCCAGTTCGCCGTGGGCCGGTCCCGGCAGACCACGACCAACAGCACCGGCATGGCGTACTTCGCGCTCAGATACGCCACGTAATAGGACCAGCTCGTCGCCTTGTCCGGGTCCTGCTTGGTCTGGGACTCGATGGCGAGCAGGTAGCTCTCCCCCTCGGGCGGCTCGACCTTCAGCACCGTGTCGACACGGCGCTCCAGCGGTCGGATCTCCGTGGCGTCGGGAGTGAGGGCCGTGTAGTCCTCCTTGGCCGGAGGAGGGACCCCCAGCGTCTCGAAGACGAGATCGAGGGCTTCCGGATGGTCCTGGAAGATCCGGTGTGCGGCCTCGTGGGTTGATGTGACCATGTGCGCAACGTAGATGCGCCGATGGACGGATATCCGGCCGATACGGAGGTGTTCACCCTTTCGAGGGGCGAAGAAACGTTCAATGACCGTGCTCGTCGATGCCGGTGAAGAAGCAGGCCCGCTCACCCGTCGGCGGTGCCGGTGAGGGAGCGGGCCGGACGACGGTCGTGCGGGCGCGTGGCCCGGGACGTCGTCGACGTGGTGGATCGTCGGCGTCGTGACGTGCTACGCCGACGACGAGGTCAGCCCTCCTGGCCGCCGAAGCGCTCCTTGTACGTCTCCAGGTCCTCGTCCGTGAGCTTGGCGAAGAGGACCGGGGGGACCGTGAAGGGGGTGCCGGCCGGGACCGCGGTCAGGGCCTTCGCCTCCGCCTCGGTGATCCACGTCGCCGTGTCGGAGGGGAGGGAGAACGCCTCGCGCATGACCTTCGCCGTCGCCGGGATGAACGGCTCCGAGACCACCGCGTACAGGTGGATCAGGTTCATCGCCGTGCGCAGCGTCAGCGCCGCGGCGTCCTGGTCGGTCTTGATCTCCAGCCAGGGGGCCTTCTCCTCCAGGTAGGAGTTGCCCGCCGACCACAGCGCGCGCAGCGCGGCGGCCGCCTTGCGGAACTGGAGCGCCTCCATCTGCTCCTCGTACTCGGCGAGGAGACGCGCGATCTCCGTGCCGAGCCTCGCCTCGGCCTCGCCGGGCGCACCGCCCGCCGGGACCTCCTCGCCGAAGCGCTTCTTGGAGAACGACAGCACGCGGTTGACGAAGTTGCCGAGGGTGTCGGCGAGGTCCTTGTTGACCGTGGCCGTGAAGTGCTCCCACGTGAAGGACGAGTCGTCCGACTCGGGGGCGTTGGCGATGAGGAAGTAGCGCCAGTAGTCGGCGGGCAGGACGTCCAGCGCCTGGTCGGTGAAGACGCCGCGCTTCTGGGACGTGGAGAACTTGCCGCCGTAGTACGTCAGCCAGTTGAAGGCCTTGACGTAGTCGACCATCTTCCACGGCTCGCGCACGCCCAGCTCGGTGGCGGGGAACATCACCGTGTGGAACGGGACGTTGTCCTTCGCCATGAACTCCGTGTAGCGGACGGGGTCCTCGCCCGCGTCGGCCTCGTACCACCACGACTTCCAGTCGCGGACCTCTCCGCCGGACGCCGCGTCCGCCCATTCCTTCGTCGCCGCGATGTACTCGATCGGGGCGTCGAACCAGACGTAGAAGACCTTGCCCTCGGCGGCCAGGTCCGGCCAGGTGTCGGCCGGGACCGGGACGCCCCAGTCCAGGTCGCGGGTGATCGCGCGGTCGTGCAGGCCCTCCGTCAGCCACTTGCGGGCGATGGAGGAGGCCAGCTGGGGCCAGTGCGCCTCGTGCCGCGACACCCACTCCTCGACCTCGTGCTGGAGCTTCGACTGGAGGAGGAAGAGGTGCTTGGTCTCGCGGACCTCCAGGTCCGTGGAGCCGGAGATCGCCGAGCGGGGGTCGATCAGGTCGGTGGGGTCCAGGACGCGGGTGCAGTTCTCGCACTGGTCGCCGCGGGCCTTGTCGTAGCCGCAGTGGGGGCAGGTGCCCTCCACGTAGCGGTCCGGGAGGAAACGGCCGTCGGCGGGCGAGTACACCTGGCGGATCGCCCGCTCCTCGATGAACCCGTTCTCGTTCAGGCGGCGGGCGAAGTGCTGGGTGATCTCGACGTTCTGCTGCGAGGAGCTGCGGCCGAAGTGGTCGAAGGCCAGCGCGAAGCCGTCGTAGACCGCCTTCTGGGCGTCGTGCGCCTGAGCGCAGAACTCCGCCACCGGCAGGCCCTGCTCCTTCGCCGCCAGCTCGGCCGGCGTGCCGTGCTCGTCCGTCGCGCAGATGTACAGGACGTCGTGGCCGCGCTGGCGGAGGTACCGGGAGTACACGTCCGCCGGGAGCATGGACCCCACCATGTTGCCCAGGTGCTTGATTCCGTTGATGTACGGAAGGGCGCTGGTGATGAGGTGTCGAGCCATCGGGGGCTGCTCCCAGGTCGCTATGTACGGAACTTTCAAATCGTAGCCGACACGGGTACGCCGCCCGCCTCCCGTTTTACGGGGTGGGAAGCGGGCGGCGTCGGGGCGGGAGGGGAGGGGGCTCCCTCCGGTGGGGCTACGGGCGCCAGGTGGCCAGTACGCCCTCGTACAGCTCCTGGTCCGTGAGCTCCAGGGGGGTGGGGCCCGCGTGGAAGAACGCCGTGTTGCCGGTCTTCAGCTTGCGGAGGTAGTCGAACGCCTTGTTGCCGTGCTCACCGAAGGCGACGAAGGAGAAGAAGAGGGCGGGGTGGTTCTCCGCCGCGTCCGCGAGGGACTGGGTGGCGGGGGTCTTGGCGTCCGGGGCGCCGTCCGTCTGGAAGACCACCAGGGCGGGGCGGCGGGAGGACGCCGCGCCGCGCTTCGCGTGACGCTCGTCGTGGTGCGCCACGACGGCCTCCACGGCGACGTGGTAGCTGGTACGGCCCATGCGGCCCAGCTCCGCGTGCAGGTCGTCGATCCTGCTCTCGGGGTCGGTGAGGGTGAGGTCGGCTGTGCCGTCCAGCTCGGTCGAGAAGAAGACGACGTGGACGGTGGGGGCCGGATCCCCGTCCCCGGTGAGGTGGGCGGCGAGGGCCAGGGTCTGGTCGGCCAGGGCCTGGACGGAGCCGTCCTTGTAGTACGGGCGCATGGACGCGGAGCGGTCCAGGACGAGGTAGACGTCCGCCTCGGCGGTGGTGAGGTCCAGCTTGGTGAGGGTGGCCTCGGCCGCGCGGTGGGCGGTGGTGAGGTGGGGCGGGACGGGGGCGGCGGTTGGCTCCGCCGGTTCGGGGGTTTCCGCCTCGGCGGTTGGCTCCGCCGGTTCGGGGGTTTCCGCCTCGGCTTCGCCTTCGGCGGGGGTGTTCCCACCCGCACCACCCGTGCGGGTCTCGGTGTCGTCTGCGGGTGGCCCCTGTGGGGCGTCCTCGCCGTCGGCGGCGAGCGGCTCCGCCGGGCTGGGGGTGGCCTCGGTGGTGGGTTCCGCCGGTTCGGGGGTTTCCGCCGTGTCGGTCTCGGCCTCCGACTCCGCCTCGGGCTCTGTCTCAGCCTCAGGCTCGGCCTCCGACTCCGCCTCGGGCTCTGTCTCAGCCTCAGGCTCGGCCTTCGTCTCGGCCTCGGGCTTCGCCTCAGGCTCGGGCTTCGCCTCAGGCTCGGGCTTCGCCTCAGGCTCGGGCTTCGCTTCAGCCTTGGGTTCGGGCTCTGCCTCAGCTTCGGGCTGCGCTTCAGGCTCGGGCTCGGGCTCGGGCTCGGGCTTCGTCTCGGCCTCGGGCTCCGCCTCCGGTGCGACCTCTGCCTTCGTCTCGGACACTGCCTCGGGCTCGGCCTCGGGGGTGACCTCGGCCTCCGCCTCGGGGGCGGTCTCCGTCTCGGCCTTGGCCTCGGGCTCCTGAGCGGCCTCCGCGGCCTCCGCGGGCTCCGTCTTCTCCGGAGCCTGGTCCTCGGTGGCCGGCTCGGCCACGTCCTCGGCCGGTTCCTCGGTGGCGGGCTCCTCGACCGCAGGTGCAGTCGTTTCCGCGACCGGCTCCGCGACAGCCGGCTCGTCCTTCTCGCTCACCGTCTCGGCGACCGGTTCGGCCGTCGGCACCTCCGGCTCCGCCACCGGTTCGGGGGCCGTGTCCGTGTCCGGCTCGGTGACCGGCTCAGCCGCCTCCGCCACCGGTTCGACGACCGGCTCGGTCGGCGCCTCCGGCTCCTGCTCCTCCGTGGCGGCGGGCTCTTCCGGGGCAGGCCGCTGCTCCGTAGCCGCGGGCTCCTCCGGGGTGGCCTGCTCCTCCGGGGCCTCGGCCTTTGCCGCGGGTTCCTCCGGGGTGGGCTGCTCCTCCGGGGGCTCGGGCTTTTCCGAGGTCAGGGGGGCTTCGGGGGTCGTCTTCGGCGGGGGTGTCGGGTTCGGGACCGTGACGTTGTCGAAGGCCGCCGCGACCAGTTCGTGCTCTTCCGCTGCCGTGCGGGGCTCGGGGACCTGGGCCGCCGGCTCGGGCTCGGGTGCGGGGGTGGGGACGACCGGGGTGGGGGGCGTCGGTTCGGCCGTGGTGGTGGCTTCGGCCGGCTGCGGCTCGGGGTGGTTCGTGGGTTCCGGCTGCGAAGGAATCCGTGCCGCACCCTCCGCCTCGGCGGTGCGCCCCTTGCGTGAACGGCCGAATGCGTTCCGCAGGAGAGTGAGAATGCCCATGTGCGCAACCCTTCGCGTGAGTTGTTCCCGTCAATCCCTGGCCAGGACGGACACGTAAGGTTAGCGGCCTCCGGGGGTGATCTTCGGCAGGGGTGAGTGGGCGTCCGGCAGGTGTGTCAACACCGCCTCCCGGCTCCGTCGACACCCTGGTGGCAGTCGGGGATTCACCCGTCGTTCACTCGGCGTCAGCGCCTCCGCACATACGTGCCCCTACCGTCACGCCCATACCAAGGGCACGCAAGGGAGATCAAAGGTGCGCAAGCTGCTGCCGCTCATCGGAACGCCGTCCCCGTCGCATCCGGGCGGACGTTCCGCCATGACCTGTCGTTTCCGGTGTGGTGACGCCTGCTTCCACGAGGTGCCCAACACCAGCGACAACGAGTACGTCGGTGACGTCATCGCGGGCGCCCTCAGCCGCCGCTCGATGATGCGCGCCGCCGCCGTCGTCACGGTGGCGGGTGCCGCCGGGGCGGCCGGTGTCGCCGGGGCGCGTCCGGCCACCGCGGCCACTCCCGGCCACGGGAAGCCGTCGAAGCCCTCGAAACCGTCGAAGCCGTCCGGCGCGCGCGGGCTGCGCTACAACAGCGTCGCGCCGAACACCGTCGACGCCGTCGTCGTACCGGACGGGTACACCCAGAACGTCGTCGTCCGCTGGGGTGAGCCCATCCTGCGCGGGGCGCCGGCCTTCGACCCGGAGAACCAGACGGCGGCCGCCCAGGCGGGGCAGTTCGGGTACAACAACGACTTCCTGGCGCTGCTGCCGCTGCCGGGCGAGCGGAACCGGCAGCTGCTGGTCGCGAACCACGAGTACACCGACGAGGTGCTCATGTTCCGCGGCTACGACGCCGCCAACCCCACCCGGCAGCAGGTCGAGATCGCCTGGGCCGCGCACGGCCTGTCCGCCGTCGTGGTCGAGGGGGACCGCAGGACCGGCAAGCTCGTCGCCGTTCCCCGTCACCACCTGAACCGGCGGGTCACCGCCACCACCGAGTTCCGGCTGACCGGGCCCGCCGCCGGGTCCGACCTGCTGAAGACCTCCGCCGACCCGACCGGCACCAAGGTGTACGGCACGCTCAACAACTGCGCGGGCGGCACCACCCCGTGGGGCACGACCCTGCACGGCGAGGAGAACTTCAACCAGTACTTCGCCAACGGCGGCCGGGCGACGGACAAGCGCTACGGGATCGGGACCGGTGCCACCGAGCGCAAGTGGGAGCGGTTCGACAAGCGCTTCGACGTCGCACAGGAGCCGAACGAGGTGCACCGCTTCGGCTACGTCGTCGAGCTCGACCCGTACGACCCGTCGTCCACGCCGCGCAAGCACACCGCCCTGGGGCGGTTCAAGCACGAGGGCGCGACCGTCCGGCTCACGCACGACGGCCGTCCGGTCGTCTACTCCGGTGACGACGAGCGCTTCGACTACTTCTACAAGTTCGTCGGCAGCAAGCGGATGCGGCACGGCAGCGGCCGGTCCGTGCGCGAGCACAACCTCTCCCTGCTGGACGAGGGCACGCTGTACGTCGCCAGGCTCACCGGCGACTCCCCCGCGATCGAGATCGACGGCACGGGCAAGCTCCCCGCCGACGGCGAGTTCGACGGCTCCGGCGAGTGGATCCCGCTGGCGACCGCCACCGCGAAGGGCGCGGTCTCGCACGTCGAGGGCATGACCGCCGAGGAGGTGTTCGTCTTCACCCGCCTCGCCGGTGACAAGGTCGGCGCCACGAAGATGGACCGCCCCGAGGACGTCGAGCCGAACCCGGTCACCGGCAAGGTGTACGTGGCCCTCACCAACAACACCAAGCGCGGGGTCGACTCGAACGCCAAGGCGGACGAGGCCAACCCGCGCAACGCCAACAAGCACGGGCACGTCCTGGAGCTGACCGAGCGCTGGAACCGTCCGGAGTCGACGCGGTTCGCCTGGTCGCTGTTCCTGGTGGCCGGTGACCCGGCGGACCCGGCGACGTACTTCGCGGGCTTCCCGAAGGACGCCGTCAGCCCGATCTCCTGCCCGGACAACGTGGCCTTCGACTCCTACGGCAACCTGTGGATCTCCACGGACGGCGCGCAGCTCGGCTCGCACGACGGTCTGTTCGGGGTCGCCACCCGCGGCTCGCGGCGCGGTGAGCTGAAGCAGTTCCTGACCGTGCCGACGGGCGCCGAGACCTGTGGTCCGGTCATCCAGGAGCGGCGTGTGCTGGTCGCCGTGCAGCACCCGGGCGAGCTGGACGGCGCCTCCGTCGAGAACCCGAAGAGCACCTGGCCCGACGGGCCCGGCAGGATCGTCCGCCCGGCGGTCGTGTCGGTGTGGCGCAAGGACGGTGAGGACATCGGCGTCTGAGACGCCCGCGGCGGAGGCCCGCGGTGGAGGACCGCGGCCGGCGCGGTGAGGCGGTCGCCTCGCCGCCGCCACCTCTGCCAGCTCCGCCCCCCTCCGTGGGGGATCTCCGCCCCGGACGGCGGCCCGGCTCCGTGCTCGACGCGGACCCGGGCCGCCGCCGTCGCGTTCACGGTCCCCGCCCCGGCTCATCCCGGCCGGTGGAGGGTGACGTCGACGAGCAGGGAGCGGTGGTCGGTGTCGGGGAGGTCGAGGAAGCGGGCGCGGGTCGCGGAGAACTCGCCGGAGACGAGGACGTGGTCGATCTGGGCGCCGAGGACGGGGGTGGTGCGGCTGGGCCAGGTCGGTTCCCGGGGGCTGCCCGCGAGCCGGGCGGCGTCACGCAGTCCGGTGTCGAGGATCCGGCGGAACGCGGCGTGGTCCTGGGTGGCGTTGAAGTCCCCGGCGAGGATCAGCGGCCCGTCGTCGCGGTGGTCGTCGGCGAAGTCCCGCAGCCGCCCCAGCTCGCGCTTCCACAGACCGACCTGCCGGGGCAGCGGCGGCTTGGGGTGCGCGAGCTGGAGCCGTACGGGCTCTCCGTCGACGTCGGCGACGGCACCGGGCATGCCCATCCGGCCGGGCACGGCGGGGGCGGGCGTCAGCGGGAACCGGCTGAGGACGACGGACCCGACGGAGGTGTCCCCCTCGACGGCCTGCCGGTACGGGAACGCCGTGCCGAGTTCCCGGCGCACGGTGGCCTGACAGCCGTACTCGCACTCCGCGACGAACACCACGTCCGGTTCCTCCCGGCGTACGGCGGTGACGAGGGCGCCCGTCGCCCGGCCGAACTCCACGTTGGAGGTGAGCACCCGCAGCCGTGCGACGGCGGGCCCCTCGGGTTCGTCGGCGTTGCCGTACGGCTCGATGAACCAGGCGAGCAGCCCGAGCACGACGACGCCCCACACCAGCCCCGTCCACCAGCGGGCGAGCAGCGACAGCAGCAGGGCGGCCCCGGTGGGGACGAGCAGCCAGGGCAGGAAGGCGAGCAGCTGGGGAACCGGCGTGCGCAGGTCGGTGTCGGCCGCGCGGCACGCGACGACGGCGCTCACCCCGGCCAGCAGCAGCCCGGCGCACCACGCCCAAAAGACCCGCCCGTTCCGTGGCCGCACGTCAGCGGAACTCCCGTACGACGTCGATGGTCCCGACGATGTGCGCGTTGAAATCGTCCAGCTCCTCCGCGGGTACCCAGAGTTCGAGGATGGTCGCTCCGCCGGCCCGCCGCACCGGATACCGGGCGAGGAAGTCGCTCTCCACCTCGAACCGTGTCACGTAACCGACCCCGGAGGCGGGGACGTTCCAGTCGCGGGCGATGCGGATCGCGTAGTCCTCGTTCAGCACGGGGTAGAAGATCGGCTGTTCGGGCAGGCGCGGCGGCCACCCCCGCCACCCGGAGGCCTCGACCAGGGCCAGTTCCTCCGGGCCGGTGGGCCGCCAGAGGGTCGTTGTCGTCGTACTGCTCATGAAGTGACGGTAGAGGCGGGGGAGGGCGGCGGGCCAAGGGTTTGCGGTCCCGTCGGGCGTGTCACCCGCCGGGCCGGTCGCCGTGTCACCCGCCGGGCCGGTCGCCGTGTCACCCGCCGGGCCGGTCGCCGTGCCGGTCCCCGTCCACCCGCGCCAGGAACTCCGCCAGCGCCGCGTCGAACTCGGCCGGGCGCTCCAGGTTCGGCAGGTGGCCGCAGCCGTCGATCACCCGCAGGGTCGAGTCGGGGAGGAGGGCGTGCAGGGTCTCCGCGTCGCGGACGGGGGTGAACTCGTCGTCCGCGCCGACGACGACGAGGGCGGGGACGGTGACGCGACGGAGCAGCGGGCGGTAGTCGGGCCGTTCGGCCCGGCCGCGCAGGGCCGCCGCGGCACCCTCGGGGGGCGCGGACGTCATCATGCGGTGGACGTGGGCCTTGACGGGGGGCGGGGCGTGCGGGGCGACCATCTTCAGCAGGACCTCGTCGGCGTAGCCGCGCATGCCCTCGGTGAGGAGGCGGTCGGCGAGGGCGTTGCGGGCGGTCCGGCCGGCGGGGGTCTCGGGTTCGGCGAAGGTGTCGGCGAGGACCAGGCCCCGGACCCGGTCGCCGAGGCGGGCCAGGCACTCCATCGCGATCTGGCCGCCCATCGACAGACCGGCGAGGACGAAGGCGCCCACCTCCAGGTCGTCGAGGAGGTCCTCGATGTCCTCGGCGAAGCGGGAGAGGAGCGTGCGGCCGGGGGTGACCGGGGAGGCGCCGTAACCGCGCAGGTCGGGGACGATGACGCGGCGGGCGGGGGCGAAGGCCTCCAGTTGCGGGGCCCACATCGTGCGGTCGAAGGGGTGGCCGTGGACGAGGACCAGGGGGATACGTCCGGCGGTATCCGTGCCTTTGTCCTCGTATGCGAGGAAGGGTGCCATGCGTCGACCCTAGGGTCGCCCAACTCCTCGGTGCAATAGGATCTTTGCTCTCGGTGCAATACCGAGGACTGAGGCCGGAGGGTGGGGAGGCGCCGTGAGCGACTACCGGGCGATCGCCGACCGCATCGCCGACGACATCGCGCGCGGACGGCTGGTGCCGGGCCAACGGCTGCCGCCGCAGCGGCGGTTCGCGCGCACGCACCGGATCGCCCCCTCGACGGCCGGGCGGGTCTACGGCGAACTCGTCCGGCGCGGGCTGGTGGTGGGCGAGGTCGGCCGGGGCACCTTCGTGCGGGCCGCGCCGCCCGCCCCCCAGGGGCGCGCCCTGGTCGAACCGGCCACGGCCGCGCCGGTCAACCTGGAACTCAACTACCCCACCGCACCGGGCCAGTCCGAGCTGCTCGCGCCCGGTCTCGCGCCGCTGCTGCGGGCCGACGTGCTGACCGAGGCGATGCGCACCGCCGCGGCCGACGGCACGGCCGCCGCCCGTGCCGCGGTGGCCCGGCTGCTCACCGTCCCCGGCTGGCGCCCCGAGCCCGCACAGCTCCTGTTCACGGGCAACGCCCGCCAGGCCATCGCCGCCGCGCTCGCCTCCCTGGTCCGGCCGGGCGGCCGGGTCGGCGTGGAGGAGCTGACGTATCCGCTGGTCAAGGAGATCGCCGCCCGGCTGGGGATCGTGCTCGTGCCGATCGGCGGTGACGGCGAGGGGCTGCGGCCGGACGCCCTGCGCGCCGCGCACCGGGCCGCTCCCCTCGCCGCCCTGTACGTCCAGCCGGCCCTGCACAACCCGACCTCACTGACCACGAGCGAGCGCCGCAGGCGCGAACTCGCGCTTACCGCAATGGAGTTGGCGCTGCCCGTCGTCGAGGACCGCGTCTGGTCCTTCCTCCGGCCGGACGCCGTCCCGATCGCCGCCCACGCGCCCGGTCTGACCCACGTCGTCGACGGGCTGTCCAAGCGGGTCGCGCCGGGGCTGACGGCCGGTTTCCTCGTCGTACCGCCGGACCGGGCGGACGCGGTGGCCGCCGTCGTGCGGTCCGGGGGGTGGAGCGCGGGGCGGTTCGCGCTGGAGGCCGCCGTGCGGTGGGCCGGGGACGGGACGGTGGAGCGTCTGGTGGCGGCGAAGCGGGCGGACGCCGCCCGGCGCCAGCGGATCCTCGCGGCCCACCTGGGGGCGTTCGCCGTACGGACCGATCCGCACGCCTACTTCGCCTGGTGGGAGCTGCCCGCGCCGTGGCGGGCGGACACCTTCACGGCCGCCGCCGCCGCGCACGGCATCGCCGTCACCCCCGGCACCGCCTTCACCGTCGACCCGCACCGCACCCCGGACGCGGTCAGACTCGGCCTGGCGTCCGCGGCGGAGGGGGAGTTGGAGCGGGCGCTGCGGCGACTGGCCCGGATCGCGGCGGGGGCGCCGGTGCCGTCACCCGGCGTCGGCGGGCCGGGCGTCCCACCCGCACGTACCGCGTGAGCCACACCCCCGCCGCCACCGTCAGACCCACGCCCAGCAGGAACCAGGACGCGGTGCGCAGGGTGGCGGTGAGGGCGTCGTAGACGGCGGCCGCGGCGGGACGGCCGGCCCCGTCGGCCAGGCCCGTGAGGGTGAGGTGGCGGGCGACGGCGATCGCGAGGCCGAGGAACGCGCCGCCCAGCGCCGTGCCCAGCGCCGCCGCGGTGAGGGCGCGGCGGCGGCAGGCCGCGACGGCGATGCCGGTCACGGCGAGCGCGACGGCGGCGAGGGGCAGCCAGAAACCGGCGAGGTCGAGCACGCGGTAGCCCTTCCGGAGGGTGGCCAGCTCATCGGCCGGGAGCAGCACGACGCGGGTGTGCGCGAGCGGGACCCGGTCGGCGAACGCCACGCGGTCGGCGGCCGGTCGGTCGCGGACGCGGGTGGCAACCGGGGCCAGGTCGACGGTGACGTCACGGTCGCGGTTGTCGTGCAGGGCCGACATCACGGCGCTGTGGGCGGCCTCGTTGCCCGCGTCCCACGCGGTGCGGTAGGCGCGGGTGCGGGTGAAGGAGCGCAGAGCGTCGTGCACGAAGGGGGTCGTCTCGGGGCGCAGCGGGCCGCGTTCGGCGGCCGCCCTGCGCAGGATGCCGTCGCCGACCGTGTCGACCACGACGTCCCGTACGGCCGGGTCGGCGGCGAGCGGCGCCATGGCGGTGACGTACCGGCCGGTGTCCGTGAGGCCGTACGCCGCCCAGGCCGCCAGCGCGCCGAAGGGCGTCAGGAGGCAGGACAGGGCGATGAGGACGGCCGACACGGCGGTCCGCGGACGTCGGGACACGCCTCCAGGCAAGGCCGTGCGCGCCGGACGCGCGAGCGGGGGTCGGCCACTCGGGTGGGCCGCGGCGGGACGGGTACGGCCGCCCGGGTGAACCTCAGCGGGACGGGTACGGCCGCCCGGATGGCCCTCGGCCGGACCTGGGGATTCCGCCCTCCGGTGGAGCGATCACCCGAACGGGTGTCTCATGGACCTGGGGAGAAGGAGGCGATCATGCGCATCACTCCGGCCTTGCGGACATCCGCCTTGCGGACACCAGCCCTGCGGACACCAGCCCTGCGGACTCTGGCCGCGGCCCTGCTCACCGGTGGCACCTTCGCCGTGGCGGCGCTCGGCACCACGGCGTCGGCGGCCCCGCCGACCTCGACCGAAGGCGCGGCGGCACAGGCGGCACAGGCGGCACAAGGCAGCGGTGACGGTGCCGCCTGGGGCATCGTCACCTCCCGCACCGACCTGACCCTGCGGCAGGCGCCCACCACGCACGCGCCCCTTGCCGGCACGCTCGCGCCGGGCAGCCGGGACCTGGTGGAGTGCCGGGTGCTGGGGCAGAGCGTCAACGGCGACGCGCACTGGTACTGGCTGGTCGGCGCGCGGGCCTGGGCGAGCGCCGCCTTCGTGTCCACCGGCGGCGAGCGGGTGCCCGACTGCGCCGACCCCTGCCCGCGCTGGAAGGACGACGACTGGGCCAACTGGAACGACGCCTGGGACGACGAACCGTGGAGCGTCACCGGATCCGGCTCCGTCAGCTTCAGCTTCTCGGGTTCGTGGAGCTTCAGCGCCACCACGAGCGCCACGGGAAGCGCCACCGGGGGTACCACCGGAACCTCGCCGGAGGAGTGGGTGTGGGTCCCGCTCGTTCGGTGAGTGGAGGGATGAGGGAAGACGTGGGCCCCGGCGAGAACCGCCGGGGCCCACGTGCGGCAGGGGACGGGTGGCTATCCGATGCGGTGCCCCTCCGCGTCCTCGTGCGTGTAGTAGCGGTAGAACATCACCGCGAAGAAGCCCGCCGCGACCGCGAGCGAGACGCCCGCGGAGTACAGCGTGCTCGATCCGCTCTGGTTGACGAGGAATCCGGTCGCGCAGCCGGCGAACGCCGCCCACAGAAGGGCGTGCACTTCGCGCCGCAGCTTCGGGGCCACGGCGCGGACGGCGACGTACAGCGCGATGAACGCGAGCGCGGCCACGAGGCCGAACAGGACGTTCCAGCCGGTGATGGGCCCGCCGCTGCGCCGGTTCGCCGCGGCCCAGTAGCCGTAGACCAGCCCGAGCGCGACGGGCACCGCCCACTTCATGACCGCGTGGGTCCGTTCACCGAAGACGTCGGGCAGCCCGCCCGCCCGGGGCCCGGTCAGGGCCGGCGTGCGCGTGCCCGGCGTGCGCATACCCGGTGTGGGTGCCGCATGAGCCATGGGAGCACTCCTCTCTGCTGGTCCCCCGTTTCCAGGGCACACCTGGGCGGGGGCGGTGGCAAGTCGGTGGGAGGCGCCTGCCGTGCGGTGCGGGCCGGGGTGCGGCGCCCGCGCGGGCGTGTTTCGCTGAGGCGGTGAGCGACCGAGGGGGCCAGGGGCTGCTCGCCCGCCACCCGCGCGCCGGGCGCCGGGACGTGCTGGAGCGGCAGAAGCTGCTGCAGTTCCGCGGCCACAGCGTCACCTGGCTGGTGCCGCTGCTGACGCTGGTCGTCATCGCCGTCGTCGACCTGACCACCGGCGGGGAGTTCCGCGTCGTCTCCTGGTGCGTGTTCGTCGCCGCGCTGGCCGCCGTCCTGTGCGGGGTGTGGACGACGGCCCTCTTCGCCGTACTGGCGCTCGTCACCTACGTCGGCGCGGACTCCGCCTGGCCCGCCGAGTACCGGGAGGGTGCGGGCGACTTCGTCCTCGTCCTGGTCGGCGGGTGCCTCTCCGTCCTGGCCGCCGTGCTCCGGGTGCGCGGCGAGCGGCGGATGCTGCACATGCGGCACATCGCCGAGACCACCCGCCGTACGGTGCTGCGGCCGCTGCCGCCCGGCTGGGGCGGCCTCGACCACGCCGCGGTCTACCTCGCCGCCGACGCCGACGCGCGCGTGGGCGGCGACTTCTACGACATCCAGCCCGGACCGCACGGCACCCGCGTCCTCCTCGGTGACGTCCAGGGCAAGGGGCTGGGCGCGGTGGAGGCGGCGGCGGCCCTCCTCGGCACCTTCCGGGAGGCCGCCTACCACGAGGCGGACCTGGCGACGGTCGCCGACCGGCTGGAGACGCGGATGCGGCGCCACCGCGTCCACACCGCCGCCCTCGGCCGCGCCGACGGGGACCGGTTCGCCACGGCCGTCCTGCTGGGCTTCCCCGAGGGGGAGCACGGGGTCGTCGACGTCGTCGTGTTCGGTCACGAGGCGCCGCTCGCCGTCGGTCGCGGCGGGGTGCGGCCGCTGCCGCACGGCGGCGGACTCCCCCTCGGCCTCGCCGAACTCGCCCGCGGCGGCCCTCCGCCGGTGCTGCGCGCCGCCGTCGCCCCCGGGGAGACCCTGCTGCTCGTCACCGACGGCGTCACCGAGGCGCGGGACCGCGCCGGCGCCTTCTACCCGCTCGCCGACGACGTCGCCGACGGCCTCGCCCGCGATCCGCGCACCGCCGCCCCCGGCCGCCTGGTCGCCTACGTCCGCGACCGCACGCTGCGGCACTGCGGCGGCCGTCTCGGCGACGACACGACGGTCTTCGCGGTACGGCCGCGGGGCGCGGGGGGCACGGAGGGCGGGCCGGACGGGTGGTACGCGCGGGGCACGGAGGGCGGGCCGGGCCCGGAGGGTGGGCCGGGCGAGCGGGGCGCGTGGTACGCGCGGGGCACGGAGGGCGGGCCGGACGGGTGGTACGCGCGGGGCACGGACGCAGACGAAGGCCCCGTAGGGGGACGTTTGCAGACCTGAGGCCCCCGTTTGCAGCAGCAGCGGTTACGGTGCTGACGTACGTGATCGACAGGGGGAGGGACCATGCCCGGAACCGTGCTGCTGCTCGCGGCCTCACCCGTGGGCAAGGGGTGCCTGGTGGACGCGGCGTCCGTGCTTCCCGTGCTCGCGGCCGTGCCGCCCGCCGTCCTGGCCGGCACCGACACGGCGAACGTCGTCGAACTCGCCGATCCGCTGGAGCCGCAGGCCGTGCTGACCCGGCTGCGGGCCGCCGCGGCGGCGCCCGGACCGCTGACCGTGTTCGTCACCGGGCAGCTCCAGCTCGACCGCAAGCAGCGGCTGCCGCATCTGGCGCTGGCCCGTACGACGCCGTCGACCGTGCGCTACACCGGTTTCCCCTGGCACTGGTTCCGCGAGGAGCTGCGGTTGCGGGCGGCCGGGACGACGACGCTGCTGCTCGACCTGCACGCGGACGCCGAGACCTGGGGATGGCTGCGGGGGCGGGGGCTGGAGTGCGGGGCGGGGGTCGCCGTGTACGGGAGGGTCGCGCCTCCGGCGGGGCGGCGGAGGGTGGCCGCGCCCACGTACATGAAGGCGATCGCCACCGTGCTGCGGAGCGGGGGGCGGCCGGGGCCGGAGCAGCTGCACCAGACGGCGCTGGCGAGGATCGCCGGAGAGGGAGAGGTGGGGGACCTGGTGCTGTGGGGTGCGGGTGTGGCCCCGGGGCCGGGTGCGGCTCCCGTGCCGGGTGCGGCTGCCGTGCCGGGTGCGGGGGTGGGTGTCCCAGGTGGGTCCGCCCCCGCCGCCCCTTCCCTCCCCCTCCCCGGGGGCGGCGCCTCCGGACCCCCGCTGCCGGCCCCGGACGGGCCTCGTCCTCGAACGCCGGACGGGCTGGTGGGTGACCCCCACGCCGCTATCACGGCGGCCGTCCAGGCCGGTGACCATTCCGCCGCCGACGCTCTCGCCGCCCGCCTGGAGCAGGCCGCGCTCGTCGCGCACGGGGCCGGGGCGGAGGAGGCGTTGCACTGGTCCGAGGTACGGGCGGACCTGGCGATGTTCGCGGGGGACGCCGAGCGCAGCTGCCGTACCTGGATGGCGGTCGCGACGGCGCGGCTGGCCGCGGGGCAGCCCGCCGACGCGGCGCCGGTCGAGGCGGCCGTGGACCGGGCCCACCACCAGTGGGGGCGCGTCACGGACCGGAACCGGGCCCGCGACCTCGGCCCGGCGCTCGCGGAGCTGCGCGGCCGGGTACCGGGCCGTCGGCAGGGCGCCCTGGACCACGTCCGCGAGCAGCTCCGCCAGCTCCAGACGCAGGGGTAGGGCCGGTCCGGCGGCTCGAGGTCGCGGGAGGGCGTCGGCGCGACGGGGGTCCCGCCTCCGCCCCTGCCCTCGCCCTCGCCCTCGCCCTCGCCCTCGCCCTCGCCCTCGCGTGAGCGCAGCCGGGCGCCGGGGAGCCGGCAACCGACGACGACGCGGCTGAGGGCCCCGGAGGATCCCGCGTCCTCGGCACGATCCGCCGGACAGTCCCGGTCCCGGTCCCGGTCCCGGTCCCAGTCCCGGTCCTCTCCGCCCCGCCTTCGGACGTCAGGCCCCGCACACCTCCGGATGCCGGGTCCGTCCGTCCGCGCCCGCCTCCCTCACTTGCCGGCGCTCTCCGCGCCGGTCGACAGCCGGGGGGTGTCCGCGGTGCGGGCCGGGACCGCGTTGGCGGCGGTGACGAGGGCCGCCACGGCTATGACGGCCGCCGCGACGGCTCTGGCGTATCGCCATGAGGGGCGCCCGTAGGGTGCGGATGTGCGTTCCTGCACGGCAACCTCGCAACGTCGTCGGCGGCTGAGGGAGAGAAGCGACGGTGGACAGGACGGTGGGCAAAAAGCGGGAACGGCAGCGGCCGTCACGTCAACCGTGTATTAAGCATGCTTAACACGCCGTTTAACCTAGGGGCTGCGCGAGCCGAACGGCAAGAGGGTCAGGGGTAGTTGAGGGTGATTCGGGCCGTGGGTGAGCGGGACGAACCGGAGGTCATCGGACGCCGGGTGCAGCGGCTGCGGGTCGAACGGGGGCTCACTCAGCGCCAGTTGGCTGAGCCGACCTACACCCCCGCCTACGTCTCGACGCTGGAGGCCGGCCGGGTGCGGCCCTCCGACGAGGCGCTCAGGCACATCGCGGAGCGGCTCGGCGTCGACTTCGAGGAACTGGCCACCGGCCGCTCCGCCCGGCTCGTCACCGGTCTGCGGCTGCGGCTCACCGAGGCCCAGCGCGCCCTGGCCACCGGGGAGGCGGAGCAGGCGGCACGGCAGTTCGCGGAGCTGCTCGCGGAGGCCGAGCAGTACGGCCTCGTCGAGGAGCAGGCCACCGCCCTGCTGGGACTCGGGGAGTGCGGCATCGACACCGGCGAGCTGGAGGCGGCCCGCGGACACTTCGAGCGGGCGGAGCGGTGCCTGGCGCACGCGCCGCTCCCGGCCCGCGTCCCCGCGCTGCGCGGCCGGGCCGTCGCCCACTACCTGGCGGGTGAGCTCCGGTACGCCGTCTACCTGCTGGAGTCCACCCTCGACGAGCTGAACCGCGGCGGTCTGCACGACCCCGACGCGCTGCTGCTGCTCTACGCCTCCGTCATCGGCCCCTACATGGACATGGGCGCCCAGGCCCGCGCCGCCCAGGCCGCCGAGTTCGCCCTGGCGCTCGCGCCGCAGGCCGGCGATCCCGCCCTCGTCGCCCGGATGCACCGCTCGGTGGCCCGCACCCTCCTTGCCGAGGGCCGCCTCGCCGAGGCCGACGCCTCCCTGGCCAAGGCCGCCGAGCTGTACCGCCAGCTCCAGCTGCGCACCGAACTCGCCAACTGCCACTGGATGCGCGGCTACGTCTACGCCCAGAACAACCAACTGGAGCGGGCCGAGGACGAGTTGAAGCAGGCTCAGGCCATGCTCTCGGCCCAGCGCGCCGCCCTCTACATCAGCCAGGTCGCCGTCGAGCTGGCCGACGTGCTGCACCGCCGCGGGAAGTCCGAGGAGGCCGCCGCCCTGCTGCACGGGGTGCTCGACGACCTGTCCTCGGAGCGCGGCGCCGTGCACGCGGCCGGTGCGCACCGCCTGCTCGGCATCATCGCCGAGGACGCCCGCGACACCGACGCCGCCGAGGAGCACTACGTCCGCGCCCTGAGCCTGCTGGAACGCGCGGGCGCCGCCGGCGACCTCGCCGACCTGTGCCGTCTCCTCGGCGACCTGCTGCGCCGTACCGGCCGGGTGGAGGCCGCCCTGGACGCCTACCGCACGGGCCTCGGCCACCGTACGGCCCCCGGCACGACGACCCTGGGGCCGGCACCGGCCCAGCCGCCGCTGTAGCGGGCCCCGCGGCGGGCCTTTCGCCGGTCTCCGGCCCTTCACCGGTCTCCGGCCCTTCACCGGTCTCCGGTCTTTTCCGCTCCGGCCTTCACCGGCCCCTCGCTGGCCCCCGGCCCTCACAGGCCGCTCCCCGCCGAAGCCGGGGTCCCGCACAGGCGGCGCCGCTAGCGTGCCCGCGACGGAGTACGGAGTACGGCGGACGGCGGCGGGCGTGCGGGAACAAGGGACGGTGGCCGACGGCGTGCGGGAACGGCGGACGGTGGCCGACGGCCTGCGGACCGTCGTACGGGCGCTCGTGCACGCCGTGTTCGGCGGCACCGCGCTGCTCGCCGTCGCCACCGTCGCGTCCGTGCTCGGCCCCACCCTCGCCCTGGACCTCGTCACCCCGCCCGTGGCCGCCTGGTGGACGGTCTTCACGGCCGTCGTCGTGCAGGCCGTGCCGTTCCTGCTGCTCGGTACGGTCGTCTCGGCGGCGATCGGCGCGTTCGTGCCGGAACGGGTGCTGCGGCGCCTGCTGCCCCGCAGCCCGGTCCTGGCCGTGCCCGTGGCGGGTCTGGCCGGGGCCGTGCTGCCCGGCTGCGAGTGCGCGTCCGTGCCGGTGGCGGGGAGCCTGATGCGGCGCGGGGTCGCCCCGGCCGCCGCCCTCGCCTTCCTGCTGTCGGCGCCCGCCATCAATCCCGTCGTGCTGGTCGCCACCTCCCTCGCCTTCCCCGGCCGGCCCGAGATGGTCCTCGCCCGGTTGCTCGCCTCCCTCGGCACCGCAGTCGTCATGGGCTGGCTGTGGGCGCGCTTCGGGAAGGAGAAGTGGCTCACCCCGCCCCGCCGGGCCGGCGGACCGCACCCCGCGACCAGCGCCCGCGCCTTCCTCGCCGGCCTCCAGCACGACTTCCTGCACGCCGGGGGCTTCCTGGTGCTGGGCGCGGCGGCCGCGGCGACCTTCAACATCGCCGTCCCGCGCGCGCTGCTCGACCTGTTCACGGGTTCGCCCTGGCTGTCGGTGCTGCTGCTGGCGCTGCTCGCGGTCGTCCTGTGCGTGTGCAGCGAGGCGGACGCCTTCGTCGCCGCCTCGCTGAGCGCCTTCCCCGCGACCGCACGGCTGGTCTTCATGGTCGTCGGACCGATGGTGGACCTGAAGCTGTTCGCGTTGCAGGCGGGCACCTTCGGCCGTGCCTTCGCCGTCCGCTTCGCGTCCGTGACGTGGGTGGTGGCCGTCGGGGCGGGCGTGCTCACCGGGTGGTGGCTGCTGTGAGGCGGTACGGGCCGGCGGTCCTGCTCCTGCTCACCGGCGGGGCGGTCCTGCGCATCACCGTCCTCGGCGAGCTGTACCTGCGGTACGTGCAGGCGGGGCTGCGGCCGTACCTGATCGTCTCCGGGGCGGCGCTGGTCCTGCTGGGCCTGGTGTCGGCGGTGCTGAGCGGCGGCCGGCCCGACGTGGAGGCGGTGCCGAGCGGCGGCCGGCCCGGCCAGGAGACGCACCGTCACGGCCATGACCACGGCCGTGGTCGTGGCCATGACCACGGCCACGGCCGCGGCCCGCGCGTCGCCTGGCTCCTCGCCCTCCCCGCCCTGGCCCTCCTCCTCTTCCCGCCCCCCGCGCTCGGCTCCTACAGCGCCGGCCGGGAGGCCGCCCAGCGGGCCGCGCAGGGCGTGGGGACCTTCCCGGCACTGCCCGCCGGGGACCCGGTGACGCTGACCGTGGGGGAGTTCGGTTCCCGCGCGATCTACGACAGCGGCCGGTCGCTGACGGGCCGCACGGTCCGGCTGACCGGCTTCGTCACCCGCGGCGACGGCGGCACCTGGTACGTCACCCGGCTCGCCGTCGCCTGCTGCGCGGCCGACGCCACCACCGGAAAGGTCGAGGTCCGCGGCGCGGACGCGCTGCCCGCCGACACGTGGGTCGCCGTCACCGGCGTCTGGCGTCCCGAGGGCGCCCTCGGCTCGGAGGAGGCCTGGCCGCCGGTCCTCGACGCGGTGACGGTCACGTGGGTGCGGCAGCCCGCGGACCCGTACGAGAAGGCCTGAGCCGGACCGGTTTCCGGCGCCGGTGAGGGCGGTACCCGGCGGGCTACGAGGAGTCCTGGGCCGTACGCGCGGGCGGAGGTGATCACCGTGCCCGACCGGAACCGGGAACGGGCCGCGGAGGTGATCGCCCAGGAGGTGGGCGGCGCCGAACCCCGGGACGTGCCGGAGCGGCTGTGCGCCGCGGCGGTACGGCTGCTGCCGGTGATCGGCGCGAGCGTGTCGCTGCGCGGCGAGGGGATGCCCGTACCCGTGAGCGCGAGCGGTGAGCGGGCCGCGCACCTGATGGAGGTGCAGGCCACGCTGGGCGACGGCCCCTGCCTGCGGGCGGCGGAGACCGGCGCGCCGGTGTTCGCCTCCGACCTCACGGCGGGCCGGGACGCCTCGCGCTGGCCGGTCTTCGCGCAGCAGGCGGCGGCCGCCGGGGTCCGGGCGGTGTACGCGCTGCCCCTGGGCGACCCGGCGGTGTGCGTGGGCACCCTGGACCTCTACCGGGACGTCCCCGGTGAGCTGGCCGCCGACGAGGTCCGTACGGCGCGGCTGGTCGCGGACGTGCTGACGGTGGCCCTCATGGCCCTGCCCCACGACGAGGACGCCGGCCGGTACGGCGACGGCGTCTGGCTGAGCCCCCTGGCCACCGGCCACGACGGCGTGCACCAGGCGGTCGGCATGGTCATGGCCCAGCGGGGGGTCCGCCCCGACGAGGCCCTCGCCCTCCTGCGGGCCCACGCCTTCGCGCAGGGCCGCATGGTCATGGACGTGGCCCGGGAGGTCGTGGCCGGCACGGCCCGCTTCGACCCGGACTGAGGCGGGGCCCGCCGGTCCCGGTCCCGTGCCTCACACCTGCACCCGCCCCTGCTTCCGCACCTCCGTGAGGCGTTGCACGCCCAGCTGGACGGCGGCCTGGGTCGCCTCGTTGGGGACGTCGGTGAGGCCGCCGTTGGTGAGGGCGAAGGTGTCCCGGCCGGCGCGGACGGCGGCGACGTCGAGGGCGAGCGCGACGGGGTCGCCGTCGGTGCCCCAGTCGGTGAGGGTGACGCGCAGGCCCTGGCGGACGTCGCCCACCTCGGGCAGCGGCTGCTCGGTGACGGTGGCGTCGAGGACCGTGCCGTCCGGTGCCTTGGCGGTGAAGCGGGCGCACTTCTGCGGCAGGCTCTTCAGCCAGGCGAGGGTGCGGTCCACGTCGGCGGGCGGGCGGTCGGTGACCTGGTAGCGGAGCTGGGCGCCGGTGTCGGCGTCGTCGAGGGCGACGACCGCGCGGGGCGGGGCGCCGAGCAGTTCGTCGCTGTAGAGGGCGTCGAGGAGTTTCTGGCAGTCGGCGGTGGGGGTGGTGGCCTTGAGCATGCCGTCCCGCCAGGTGGCGGCGCCGCGCGTCGGGGTCCAGGGCTCGCCGAGGTCGGTGCCCGTGATGAGCGCCGAGTGCGCCTGCGCGTCGGTGAGGACGGGGGAGGCGACCGGCGCGCTGGGCCGGGCCGGGTCGGACTTCTCGACGGTGGGCACGGCGGGCCGGGCGGTCGGCGGGTGCTCCAGTCCGAGGGTGGCGCAGGAGGCGACGGTGACCAGAGCGGTGACGGCGAGGGCGGAGGCGAGGAGGGTGCGGCGGATCATCGGGGGGTGCCTCCTGGAGTGGCCGGTACGCACCGGATGGGGTTCCGCGAGGCGGGCGCACGGGATCCCGAGGGCGTCCGTCCCGGCACCGCGGGGGGTGCTCCCTCCCACGCCACCACCGCCAACGCCGGCCGACCAGCGCGACGGTCCGTCCGGGTTAACCACCGGCCCGCCGCCCGCGTCGCGGGCCGCGGGGCCGAACCGCGGCCCGCTGCGTAGGGTCACCGGTGCAGCCGTCCCGCCCGCCGCACACAGAGGAGCACCACCGTGACCGGTCAGCCCATTCCGGTGATCATCGACTGCGACACCGGGGTCGACGACGCCCTGGCCCTGCTGTTCGCCGTACGGCACCCGGGGCTGGACGTGCGGGCGGTCACCTGTGTGGCCGGGAACACCGACGTGGACGGCGTCGTCCGCAACACCCTGACCGTGCTGGAGCAGGCCGGGGCCGGGGACGTCCCGGTGGCGCGGGGCGCCGAGCGCCCGCTGATCGAGCCGGTGCGCACCGCACGGCACGTGCACGGGGCGGACGGGATGGGCGACCTCGGGCTGCCCGCGCCCACCCGCCGCCCGGTCGACGTGGACGCGGTGACGCTGCTGCGCCGCGAGATCCTCGCCTCGCCGAGGCCGGTGACCCTCGTCCCCCTCGCGCCCCTGACGAACATCGCCCTGCTGCTGCGCACGCACCCCGAGGTGGTGGGCAACATCGAGCGGATCGTGTTCATGGGCGGCGCGGTGGCGGCCGGCAACGCGACGGCGGTCGCGGAGTTCAACGTGTGGCACGACCCGGAGGCGGCCGCGATCCTGCTCACGGCCGGGGTCCCGATCACGATGTACGGCCTGGACGTCTTCAAGAGGGTCCTGGTGCCGGCCGCCGACGTCCAGCGGCTGCGGGCGAGCGCGGAGCCCCGCCTGCGCCTGGCGGGCGAACTCCTCGCCCACCGCGACCCGGCGACCTCGGGCGACCCCACCCCCACGGGCGGCCTCGGCGACGCGGGCGCGGTCTGCGCGGTCGTCGACCCCGGCGGCCTGACCACCGAACCGCTCCCGGTCGAGGTGAGCCTGGCCCCGGGCCCCACCCGGGGCCAGACCGTCGTCGACCGCCGCCCCCACCACGGCGAGGCCGAGATCCACCACGGCCCCCGCGAACAGGCCCTGGTGGACGTGGGGTTGGGAGTGGACGCGGAGCGGTACGTGAAGCTGTGGCTGACGGTCGTCGAGGGCGCTTAGAGGTGTGCTGACCGTCGCGTGCCGAGAAGGGGGGCGGACGGACAGACGGACAGACGGACAGACATGGAGGACTCCTTAGGAATGCACTCCTTAGGGGTGTAGTCCTAAGGATTCCTCTTGCCTTTTCAGCATCGGCGGGACAAGCCGTCGCGTGTGTTCGACCGCGGTACCGAGTGGGACGCGCTGGCCGCCTTCGCGGGACGTCCGGTCCCGCACGCCATGCTCGGGATCGTCAGCGGTCGGCGGCGCATGGGCAAGACGTATCTGCTACGGGCCCTTGTCGAGCGGTACGGCGGTTTCTACTTCGGTGCCACGGCGGCGACGGAGGCCGAGTCCCTGCGGCAGTTCAGCTCCGCGCTGGCCGAGTTCACCGGCTCTCCCGTGTCCTTCTCCTTCACCACCTGGGACGACGCGGTCTCCTATCTCTTCGGGGTCGCCGCCCCCGAACGCCGGGCAGCCGGTGGGGCGACGACGGACGCCCCGCTGCTCGTGGGGCGTGACCGAGATTCGGGTCAAAGGGGCAACGGGATGATCTTGAAGCCCTGAGCGCTCGGACTCACTTGCGACGGCGAGCGGCGGGGTCTCGCTCGGCGACGTGTCGGGCGACCGCGTCGACGCCGGGGCGGGCGTACCGCTCCAGGGAGCGGACGGACGCGTGGCGGGAGCGGGCCAGCAGCATCGGCGTGGACGTGCCGTCTTCGGCGTCGTGTGTGAGGGCGCTGTGGCGGAGCCGGTGAAGGGTCCAACCGTCCAGGTCCTCGATGTCTTCGGGTGAGGCGAGCGGGTTGGCCAGCAGCCGGGTGTTCTCCTCGAAGACCTCCTCAGCCCGGCGGTAGGAGAGCCGGGCCCGGCCGGTCTCCGGGCACACGTCGAGCGTCGGTGTCCCGGCGGGTGCCTTGCGGTCGGTGAGGAACAGCGGGCCGCGGGTGCGGCGGGCGATCAAGCGGGGCAGCAGTTGGGCGGTGCCGGACTGCCAGTGAATCCACTCGGTCGCCCCGCCCTTGGCGGTGATCTTCCCGCGCTTGTCCTGCGGGTACAGGTCTTCCACGTTCAGGCACAGCACCTCGTCGGCCCGCGCCGCCGACTCGTAGAGCATCTTCCACTGCGTCTTCTCCCGAATCCCGACGTCCAGGCGCCACAGGGCGGCGATCTGGTTCTCGGCCAGGGCCTTGGTGCGGTCGGGCGGTGCCGGCCGCCGCTCGATGCCGATCGTCGGGTCCCCGTCGATCCAGCCCTGGCGCTGCCACCAGCCGATCGCCTTGCGCGCGATGGACAGTTCGCGGTTGACGGTGTCGGCGTCCATCTCGTCCGCCCGAGCCGCCGCCAGCTCGGCCAGCACTTCCGGCACTGCCGGGTCGTCGATCGCGGCGACGGGGAAGACGGGTGGCTTCGCGCCCCGGCGAGCCGGGCCGGTCGGCGCCGGTTCGCCGGCGAGCATCCACCCCCACGTTGTCAGCGAGATCCGGTAGATCCGCGCGGAGGACTTCGCGATGCCCGCGCCGGTGAGGTAGCGCTCTACCGCCGCGGTGTACGACGCAGGCGGGGCGGACAGGGGCACGACTCGGGCGCGCGGCAGCCGCACCGCGCCCCCGCCTCCGAGTTCGGTCACCGGTTCGATCGTCACGCCCGTCCCGCCCTTCCGGCACTGCCGCAGTAAATGCGTACACCTCACCCCGGCGGCCGGAATCGTCCGCCGCAGGTCGCGACGATCACGGTAGAAGGTCCGCCGCAGTAAATCCGGCATTTACTGCGGCAGATTACTGATGGACCGCCGGGTGATGAAAGTTCCGTAAGCCGACCATGAAGCGGAATTACTGCTACCGCCATCCATTGCCCGTTGGTTCTCATCCATGGCCCAAGGCTGGAGCCTCATGCTGAGCTACTTGTCACTTCGCAGCAGCTTCGGGATGTCGCGCACGTGGAGGCTGTTACTGGGACGATCGGCGGCGCCGCAGGGACGGGTCGAGCAGCGCGGGCGGCGTGTCGTTCTTCTCGTGTGCGGCGAGGTCGGTGCCGGGGGTGACGATGGCGTCGATCGCGTCGAGTACGTCGGCGGAGAGCGTGATGTCCGCGGCGGCAAGCTGCGAGTGCAGGTGGTCCAGTGTGCGGGGGCCGACGAGCGCGCTGGTCACGCCGGGGTGCGTGGTCACGAAGCTGAGCGCGAGCTGGATCATCGTCAGGCCCGCCTCGTCGGCGACCTTGGCCAGTTGCTCGACGGCGTCGAGCCTGGCCCGGTTGGAGGGAATGGCGGTGTCGAAGCGCTGCGGCATGAACGTTGAGCGGCTGGTGGTGATCTCACTGCCCTCGCGGATCGCGCCCGACAGCCAGCCCGAGGCCAGCGGGCTCCATGCCAGCACACCGAGCCCGTACTGCTCGGTCACGGGCAGCACATGGGCCTCAATGCCGCGCTGCAGGATCGAGTAGCTGGGCTGTTCGGCGACGTAACGGCTCAAGTGGTGCTCGCGGGCGGCCCACTGGGCTTGCACAATGCGGTAGGCCGGAAAGGTCGAGGAGCCGAAGTAGCGGATCTTTCCCACGCGCTGCAGGTCGGTCAACGCCGACAGAGTTTCTTCGTCGCTGGTGTTCGGGTCCCACCGGTGGATTTGGTAGAGGTCGACGTGGTCGACGCCGAGCCGACGCAGGCTGTCCTCCAGCGCGGTGACCAGCCAGCGGCGCGAGCTGCCCTGGCGATTGCGCTCGTCGCCCATCGGCATGGTCGCCTTCGTGGCCAGCACGATGTCGTCGCGGCGGCCCGCGATGGCCTTGCCGACCATTTCTTCCGACTCGCCGCCGCTGTACACGTCGGCAGTGTCGATCAGGTTGATCCCCGCCTCCAGGGCGGCGTCGACGATGGCGGTGACCTCCTCTTGGGTGGTGCGCCCGATCTTTCCGAAGTTCATCGCTCCGAGCGCGAGGGTGCTGACTTGCACACCGGTGCGGCCCAAGGTGCGGTACTGCATGGCCGTGTCTCCTCATTGTGGGTGAAGCGTGATGCATTGCATGGCTTGGTTGCCGGGCCCTTGCTCTGACATCATGAGCAAAACGGAACCATGTTCCGGAACAATACGGAACCTTGTTCCGCTTTTGCAAGCGGTGAGTGGAAGGAGCGGCGCGGTGAACGACAGCGACGAGGGTGCAGGGCAGGCGGCCCCGGCCAGGCGGAAGGACGTCCGGCGCAACCAGAAGGCCCTACTCGATGCGGCCGCCGCGGTCTTCGTCACGTCGGGCGTGGAAGCGCCGGTACGCGAGATCGCGGCCAGGGCCGGCGTCGGGGTGGGCACGATCTACCGCCACTTCCCGACGCGAGCGGACCTCATCATCGCCGTCTACCGGCACCAGGTCGACGCCTGCGCCGAGGCCGGTCCGGCCCTGCTGGCGACTAGCCCTTCTCCGCACTCCGCACTAGGGCGGTGGATCAACCTCTTCGCTGATTTCCTGGTCACCAAACACGGACTCGCCGCAGTGCTGCAGGCCGACAACGCCGGCTTCGAGGCGTTGCATGCCTACTTCCTCGACCGCCTCGTACCCGTCTGCACAGAGCTGCTCGAAGCCGCAGCCGTCACTGGCGAGATCCGCCCCGACATCGATGCGTACCAGCTCATGCGCGGCGTCGGTAACCTCTGCATCGGCGCGGACAGCGATCCCCGCTACGACGCACGCCGCATGGTCGAACTCCTCGTCGCAGGGCTGCGCCGACCACACCACTGACCTCGGCGACATCGCGCGTGCGGCTCTACTGAATCGCGAGACTCACGCGGCTTGGCCGAGGCCGGCGGTGGTCAGGTCCTGCTCGCGCAGCGGGGTGAAGTCGACGTCGAGCTTCGGGTCGTACGCGTCGGGCTGGATGCCGAGCTCGTGCGTGCTGTACTCGCCGAACCGGTTGATGTGCTCGGTCAGGTACGGCGAGATGTGCGCCAGGTCCTCCGGGTCGATCGCCCATCCCTCCTCCAGCAGCTGCCGCACGATCTCCGCGATGTCCAGGGCGTTGTGGAAGATCACCGCGTTCGTGAGCAAGGCGTTGAACTTCATCGCCTTCTCCTGCTCGATCGGGTCGTTGTCGGCGATGACGCCGCGGTTGCCGAAGCCGATCCACTGGGAGAAGCCGTTGAACGACTCGACCTTGTTGGTCGCCGCGGTCACCCGCCGACGCAGCGGTGCGTCGGAGAGGTAGCGCAGGAGCTGGACGGTGCGGATCACGCGGCCGACCTCGCGGAACGCGGCGTAGGTGGCGTTCTTCCTCGACCCGGAGCGCAGGCGCTTGAGCAGTGTGGAGGAGGAGATGGTGCCCTCGCGTACGGAGACGGCCACGCGCATCAGGTGGCGGAACTGGGACTCGATCAGGTCGAAGTCGATGACGTGCTTGCCCGGCTCCCCGAACAGGGCGTCGATGTGCACGTACTCCGTCTGCTTGCTCGGCCGGTAGAAGGTCAGTTCCTTCCAGTTTCTGATCCTGGGCATCAGATCGAAGCCCAGCAGGTGGGCGAGCGCGAAGACAGGGAAGCTCTGGCCTTGGGTATCCGCGTGCACGGTGGTCGGCTGCACCTCGCTGGTGTTCTTCAGCAGGCCCTCGATGATGTAGACGGCCTCCCACACCCCGCACGGGATGAAGTGCGTGAACAGCGCGATGTAGGTGTCCGAGACGTGGTGGTAGGCGATGCCGCCCGGCTTGCCGTACCGGACGCTCGTCTCGGAGAGCAGGTTGTCGAGATAGGTGTCCATGTGGGTGCCGTCCGCCGCCACCGTGGTGCCGTCGCCCCACGCCTGCGAGATGTCCAGGCGGGCATGCGCGTTCACCAGGTCGGCGATCGCCTCGTTCAGCAGCACGATCGAGAAGTGCTTGTTGGCGACGTACGACAGCTCGTGCCCGCTCACGCCCGGGATGTGCCGGGCGGCCTCGTACGGGCCCATGTTGGTGCCCTTGACGAACGTGACGATCACGTAGCGGCCCAAGGGGTCGGTGAGCTTGGGCTCGTTGCCCGACGGCGGGCCGAATCTTGAAGTGCGACCAGGTCGGGCCCTTGGCGGGCTTCTTCAGCCGGTTGAACAGCGTCGTCCCGTCGCTGTCGCGCTCCTCCAGCAGCCGCATGAGCCCTGCCCGCTGAGCGGTGCTCATGCGGTCGTGGATGCCCGTGCGGATCGAGACGTTCACCTCGGTGCGGATCTTCGAGGCCATCTTGTCGAAGGTGGAGAACCCGGGCAGCTCCAGCCCTGCCTCCACTACCTTCTCCAGCGCGATGTTGATCAGATCCGCCGGGCGGTTCTTCGCCGCGGCCTCCTTGCGGATCGACTGCTCGACGATCCCCCGGGCCCTGGCCTGGTCGTACGTCACGCCGACCCGCTTACGGACCAGGCCACGGTGATGCTTCGCCGTCCTCTCCGCCCGGTACACCGGCAGCGTGCCCTCCGGCAGCTCCACCGCCCGCCGCACGAAGTCCACCACCATCACCGGGACGTCCTCCAGCGCCGGGAAACACCCCATGCGCCGGTACGACTTCAACATCACCAACAGGGCCAGCAGATGCTCATCGCAGTCTGTGGCATCAGCCGCCCACTGAAGCTCATCGCGAGTCGGCGAGAAGAACAGAGGCAGCTCATGCGCGGTGATCAGCCGCTTGAACCGTGGATACGCGGTCCGTTCGATCGATGTCACAACCCACCCCAGGCCCCAGACGACGCTCAACATCACCACCAACGACACTGAGCCGAATGGGTGACGGCCGACGGCGCTCAGGGCTTCAAGATCATCCCGTTGCCCCTTTGACCCGTATCTCGGTCACACCCCCTCGTGGTCATCGACGAGTTCCCGTACCTGGTGAAGGTGGCTCCGGAACTGCCCTCACTCATCCAGCGTGAGATCGACCGGCACCAGGTGGAGGAGAGCCGTATGCGGTTGCTCCTGTGCGGTTCGGCCATGTCCGTCATGGGCGGGCTGCCGGCCAGTACCGCTCCTCTGCGTGGCCGGGCGCAGCTGGAACTGGTCGTACGGCCCTTCGGGTACCGGGCCGCCGCGGACTTCTGGAGCGTCGGCGACGACCCGGCGCTCGCCGCACGGCTGCACGCCGTCCTCGGAGGTACTCCCGCATACCGTCGTCAGTTCCTGGCGGACGACGTGCCGGTGAGCATGGGCGACTTCGACGACTGGGTCTGCCGCACCGTCCTCGCGCCGTTCAGTCCGCTGTTCCGGGAAGCGCGGTATCTGCTTGCCGAGGAGGCGGACATCCGTGACACCGCGCTCTACCACTCGGTCCTCGCCGCTGTGGCGCAGGGCAACACGGCGCGAGGTGGCATCGCCGGTTACATAGGGCGCAAGTCCGTGGACATCTCTCATCCGCTCAATGTCCTGGAGGACAGCCACCTGTTGGTGCGGGAGACGGACGTCTTCCGGGCCGGGAAATCCCAGTACCGCATCACCGAGCCGCTGATCAACTTCTATGAGGCCGTCATGCGCCCGGCCTGGGCACGCCTTGAGAGCGGACAGGCCGCAGAGGTGTGGGCGCAGTCGTCCGAGCGCTTCGCGGCCCAGGTGGCCGGTCCGCACTTCGAGGCGGTGTGCCGGGAGTACGTGCTCGGGCCGGGTCGTTCTCTGCTCGGCACGTCACTGGGGGAGGTCGGCCACGGGGTGGTGACCGACCCGAGGGAACGCCGGCAGATCCAGGTCGACGTGGCCGCGGTCGAACCGGGATCCGGGGGGACCAGGGCCGCCGTCACCCTGCTCGGCGAGGCGAAGTGGGGGACCGTCATGGGTCTGAACCACCTGGAGCGGCTCCGCCGGGCGAAGGAACTCCTGACGGGACGAGGCATGGACACCACGCGATGTGGGCTGGCCTGTTTCAGCGCCGCGGGATTCAGCGACGCGCTGAGGGCCGAAGCGGAGCGAGGGCATGCCCTGCTGATCGGGCTCGACGAACTCTACGGTCGTGCGACGCCGACGGTCATGCTGCCCTGATGGGCGGGGCGAAGCTCAGGAAGCCTCGTGCGAGACCCGCGCCGGTCGACGGGCAACGGGAGAGAAAGCCGACCGCCCCGCGCCGCAGGGGCGTCGGGACGGTCGGCTCGCGCGATCGCTGATCACTCGTCGCTGCTCGCGGCAGGGCTCAGGCCTGGCTGCCCTTGCGACGCCGGGTCGCCACGACGATCGCCGCGCCGCCCAGGAGCAGGGCCGCCGCGCCGCCCGCGATGACGGGCGTGTTGCCGTCGGCGCCGGTCTCGGCGAGGTCGCCGCCACCGCCGTTCGGGGTGGGAGCCGCGGCCGGGGCGGAGGTCGACGGGGTCGCCGCGGGAGTGGTCTCCGAAGGCGCCTCGGGGGACGGCGGCGCCTCCGTGGACGGGGAGGCCGGGGGTTGCTCCTCGGCGGGCGGCTGCTCGACGGGGGGCTCCTCGGCCGGCGGCTCCTCGGCGGGTGGCTCCTCGGACGGGGCGCAGAACTTCGTGCCGCCGTTCCAGGCCGCGATCAGCTTGTCCTTGATGACCGGGCGGTCCGGGCCCTTGGGCAGGTCGCCGTGTTCGAAGCCGTCCTCGGCGTCGAGCCTGCCGTCGAACTTCACGGCGCCCCGGTAGAGGTCGATCTGCGCGTAGCAGCCCGCGTCGGGCACGGCGATGTCGAGGGTGCCGGTGGTGCCGGGCTTGACCGTCACGGTGTCGAAGTCGACGAAGACCTGCTCGCCGGAGGTCCGGAAGTCCGGACCGTGGGCCAGGTAGGAGGCGAGCGAGGCGGTGCAGGTGGCGGCCTTGTCGGCGGCCCGCACGGTGAGGTGGACCTTGCCGTCGCCGGTCGGCTTCAGGTTCTGGTCGTCGACCTTGACGGAGTCGTGGAAGTTCGTGCCGTCGAGGGAGAACTGGCAGCGGTCGGTCCCCGTCTCCGTGCCCGCCCCGGTGCCCGGCTGGTACTGGCCGCCGGACTTCCAGCCGTCGCCGCCGGGCGTCCCGGTGCCGGCCCAGGCCCCGGAGGCGGCGGCGACGGACGCGGTGCACAGGGCGAGTGACGCGGCGCCCGTCCCCAGCAGGCGGCGCACGGAAACACGTCTCGCTATGGACATGCGATTCCCATCTTGGCGAGTGCGAGTGCCCGTCACGGCGGCCTCGCGGCACGGCGATGCCCGGGTGACGGCGCAGCTCGGGGTTCGGAAGAAACACCGGGCCCATCGGTCACATGCGCCACGGTGTGCGCTCATCGTGGGTCGCGGGGCGGAGGCCTGTCAAACTGCGGCAAACACAGGGCAGTTCGAGATTCCGTCACATCTCCCCCACGTACGGAATGATCCACTCCGCAAGGTGCGGACGTTCGCCTTCCCGGCAAAGTGGACAGGCTTGTGTGCGTGACCGACTCCGCGCCCGCAACCGGGACAGACCAGCCACCCGCCCCCGACTTCTCCGCCCGCGACCCCCACTGGTGGCGCCAGGCCGTCGTCTACCAGGTCTATCCGCGCAGCTTCGCCGACGCCGACGGCGACGGCCTCGGCGACCTGAGGGGGATCACCGGACGCCTCCCGCACCTCGGCGCGCTCGGCGTCGACGCGCTCTGGCTCAGCCCGTTCTACCCGTCCGAGCTGGCCGACGGCGGCTACGACGTCATCGACCCCCGGGACGTCGACCCGCGCCTGGGCTCCCTGGCCGACTTCGACGCGCTGGTCGCCGAGGCCCACCGTCTCGGGCTGAAGGTGATCGTCGACATCGTCCCCAACCACACCTCGCACCGGCACGTCTGGTTCCGGGAGGCGCTGGCCGCCGGACCCGGCTCCCCGGCCCGCGACCGCTACGTCTTCCGCGACGGGCGCGGCGCGCACGGCGAACTCCCGCCCACCGACTGGCAGTCGGTGTTCGGCGGCAGCGCCTGGGAGCGCGCCCCGGACGGCCAGTGGTACCTGCACCTCTTCGCCCGCGAGCAGCCCGACCTCAACTGGGACCACGACGAGATCCGCGAGGACTTCCGCACCACCCTGCGCTTCTGGTCGGACCGGGGCGTCGACGGCTTCCGCGTGGACGTGGCCCACGCCCTGGCCAAGGACCTGACCGAGCCGCTGCGCGACCTCGGCGCCGCGGGAGCGGGGGCCGAGGACGTGCTCGCCACCCTCACCCCCGGCAGCCACCCCTTCTACGACCGCGACGAGGTCCACGACATCTACCGCGACTGGCGCCGCGTCCTGGACTCCTACTCCCCGCCCCGCACGGCGGTCGCCGAGGCCTGGGTGCCGGGCACCCGCCGCGCGCTGTACGCCCGCCCCGACGAACTGAACCAGGCCTTCAACTTCGAGTACCTGCAAGCACCCTGGGACGCGGAGGCGGTCCGCGAGGTCATCACGTCCTCGCTCGCCACGGCCCGCGCGGTCGGCGCCTCCGCGACCTGGGTGCTCTCCAACCACGACGTCGTCCGCCACGCCTCGCGCCTGATGCTCCCGCCCGGCACGGACGAGAACGCCTGGCTGCTGTCCGGCGGCCGCGCCCCGCGCGTCGACGAGGAGGCCGGCCTGCGCCGCGCCCGCGCGGCCACGCTGCTGATGCTGGCGCTGCCGGGATCGTCGTACGTCTACCAGGGGGAGGAACTCGGCCTGCCCGAGGTCGCCGACCTGCCCGTGGAGGTGCTCCAGGACCCGCTGTGGGAGCAGACGGGCCGGGTCCGCAAGGGCCGCGACGGCTGCCGGGTGCCGTTGCCGTGGACGACCACGGGACCGTCGTACGGCTTCGGCACGGGCGGCGCGTGGCTCCCGCAGCCGGAGTCCTTCGCGCGGTACGCCGTCCAGGCCCAGGACGGCACGGACGGCTCGACCCTGGAGCTGTACCGCACCGCCCTGCGCCTGCGCCGCAAACTGCTGGACGGCGAGGACCTCACCTGGGCGGAGGACACCCCGCCCGGCGTGCTGGCCTTCACCCGCTCGGACGGCTGGCGGTGCGTCACCAACCTGTCGGACACGCCGGTGCCGTGCCCGCCGGGCGAGGTGCTGCTGAGCAGCGCCCCGCCGGCCGCGGACGGCCGCATCGGCCCGGACACCACGGTCTGGCTGGCGTAGCGGACGCCTGAGGCCGACGGCCTCACCCCGTCGGCGTGGGGGCGGGCGCCGGAGCGACCCCGGCTCCCGCCGCCGCGGCGTCGATGTCCACGGGGGTGGACGTGGCGGTGGGCGGCGGGGTGAGGACGACCATCGGCTGGCCCGCGGGCGGCGGCGGCGGGGTCAGGTCCGACGAGGGGAGCTTCGGCGGGGTGGTCTGCTGGAAGAGGGTCTGCTCGAAGTCGACCAGACCGGTCTGCTCCATCACCGTGATGTGGTCCAGGACGGTGTCGTTGGCCTGGTCGGCCAGGGCCCGGATGAGGGTGTTCTTGGTGGTGGAGCGGACCTTCGCGATGGTGTTGAAGATCGAACCGTGGGTCATGCGGAGGATGTTGGCGAACTCGACGTCGAAGTCCTTGCCCGTCTTCGCGTTGATCTGGTTGACGAACGCCACCTGCTGCGGACTGGCCACGTTGGGCAGGGTGATGTTCAGCATGGGCGCCATCTTGCGGCAGGTCGTGTCCAGGGAGGCGTGACCGTCGATCAGGTGCTCGCTGGCCGTCTTGACCGCCGGACTCTGCCCCTTCTGCAGTCCGATCACCCCGAGGGGGTACTCCCAGAGCCCGGCCGCCCGCACCTTGACCACGAAGTCCCGGTCGCCCTCGGTCAGGGGCCCCCACTGGGTGTTGGCGATGATCCGGTCATTGGAGGTGGACACCGTGTCCAGCCCCAGCATCGACGGATAGGCCAGAGCCGCGAGGGTCAAGCTCAGGGCGCCGCCCACGAAGACAGTTCCCATCGCGTTCCGCGAAAAGCGCACCGTTCCTCCTGCCTGATCGGGAACACCGCCCGTGCTCGTCCGTGCCGGCGGGGTCCAACACACAGGAGTACGGACGAACGGCCGCCGGAACTCACCGCTTCCGGCAAAACTTGTCGTATCAGCCGACCGGGGAAAGGAAGCCGTGGTGTCAGGACGGGCGAGGGTCACGGAGTTGACGTACTACCCGGTGAAGAGCTGCGCCGGGATCAGGGTGTCCGAGGCGCTGATCACGCCCGACGGACTACGGCACGACCGGGCGTACGTGATCACCGACGAGGCGGGCGGGCCGCGCTGGCAGGGGGGCGACCCCCGGATGGCGCTGATCACTCCCCGCCTCGTGGAGGACGGCGCCGGGGTGGTCCTGCACGCGCCGGGCCGCGGCGAACTGCGGGTGACCGGGGAGGGCGAGGAGGTCACGAAGGTGCCGGGGCAGCCGTACGGCGCCGTCGACCAGGGCGAGGAGGCGGCCGCGTGGGTGAGCGGGGTCCTCGGCCGCCCGAGCCGGCTGCTGCGCGTACGGCAGGCCCCCGGCGGCACCGCGGCCAACGACAGCCGCCTGCACGTGGTCTCACGCGCGAGCCTGGACCTGCTGAACCGGCACCTGGCCGAGCGCGGCGTCGCCCCGCTCCCCATGAACCGCTTCCGCCCCAACCTCGTCGTGGACGGCTGGGACACCCCGCACACCGAGGACACCGCCGCCCGCCTCCTGGTCGGCGACACCGAACTGGCCTTCACCGAGCTGACGGTCCGCTGCGCGATCACGATGGTCGACCAGGAGACGGGCCGCAGGGCCGGCCCGGAACCCCTGCGCACCCTGGCGGACCACCGCCGCGCGCAGGACGGCGGCGGCACCGTCTTCGGGGCGTACTTCAGGGTGGTGCGGGAGGGGAAGGTGACGGTGGGGGACGCGGTGCAGGTCCTGGACGCCGCGGAGGGTTAAAGGGCCCGGGCGCGTATGGCGTCGAGGAGGTGGGCGAGGGGGGCGGGGGTGGTGGTGAGGACGGTGGTGGGGGTGTCGCTCTCGCGGAGGTGGAGGGTGGTGGGGGTGGTGGCGAGTTCGAGGCAGTTGGAGCCGTCTCCGCCACCGGAGTAGGACGACTTCTGCCAGTTGTCGGGGGTGGTCATGACGGGTTCCTCGTTGGTGCCCCTCGTGCTCACCGTCTCAGACGGCTTCGGCGCGTATGGCGTCGAGGAGGTGGGCGAGGGGGGCGGGGGTGGTGGTGAGGACGGTGGTGGGGGTGTCGCTCTCGCGGAGGTGGAGGGTGGCGGGGGTGGCGGCTAGTTCGAGGCAGTCGTTGCCGTCGTCGGGGCCGGAGTAGGACGACTTCTGCCAGTTCTCGGGACTGGTCATGCCATGTGCCTCACAAGTCCGTCGCCATCCGGTGAATGAAGTCACGCGACCTTTCGGGGTCGAGCGACACCGCCTCCACTTTACGGAAGCGTGTACGAAAGGCGCTGAGTTGTGCCTCGGAGTCGATGAAAGCCGAGCCATGGGGAACATCCCGGACGACCGTGTCGAGCTTGGGTACGGGGCCGCCGACGTAGGTCATCGTGCTGGCGGCTCTTCCGAAGTCGTCCAGGTCGAACGGGATGACACGGACGGTGATGTGCTCCGTCTCGGAAACCTCGAGCAGCCGCAGCAACTGATTGCGTGAGGCTGCCCGGTTGCTGACCCGGATGCGTAGTGCTGCTTCGTGGATCACCACCTCGTACGGGATGCGGATGTCCTGGCGCGCCATTCGGTGGCGGACCCGCAACTCCATTTCCTCAGGAGTGAGTTCCGGCACCCGTGCGGCGAAGACGGCACGGGCGTACGCCTCCGTCTGCAACAGGCCGGGTACATAGAGGATGGCCACGTCACGCCGGAACGTGGCGTGATGGTCCAGCTCCGACAGGTCCAGGAACGACGTGGGCAGGAGGCCCCGGTACTCCTCCCACCAGCCGTGTGTCCGGTCGGTGGCCATGACCACCAGAGCGTCGATGAACTCGCCGTCCGTGCAGGCGTAGTGGGACGCGAGTCGTCGGAGCCGCTTCTCGCTCACTCCCGCGAGCCCGGTCTCGATGTGAGTGATCTGGGCGGGGCTCACCCCGAGCAGGGCTGCTGCCTCCCGGGAGGAGAGGCCCGCAGCCTCGCGAAGTCTGCGCAACTCGGTGGCCAGACGCATCTGCCGTGCCGTTGGTTCGCGCCTCACAAGCTATCGCCCGCTCTCCTGTTCAACGCGCGTGCACGCGCGACTCGTTCGGCGTCAGATTACGCGATCCGCTTGCTTCATCTCTAGATTTAGATCTACCGTCGGTGACGTAGTGAACACTCTGTGGAAGCGCACCGCCCCGTCCTGCCGTGACGGCCGCGGCACTGCCACCGCGCCCTCACCCACCCCTGCCTCAGACGGAGTTGACGCATGCCCGAAAGCACCCCCGACACGTGGGAGTACTCCCTGTACATCCCCAACGACGTCAGGGCCGTCCCCATCTCCCGCCGCACGCTGCGTCTGATCCTGACCGTGCACGGCCTGATCGGCCTGGTGGACACCGCGGAGCTGATCGCCTCGGAGCTGGTCTCCAACGCCGTCCTGCACACGAAGGGCCCGGCGGCGCTGCGTATCCGCTGGGCGGGCGGCGTGCTGCGGGTGGGTGTGTGGGACGCCGACCCGGAGCCGCCCGACCCGCCGCGCGAGGTGGCGGACCTGGCGGACGCCGAGAACGGCCGGGGCACGGCGCTGGTGCGGGCGTTGTCGGAGGTGTGGGGCTGGCACCCGCTGTCCCGCTTCGGGCACCGGGGGAAGTTCGTGTGGTGTGACGTGCCGGTGGCATAGCTCGTTGATCTGATCGCACAGAGAGGAGAGCCGATGGTCGGCTCGTCGCATGAAGCCATGCACCGGATCTTCCAGAAGGATCCCGCGCTGCTCACGCGTGCCCTGCAACAGGTGTTGGGCGTTCCCTTCCCCGAGCCGTACGACTTCGCGGGGATGAACGTCGACCTCACCGAGATCGAGCCCGTCGAGCGGCGTGTGGACACGCTGCTGCGGGCGGAGACGGATGAGGGGGCGTACCTGCTGGTGGTGGAGTCGCAGGGCAAGCCGGACGACAGGAAGCGGGGCAGTTGGCCGTACTACCTGAGCTATCTGTACGAGAAGTACCGGTGCGAGCCGGTGTTGATCGTGGTCACGCAGAACAGTGCCACGGCCCGGTGGGCGGCCGAGCCGATCCACCTCGGGGTGCGGGGGTTCCCGTCGCTGACGGTGCGGCCGTTCGTGCTCGGCCCGGACAACGTGCCGGTGATCGCGGACGAGCGGGAGGCCGAGCGGGACGTACCCCTCGCGGTGCTGTCGGCCATGACGCACGGCCGGGACCGGGAGGCTCCCGCCATACTGGAATCGCTGGCAGCCGCCCTGCGGACCATCGACCGCGACAGCGCCGCGGTCTTCGTGCAGTTCGTCGACTCGTGCCTGGCGGACAGCCGGGCCCGGCAGATGTGGAGGGACATGATGACGACGATCCAGTACTTCTGGCGGCACCCGCTCGCCGAGGAAGTGCGCGAAGAAGGCCGGGAAGAAGGCCGGGAAGAAGGCCGGGAAGAAGGGCGGCTCGAGGCACTCGCGGAGACGACCCTGAACATCCTGCGCTGGCGCGGCATCGACGTACCCGATGACATCCGCGCACGGGTCCAGGCCTGCACCGACCTCGACCAGCTGACCACCTGGTCCCAGCGCGCCGTGCACGCCACCATCGCCGCCGACCTCTTCGCCGCCGGCTGATCCCGTGCCGGGTCACAGGCAGACGGCCCGTCCCCCCGGACATCCGTCGCCCGGGGGGACGGCCGTCGTCCGGTCCCGTCAGTGGTACTGGCCCACCACGTAGTCCCCGGCGGGCTGCTGGGTGATCACGTTGCCGCGGTTGAAGGCGTTGATGAGGGCGATCTGGACGACCAGGTCGGCGAGCTGCTCCTCGTCGTAGTGCTTGGCGGCGTTGGCCCACACCTCGTCGGGGACGCCGCCGGCCGCGTCGGCGATGCGGGTGCCCTCCTCCGCCAGTTCGAGGGCGGCGCGTTCGGCGTCGGTGAAGACCTTGGCCTCGCGCCAGGCCGCGACCAGGTGGAGGCGCTGCGCGGTCTCCCCGGCGGCCGTGGCGTCCTTGGTGTGCATGTCGACGCAGCCCGCGCAGCCGTTGATCTGACTGGCGCGCAGCATGACCAGTTCGCGGGTCGAGGCGGGCAGCGTCGACTCGCCGAGGGTCATGGCGGCGGCGACGATGTGCTTCATGGCCTTGGCCGCGACGGGGCTGGCCATGATGTTCAACCGGGCTTCCATGCTGGGCTCCTGTGTCGTGGTGGGTGGTGCGGTGTGTGTGCCTGCACCTCCCTGACCGGACAGCGCCCGCCGTCCTGACACCGGGGCGGAGTGACCTGCGTCACCCGGCGCGGAAGGTCCGCCGGTACGTGTCCGGCGGGACGCCGAGCGTGCGGTTGAAGTGGCGCCGCAGGGTCGCCGCCGTGCCCATGCCGGTGGCGGCGGCGACGGCCTCGACGCTGTGGTCCGTGGTCTCCAGCAACTCCTGTGCGCGGCGGATGCGTTGGGTGAGGAGCCACTGGAGGGGGCTGGTGCCGGTCGCCGTACGGAAGTGGCGGCCGAGGTGGCGGGAGCTCATCCGCGCCTGGCGGGCCAGGTCCTCCACGGTGAGCGGCCGGTCGAGGCGGTCGATGATCCAGGGGAGCAGCGCGGCGAGGGGGTGGTCGTCCCGGTCCGGGACGGGCGCGGCGACGAACTGGGCCTGTCCGCCCGCCCGGTGGGGTGGTACGACGAGACGGCGGGCGACGGAGTTGGCGACCGAGGAGCCGTGGTCGAGGCGGACCAGGTGCAGGCACAGGTCGAGTGCGGCGGCCTTGCCGGCGGAGGTGAGGACGGTGCCGCCGTCGACGTAGAGGACGTCGGGGTCGACCTCGACCTCCGGGTGGCGGGCGGCGAGGACGTCGGTGTGGGCCCAGTGGGTGGTGGCCCGCCTGCCGTCCAGGAGTCCGGCGGCGGCCAGCACGAACGCGCCTGTGCACAGGGAGGCCACGCGCGCACCGGCCTCGTGGGCGGCCCGCACCGCGTCGACCAGGCCGGCGGGCGGGGCCACGTCGACGTCCGCCCAGCCGGGGACGATCACGAGGTCGGCGTACGGCAGCCGGTCGAGGCCCCGGTCGGGCTCCAGCCGGAACCGGCCGACCCGCACCGCGTCCGTCCCGCACACCGAGAGGTCGTACCAGGGGACGGTCACATCGGCGGGTGCGGATCCGAACACCTCCTGGGCGATGGAGAGTTCGAAGTGCAGCATGCCGTCGGTGACGGCCAGCGCGACGGTGCCGCCGGTCCGCCCGGCTCCCCCGGTGTCCATGTCCGGAAGTGTACGGGGCATGTCGTTCCGGACACTCGTGGGCGGACCGCCCCGCGGGCGAGGATGCGGGGGTCAGGACGACGTGGAGCACGTGGCGGACGGGGAGAAGCATGCGATCGGGTCAGACGGTGACGGTGTTCGGCGCGTACGGGCACACCGGGCGGTTCGTCGTGGCGGAACTGCTGGACCGGGGCTTCGTCCCCGTGCTGTCCGGACGGGACGCCGGCGGACTGCGGGACCTGGCGGCGCGCGGGCCCGCCGGACTCGACGTGCGGCCGGCCACCGCCGAGGACCCCGCCTCGCTCGACCGCGCGCTGGCCGGTGCGGCGGCCGTCGTCAACTGCGCCGGGCCCTTCGCCACGACCGCCGGGCCCGTCGTCGAGGCGGCCCTGCGCGCCGGGATCCCCTATGTCGACGTGGCCGCGGAGATCGAGGCCAACGTCGACACCTTCGCGCGGTACGGGGACCGGGCCCGCGCCGAGGGAGCGGTGGTCCTGCCCGCGATGGCGTTCTTCGGCGGCCTCGGCGACCTGCTCGCCACCACGGCCATGGGCGACTGGACGGCGGCGGACGAGGCGCGCGTCGCCTACGGCCTCAGCGGCTGGCACCCCACCGCCGGGACACGCACCGCGGGCCGGGTCTCCCGCGAGCGCCGCGACGGCCGCCACGTCCGCTACACGGGCGGCCGGCTGGAGTACCACCACGACGAACAGCCGCTGCTGGAGTGGGAGTTCCCGGCCCCGCTGGGCCGGCGGACCGTCGTCGACGAGTTCACCATGGCCGACGTCGTCACCCTCCCCAGCCACCTGTCCGTCCCCGAGGTGCGCACCGCGATGGCCCTGGAGGCGGCCAGGGACCTGGCCTCCCCGGACACCCCGGCGCCGACCGCCGTCGACGAGCGCGGCCGGTCCGCGCAGACCTTCCTCGTCGACGTCGTCGTCCGCTCCGGCGCCACCGAGCGGCGGGCCGTGGCACGCGGCCGGGACATCTACGCCGTCACCGCGCCCCTCGTCGTCGAGGCGGTGCACCGCATCCTGACCGGCCGCACCCGGACGACCGGCGTCGCCTCCGCCGGCGCCCTCTTCGACGCCCCCGACTTCCTGCGCGCCCTGCCGGCGCACCTGACGCTCGACGTGAGCGAGCGGGAGGCCTCCCGCTCGCGGTAGGTCCACGGTGGCCCACGGCCGCCACCCGTACGGTGCGGCACCGTCCACGGCCGCCACGCCTTCGGCGCGGCACCGCCCCCACCCGCCACCCGTACGGCGCGGCGCCGTCCGCGGCCGCCATGCCCTCGGTGCGGCACCGCCCCGCACCCGCCAAGCCCTCGGTACGGCGCTCAGTACCGCACCGCCCGCGCCACCTCCGCCTTCACCTCGCCCGAGAGCTGACGGTTGCTGCGGGCCGTCGCCGTGCCGGACTTTCCGGCCGGGACGTCGGAGACGGTGACGACGACCGTGTCGCGCCATGTGCCGTCCTGGTCGGTGAAGTCGACCTGGACGGAGAAGGACCTCGCCGTGTCGTCGGTGTTGGCGGCGGTCACCTCGGCCGTGGTGCGGTCGCCGTCCGTCTTCGGAGGGCCGGCCTTCACGTCGCCCTTCACCTCCGTCCCGCCCGTGATCCCGTCCAGCTTGCGGCCCGCCTCCGCGGTCGCCGACGCGAAGCCCTCCGTGGCCCGGGAGGCGAGCGAGGACGCGGCGGCGGTCGCCTCGTCACGGGCCGACTCCGCCGCGGACGCGGCCCGGCTGGCCACCCCCGAGGGGTTGTTCTCGTCCGAGCAGCCCGTGAGAGCGGTGAGGCCGAGCAGCGCGGCGGCGCAGGTCGCGGTGAGCGCGGCCGGCCTGGCCGGGCGGGTGCGGTGGGCGGGCATGGTGCCTCCGGCGTCGGGGGTGGGGGCGGTCGGGGGTCGGCGGGTCCTCCACCCAGTGAAGGTCCGCCCGTCCCGCCGCGCATGCCGGCTCACCCGCACGGCGCAGTTCCCGTGGTGGCGGCCGTCGCCTGGACGGATGGTCGAGGGAGCGGAACACCCGGCGGGGAGACAGCGAGACAGAGAGGTGGGCACGGCCATGGCCGAAGCGTCACAGCCCGGAAGTCGCCAGGGCTCTCCCGTCTGGGATCCCTCCCACCAGGGCACCGGTCCCACCGGCACGGGCGGCTGGTCGTCGAGGCCGCCCGCCGAGAGCGGCCTGGCCGCCGGCGGAGCCGTCTTCGCGGGCGTGCTGATGCTGGTCAACGGAGTCCTCGCCGTCTTCCAGGGCATCGCCGCGATCGCCGAGGACGACGTGTACGGCCGGATCGGCGACTACGTCTACAAGATCAACCTCACCGGCTGGGGCTGGATCCTGCTGATCGTCGGCGTGGTGGCCGCGGTGGCCGGCTGGGGCATCCTCAAGGGCGCGGCCTGGGCCCGCGTCACCGGCATCGTCCTCGCCTCCGTCAGCCTGGTCCTGCAGTTCCTGTTCCTGCCGTACGCCCCGGTCTGGTCGATCGTCCTGATCGCCATCGACGTGTTCGTGATCTGGGCCCTCGCGGTGTACCGGCCGGCGGCGCCGGGACGGGCGGGCTGAGGACGCCGGCCGGCGCGCCCGTCACCCGCCGACGTCCACCGACTTCCTCCGCAGCCAGGGCAGCGGTGCCACCGCGGACCCCATGTACGGCGTGATCCGCACCTCGAAGTGCAGGTGCGGGCCGGTGGCGTTGCCGGTCGCGCCGGCGAGGCCGAGGCGCCGGCCCGCCGCGACCCGCTCCCCCTTGCGGACGTCGATGCGCGACAGGTGGGCGTACTGCGTGAAGTAGCCGTCCGGGTGGCGGACGACGACCTGGTTGCCGAAGCCGTCGCCGCAGGTCGTCGCGCGGACGGTGCCGGGGCCGACGGCGTACACGGGGGTCCCGCCGGGCACGGCGAAGTCCTGGCCGGTGTGCCGGTGGGCCCAGCGGGAGCCGCGGGCGGCGTAAGCGGCGGAGAGCCGGTAACGGCGGGTCGGCGCCGTCCAGTCCCCGTCCCGGCCCTCGGGCGCCCGGCTGCGGTTGCGGGCGCGGGCGGCCGGGCAGCGGCCCGCACGTCCGGAGGGGTCGACGGCGACGGGGTCCCCCGTGGCGCGGGCCACCGACCACAGCGCGTCCCACAGCCCGGCCCGGATGGCCTTGCGGCGGCGTTCGGCGGCCCGGACCTCCGTGGCACCGGCGTCCTGCGCGCGCAGCCGGTCGACGCGGGCGCGGGCCTTCTCGTGGGCCCGTACGGCCGCCCGGACGGTCCCCCCGCGGACCGCCGTGCTCCCCGCCCCGGAGGGGACCGCACGGCTTGCCGCCCCGGCGGGCGGTGCTGCGGGCGGTGCGGCGGCAGGGACCGCGTGGTTCGCCGCCCCGGCGGGCACCGCGGTGAGCGCCACCAGCACACCCGCGACCAGCACGGCCGCCAGGGTGGACGGGCGGGCGGCCAGGTGCTTGCGCGCGGGGGCGAGGCACGTCCGCGGAAGGCGCGCGTGGTGTTCTCGTCGCATCCTGGGATCATCGGACCGGTGGTCGTGGCGGGCGGGACGGCACGCCCGGCGTTCAGCCGAACGGACCCGCCGTCAGCGCGTGCCCGGGACACCCGCCCGGTAGGCGGCCGACGCCCGCGGATTGTCCCGGCACCGCCACACCCCGTGCGGGCAGTAGTCGGTGACGGTCTGGTACAGCGGCCGCTGCCGCGCGAACCAGCCGAGCATGCCCCGCACATAGGCGGCGTTGTCCCCGTTCCGGAACAGCCCCCACTCCGGGTACGACACCGGCTTGCCGTGCTCCGCCGCGAACCGCACGTGCGCCGCCAGCCCGTACGGCTCGGCGACCTGCTCCGCGAAGGACATGCCCGCGGGCTGGTCGTAGGCGTCCATGCCGACGACGTCGACGTGGGCGTCGCCGGGGTAGCAGTCCGTCCACGGGACGGCGTCCCGCCCCCGGCTCGGCGTGAACTCGAACCGGAACCGCTGCCCCGGCACCGACCGCATCGCCGCCACGATCCGCGCCCAGTACGCCTTCCAGGCGACGGGATCCGGCCCGCAGCGGTGGGTGTAGGTGATCCCGTTCATCTCCCAGCCGACGACGAGCACGCTGTCCGGCACCCCGAGTCCGACCAGCCGCCGGGCGAGGGCGCGGAAGTGACCGTCGTACGCACCGCGCGCCCCCGCCCGCAGCTCCGCCCGGACGACGGTGTCGGGCAGTTGCTCCTCGGTGCGCTCCAGCATCGGCACGTTCAGCACGAACATCCGGTCCGCGCGGGCCGTCCGCCACCGCGCCCAGTGCTCCAGGTAGCCGGGTGCCCCCTCGATGTTGCTCCACCGGTCCCCGGGCAGGTACGCCCGCCCGACCCGGGGTGTCGCGGCCCCCACCCACCCGTCCAGTCCCGCGATCCGCCGCACCCCGGCGCCGTCGTACCCGACGTACGCCCCGAACGCCCCCGCGGGCACCGGCGGCCCGCCCCCGGGCGGCACGCAGGCGGGCCAGGCGACCAGGGCGACGGCGGCGAGGACCGCCCCGACGACGACACGAAGGAGCTGGGGCACCGGTTCAGGATGACGGCCGCCCGCGCACCGGCAGGCGCGACCGGCCCCGCGGCACCCGGACGGAGTCGGACCCGCAGAGCAGTTCGGGCGTCACCCCCGGACCACGACCGGTTCCCGCACCAGGAGCACGCCGACGGCGCCCGCCCGCTCCGGCACGGTCGCCGTTCGGAGGAAGTCGGGGTCAACAGGCAACCCGTGCAAGGGATTTACCCCTCTCACAGGGTGCTCACAGGCTCTCCCGGGACGCGTGGGGCGCGTTCGTACGGTGGGTGGGCCGAGGGCTGTCCAGTCCGATGCCGCTGACCACGGCACTCGCAGACGAGGAACCGATGACCAGTCAGCCAGACCGTAAGAACCTCAAGCGTGCGGCGTTCGCCGCGGGGGCCGCGCTCGCCGTCGTCGCCGTCGCCGGGGCCGCTCCCGGCGCCGGCGCGGCACCGCAGGCCGAGCCCGGGGTGCCGCAGCTCAAGCTGATCGCCGCGTCGAAGTCCGTGACGCTCGACCGGTGGGACTGGGACGGGGAGCCCGCCGGGGTCTTCCTGGACCTGGGCACCTACGTCCAGGTCGAGAACGCGCCGCTGGAGTTCCAGGTGACGCGCAAGTCGTACAAGACCCCCGTCGTCGCCCAGCAGGTCCTGCGCGACGGGACGAAGGTGAAGAAGAAGACGCTGCCCGCCGGGCTCGTGCAGGACTTCAGCGGGCTGCCCGGCTTCCTGGAGGTGTCCGTCACGGACGCCGAGGGGAAGGAGGTGGTCTCCACCAAGGGCGACTTCTGCCCCAACAACGCCTCCGGCCGCATCCGCCCGGACGCCCCGGCCACCTCGCACTACCCGGAGAGCTGCCCCACCAACCCCTTCACCCTGGGCTCGGTGTGGGGCGTCGAGAAGGGCTGGGCGGCCAACTCCAGCACCGTCGACTACGACCAGCCCGTCGACCTCCCGGCGGGCGAGTACACCGCCAGCGTCGGGGTGGCGAAGAAGTACCGCGACCTGTTCGGCATGGCCGACGAGCGGCCGACCGTCAAGGTGACGGTCCGGCAGCAGTCCGAGGGGGAGCGGGGCGGCGCGGGGCTGCGGTCCTCCTCCGCACACGGAGAGCACGGGGAGCACGCGGCGCACGCCTCCGGCGGGCACCACTACGGGCCCCGCGGCGCCGACGCCCCCACCCCGCCCGCCCTCTCCCACGCCCTGGCGGACCGTGGCCTCGCCCACCACCTCGGCGACGGCCCCGGGCACACCGACGGCTCCCGTGTCGCACCCGGGCTGAAGGCCGCGGCCAAGGCGCCCACCGGCCGCGCGGGCGTCCCGGCGAACGTGCCCAAGCCCGACCTGCGGTCCCTGCCGGCCTGGGACATCGCCGTCACCGACGGCGAGGACGGTGACGTACCGGGCAAGGACTACCTCGCCTTCAGCGCGAACGTGTGGAACGCCGGCCCCGCCCCGCTCGTCGTCGACGGTTTCCGCAGCCCCGGCGAGGACCTCATGGACGCCTACCAGTACTTCTACGACGCGAGCGGCAAGCAGGTCGGCTACACCCCCACCGGCACCATGGAGTGGGACCCGCGCATCGGCCACGAGCACTGGCACTTCACCGACTTCGCCAGCTACCGGCTGCTCAGCGAGGACAAGTCCAAGGAGGTCCGCAGCGGCAAGGAGGCGTTCTGCCTCGCCAACACCGACGCCGTCGACTACACGGTGAAGAACGCCAACTGGCACCCCTACAACACCGATCTGTCGACCGCGTGCGGCCAGCAGAACTCCATCTCCGTGCGGGAGGTGCTCGACGTCGGCTCCGGTGACACGTACACCCAGTACCGTCCCGGCCAGTCCTTCGACATCACCGACCTGCCGAACGGCACGTACCACATCGAGGTCCTCGCCAACCCGGCCAACCGCCTCCAGGAGACGAACCTGAAGAACAACGTCTCCCTGCGCGAGGTCGTCCTCGGCGGTACCCCGGGCGCCCGCACGGTCTCGGTCCCGCCGTACGAGCTGATCAACACCCCGTAGGCGGCACGCGGCACGCGGGGCGGGCCCAGGGACCGGGCGGATCCGGCGGAACCCGCTGGACAGGGCCCCCGGGCCGCTGCCACGCTCCCCGCGTGCCGCTGACCCTTCCCGACCTCCTCGCCCGTACGGCGCTCACCGCCCGGCTGGGGCCGGTCCGCGTCGGGGCGTCCTGGGCGGACGTCACGGCACTGCTCGGCGAGCCCCGCGAGGTGCTCCGGAACAGGCGGTGGCCCCGGCTGTACGGCTACGGCGACCTGGAGGTCCTCGTCTGCCGGTGCGGGCGGGTGCTGCTCGTGACCGTGCGGGCGGGGGGCGGGACCGTCGAACTGCCCACCTGCGCCGACACGTTCCCCGGCGAGCCCACCGAGGCGGAGGTGATCGCCGCGCTGGACCGGGCCGGCTGTCCCTGGGAGGCCGACCTCGCGCACACCTTCGGCGACCAGCGCGGTCTGCGGGTGCCCGCGACCTCCGCCCTGTTCGTCTTCGTCGTGCCCGGGTCCGTCGTGCCCGGGGACGGCCGCCCGCGGCTGCACTCGCTGGGCCTGCCGGGGGACGGGCACGCCTGCCCGGCCTGACGGGAGGAGGCAACCATCGTGCCGTCGCGGGAGTCTGGTGAGACGTCAGGGGTATCGGGGACGTATGTATACCCGCATGTAGGGTTTCGTCGTCCACGAAGATCCAGCACCGGACGATCCGAGCACGGTGTACGGGGTGAAGAACGGCCGAGGCGGAGGCGAGTGCCGGTGAGCGGGACGAGAAGGCGTGGACACATCCGGGCGGAGGCGGCCGGCCACGGCAGCAGGACGAGGCGGGGCGGTGACCGGGGCGGACCCGGCGGGACGCGGCTGACCCGGCGCGGGCGGCTCGTGGCCTGGGGCGCCGGGGTGACCGCCGTCGTCGTCCTCGGTGTCGGTGGCGTCGGCGCGTGGGCCTACAACGACCTCAACAACAACATCGACTCCGCCGCCGTGGACGACAAACTGGGCGGCGACCGTCCCGAGAACCTCAGTCCAGGCTCCAAGAACATCATGGTCGTCGGCTCCGACAGCCGGGACGGCGCGAACGCCAAGTACGGCAAGGACCTGAGCACCATGCAGTCGGACACGCTCATGGTGCTGCACATCCCGGCGAACCGGGAATGGGCCGCGGTGGTGTCCTTCCCGCGCGACTCCTGGGTGGACATACCCTCCTGCGAGATGGGGAACGGCAAGACCTCCACCCCGCACAAGGCCAAGATCAACGAGGCGTTCGCGATCGGCGGCAGCAGCGGCGAGGTCGCCGAGGCCGCCGCGTGCAGCATCAAGACCGTCGAGGCCCACACCGGCCTGCGCATCGACCACTTCATGTCGGTCGACTTCTCCGGCTTCAAGGGCATGGTCGACGCGCTCGACGGCATCGAGGTCTGCCCGAAGGAGCCCATCAAGTCCGACAAGGCCAGGCTGGAGATGGACGCCGGCTGCCAGACGGTCGACGGCGAGAAGGCCCTCGGCTACGTCCGGGTCCGCTACGGCGTCGGCGACGGCTCCGACATCGGCCGCATCGGCCGCCAGCAGGAGTTCATGAACGCCCTCGCGGAGAAGGCCCAGTCGAAGCTGACCAGCCCCGACGCCCTCTACGGCTTCCTCCAGTCCGCCACCAAGTCGCTGACCACGGACCCGGACCTGGCCGGCATCAAGCAGATCTACGGGCTGGCCGACGAACTCAAGGGCATCCCCAGCGACCGGCTGGCCTTTCTCACCGTGCCCAACTACCCCCGTGAGGCGGACGTCCCGACGGACAGGGCCAACGTCGTCTGGCAGTACCCGCAGGCGGCCGACCTGTTCACCTCCCTGGCCAGGGACAAGGAGATGACCAAGGCCCGGTTGCAGGCCGCGGCGAAGGACCTCGTGTACGCCTCCCAGGTCAGCGTCCGGGTCCTCAACGGCACCGGACGGTCCGGGCGCGCCGCGGCCGTCGCCGAGAAGCTCCGCGCGATGGGCTTCACCGTGAGCGGCACGGGCAACGCCCCCGAGTCGGTGGACCGTACGTCCGTCAGCTTCCCGGCCGGGCTGGAGAAGCAGGCCGCGGTGCTGTCCTCGCGGCTGCCGAAGGCGCGGTCGGCCGCGGCGGCGGACGCGCAGGCGGGGGTCGTCACGCTGGTCGTCGGGCCGGACCTGGACCTCGGTGAGATGACCTGACGGAGCCCTGCGCGGCCCGGGTTGGCGAGGCGCGGGGAGCCGTGTAACATTGATCATGAGCTGGTCGCCACAACAGCGGCGAATCGGTTCTGCGTTGGTGGTCCAAGGAAAGACGCCCCACTTCCTGTGGGGAGATGCAGGTGCAAGGCCTGCCCGGCGCTCCGGTGAAAGAGTCCCATCCCGTGTCGAACGGGGTGGGACTCTTTCTGTTCCGCCGACCTTCCCCGGTCCTGTTCCGCCGGCTTTCCGACGTCGTGCGGTGGGTGCGGGGGCGGCCGCCCGGTGCGGTGGCCGCCCCCGTCGCCGTCAGGACGTGTTCGCGCTGGACCGGCCGAAGAACTCGATCTCCGCGATGGCGACCTGCTTGGCCGCCGAGGCGCCGTACGCCGACTCCAGGGTGAAGCGGACCTTCGTCACCTCACCGACGCGGAACGACCGTCGCTGGCCGCCCGCGCCCTGGTCGAGGACGAGGTCCCGGGTCGTCGTCTTCCCGTCCTTCGTCGTGATCGTCGCCTTGACGCGGTGGGGCAGGGCGGACTGGGACAGCTGGTCGGGGCGGGCCGAGGTGCCCGGCGTGATGATCAGGTCGAGCAGCCGGGTCGGCTCGGCGAACCGGGCCTCGACCCACTCGCCCTCGCCCGACTGCGAGACACCCGGCCCCCACCAGGTGTTGTTCACCTTGTCGAGGAGCAGGTCGGGCTTGTGCCCCGGGTAGGAGCGGGACGCCACGATCTGGTCGGGGACGACCTGGGCCCGCTTGGCGAAGTGGTCGCGGGTGGCCTGGATCCAGCCCGGCAGGCTCACCCCGACCCAGATCAGCAGGCTGAGGACGGCGGCGGCCACCACCCAGGTCAGGATGCGGTCGAAGGTGCGCCGCAGCCGGGGCCGGTCGCCCGCCCACGGGGTCTCGCGGTTGCGGAAGTCCAGCACCCGGCGCCACCACGGGCGGTGTTGGACCGAGTGGTCCTCCCTGGTCATCGGCATCGCGCAGCGCGTGCAGTAGTGCCGGTCGGGACGGTTCGGGGTCGAGCACCAGGGGCACGCCACCCCGTTCTCGTCGCCCTGCTGCGGACCCGGCGCCCGCACCTGGGGCCGGTCCGCCACCGGCCGTCCCGGCAGCACCGGCACGACCGACGGGGGCGGCGTGGGACGGGCCTCGGGGTCGGTGACGGGGACCAGGAGGGAACGGGCCCGGGCGTTCAGCGCGTCGGCGTCGGCGTCGGCGTCGGAACGGGCGGGGGCGCCGGTGGGCGTGGCCGCGGGGGTCGGCACCGTGGCGGCGGTGGCGGTCGGTACGGGCTCGGTGGCCGCCGTGTCGTCGGACGCGGACGCGGGCACGGGCGGGAGGGCGTTCTCCGCCGTGTCCTCGCTGTCGGAACCGGCCGCCGGGGAGGAGCCGGCCGCCGGGGCCGCGGAGCCGGGAGCCGGAGCGGCGGCTGCCGCACCGGCACCGGCCCTCTCCGAAGCCGTGGAGCCGGTCGTGGAGCCGGCCGTGGCGGGGGAACCGGTGGCCCGCGGCCCGCTCCGCGCCGTGCCGGCGGGTGCCGTCGCGCGGGCGGGGGAGCGGTCCGTCCAGCTCAGGACGGCACCGCAGGCGTCGCAGAAGGACTGGCCCGGCTCCGCCCGGGTGCCGCATTCGGCGCAGTTCAGGGTGGTCATCTCTCCGGGGTCCTTTCGGCGACGGTCACCTTGACCGTGTACGGCATGTGGGCGGGGCGGGCGGCCGCCACGAGGGCGTCGAGGCGGTGTTCGTCCGCCGGGCCCGGATCGGGCAGGCGGAGCGTGACGTGCAGGTGGGGGCGGGCTTGGCCGGGGACCGGGCCGAGCGGGCGGGCGCTCCAGGAGGCGCCGCCGCTCTCGGAGATCTCCGGCCGCACGCCGAAGACCAGCCGGACCGTCTCCTCGAGGCCGCGCCGGGTGCCGCGCACCCGGTGCAGGTAGGCGGCCGCCGCGACCGCCGCGCGGAGCCGTTCCTCGGGTTCCGTGCCGTCGGTCTCGGCGCCGACCCAGCCGGCCAGCCAGCGGGTGAAGTCGACGGGGGCCAGGGCCGGGTCGAAGTAGGCGGGCAGGCAGTCGAGGACGTTGAGGATCGGGGCGATCACCTCGTCGAGTCCGGCGACGAACCGCTGGGCGAGGTCGTCGTCGGCGAACACGGCGGGCAGCATGACGCCGATCGGCGCGGACGAGCCGAGCCCGTCGACCGAGCCCCTCATCCGGCCACCCCTTCCGGACGTGCGGGGGCCGGGTGTGCGGTGGCCGGACGTGCGGTGGCCGGACGTGCGAGGGCCGGACGTGCGAGGGCCGGACGTGCGGTGGCCGGACGTGCGGGGGCCGGGCTCATGAGCCGTCTCCGATCACCCGGACGCGGTGGTCGTAGGAGAAGACCAGGGCGGGCGCGGACAGGTCGATGCGGTCGGTGGCCTCGCCGCGTTTGCCGGTGAGCGGGTCGGCGGGGTGCAGGGTGACCTGGTCGACGAGTTCGACGCCGGGGACGCGTTGCAGGACGGCGAAGACCTCGCCGGACTGGACGGGCCGCCCGAAGGGCCAGCCGCGGCCGTCGGTGCCGCCGGTCAGCGGGTCGAGGTGCCGGTAGAGGGCGTCGTGGGCCCGGCGGCGCACCCGGTCGGTGTCGACGCCGCGGAAGGCGTGCACCGTGGCGACGACGGTGACGCCCTGGTAGTACGGCGGCCCGACGGCCAACCGGGTTCCGATCAGGCGCCGTTCGTCGAGGTGCCGGGTGATGCGGTCCAGCAGGGCGTCGCCGGGGACGAGTTGCTCGAAGCGGAGCCGTCCGCCCGGGTCGGGGACGGCCTGCGGGACGACCAGCACCCGCACGGCGTAGGCGCCGTGCTCGTCGGGTTCGCCTTCGAGGCAGGTGATGCGGGCGGTCTCGGGGGCGGCGCGGCGGGCGAGTTCCTCGTAGTCGCGCAGGGTCACGGCACGCTCCTGGGCGCGCAGGGTGATGGGGGCGCGCACCTTCGCCTCGTCGACCGTCTCGCCGTCGACACCGCCGCGCGCGGCCTCCCGGTTGACGACCTCGGAGACGTACGGCACGGAGGTGCGCAGCACCCGTACGGTGCCGCGGGCCACGTTGCCCGCCCGGCCGCCGCCGGTGCGGTAGCGGCGGGCCCGGATGACCGAGCCCTTGGGGGCGACGGCCCCGTACTGGCGGAGCGTGCCGTCGGGTTCGCGCACGGACGGGCCGAAGGCGATCTCGCCGGTCGTCGCGTCGAGCGTGACGTGGCGGTCGCCGGGGCCGGACGCGGCGAAGTGCGGGACGACCCGCCAGTCGGTCCAGCCCTCGTGCTCGGCGGTCTGGAGCAGCAGCGGCGGGTCGTCGCCGACGACCGGGGCGCGGGCCAGGCGCAGCCGCTGGCCGGGCAGGCCGCTCGACTCGCCGAGCGCCTCGTCGTACACCGTCTCGGCGTGGACCGTGGGGGCGGTGCCGCCGACCGTGAAGGCCTCGGCGGAGCGCACGGTGGGCGAGGTGGTGTAGAAGGGCTGGCCGGGCAGCGGCTCGGTGACGCGGCAGCGCAGCCAGCCGGCCTCCTGGCCGCCCGAGCGGGACAGGACGTGGCCGGCGGGGACGTGCAGGACGACCTCGCCGGGCCGGTTGAGGCCGCCGGTGCCGTCGCGGTCGACCTCGCAGGACTGCCAGCCGTCCTCCGTCCACGCCTCCCACACCAGCGGGGGCTGGCGCGGGTCGACGCCGACGCCGTCCACGCGGCTGTCGAGTTCGAGGGCGACCGCGCAGTGCGGGACGGCCGCGCTCAGGCCGAGCAGCACGCAGTCGCCGGGCTGCGGGGCCTCCGAGAAGCACAGCAGGTCCTTGCCCTCGACGAGGTCGGTGGTCCGGTCGGTCACCGGCTCGCCCTGGTGCTGGACCACGAGGTGACGCAACTCGCAGGGGATGAGGGACAGTTCGCGTTCCGTCGCGAAGACCACCGCCTCCTCGCTCTCCGTGCGCACGGTCGCCACCTCGGTGCCCACCGGCAGCAGCACGGTCTCCTCCTGCGGAGCCGACAGCCAGAAGGTGACGTCGGCGCGGGCCGCGGACGGCGGGAACAGGTGGATGCCGACCAGGTCCAGGAAGGCGAGGTGGTTCTTCTCCGGGACCCGGTTGAGGCGGTAGACGATCTGGTCGGCCATGTGCGCGACCGTCTCGACGAGGGTGACGCCGGGGTCGGAGACGTTGTGGTCGGTCCACTCCGGGGCACGCTGCTGGATGTAGCGCTTGGCGTCGTCGACGAACTGCTGGAAGCGGCGGTCGTCCAGGTTGGGGGAGGGCAGTGCCATCAGCGGTCGCTTTCGGGAGCCGTACCCGAGGAGGCCGGGGCGTCCGGCTCGTCGTGGGACGGAATGACGTAGAAGGGGAAGACGAGGCTGCGCGGGTTGTTGGTGCCGCGGATCGCGTAGCGGACGTCGATGAACAGCACGCCCTGCTCGGCGCCCGCGGTGACCTCGACGTCGGTGACCTCGATGCGCGGCTCCCAGCGGTCGAGGCTGGCGTACACCTCGTGCTGGATGCGGCCCGCGGTGGCCTCGTTGACCGGGGCGAACACGAGGTCGTGGATGGCGCAGCCGAACTCCGGCCGCATCGGGCGCTCGCCCGGCGCGGTCGCCAGGACCAGCCGGATCGCCTCCTCGATCTCGCGTTCACCGCTGACCAGGGCGATGCCCCCGGTGGGGCCGATGCGGAGCGGGAACGCCCAGCCCGATCCGACGAATTGCTCGGCCATCAGAGGGCCACCTGCCTTTTCCTGGTTCTCACGGCGTACGGTCCGCGCGTCACGGCAGCGGGTACGGCTTGGCATTGACCATGACCATGCCCTGGAGCACGAGGGTCGCGGCCCGGATGCCCACGTTGGCGGTGGAGTTGATCTGGACGGCGGCCCCCGCGCTCAAGGTGGCGGCGGCGCCCGCCTTGAGGTTCAGCAGGCCCGCCGCGTCCATCGACACCATGCCCGTCATGGACCTGATGTTGACCAGGCTGCCCCGGAGGGTGAGGGAGCCGCCGCTCCTGATGGCGATGTTGCGGCCCGCGGTGAGGGTGAGGTCGGTGCCCGCCTTGACGGACACCGAGCGGCTGCCCGTGATGCTGACGGCGCCCTTGCTGTCCACGGTGATCTCGGTCTGCGTCCGGTCGAGGTTGATGACGAGCTTGTCGTCGCCGCTGGCCACCCGCACGCCCTGCTTGCCGCCGACGCGCTGGCTGAGCAGGTCCACGCGGTTGCCCTCGCGGTCGGACAGGGTGTGCCGGGAGGCGCGCTGGCGGGCCCCGTCGTGCAGGGGGACGTCCTTGACGGGCGTCGGCTTGTCCTTGCCGTTGTAGAGGCCGCCGATGACGTACGGGTGGTCGAGGGCGCCCCGGTCGAAGGCGACCAGCACCTCGTCGCCGACGTCGAGGGGGAAGATCGAGCCGCCGCGCTTGCCGCCCCACTGCACCACGCGCGTCCAGTCGCTGACGTAGGCGTCGTCGAGCCAGGGGAACTGGAGCTTGACGCGCCCCTGGTTCAGCGGGTCCCGGACGTCCGTGACCAGGGCGTTCGCGGTGCCGGGCAGACGCAGGCCGTTGCCCTGCGGGGAGCCGCCGCCGGACGCGAGCCCGTACAGGGACCGCCACTGCCGGCCGCTGACGGTGACCCACGCCTCGTAGTGCCGGCCGTCGCCGAAGACGTGCCGCACGGACGTGGCCGTGTACTTGCCCTCGAAGGGGGCGCCGACGTCGGCGAGCGTGACGGGCAGGCCGGGGCGCAGCTTCGGCGTACCGCGCGCGACGACCTCCAGTTCGGCGAACGAGCCGGTCACCTCGTCGGCGAGGGCCTCGGCGGCGAACTTCACCTCGGACTGCCGGTCGTACGGCGCCTGCGCGTCGACCAGTTTCGCCGCCTTGAACTTGGCGGCCGCCTCGCCGGGCGTCGTGCCGATGCTGATGCCGGGGTTGCTCGTGGCCGGGGCGGTCGCGGTGAGCTTCTTCTTCGTCGTGACGTCCCAGCCGCGCGCCTCGACCGTGGCGACCTGCTCGGCGGAGGTCACCGCGGCCCGCAGCCGCAGGATGTCCGTGCCGGCCTCCAGGACGAACGGGCTCTTCTCGCCGGGGGTGGAGGTGGGCGGAGCCCCGGAGGCGGGGTCCGGGCGCACGAACTGGAACGTGCCCTTCGCGTCGACCGACATGACCATCTCGTTCTCGTCGGCGAGCCGGGCGAGGAAGTCCCAGTCGGTGGTGTTGGCCTGGCTGATGAACTCGTAGACCGTCTTGGTGGACTCGATCCGCCCGATCGGCACGCCGTCCTGCGCGGCCAGCTTGCGGGCGATGTCCGAGGCGCTCTGGTTGCGGTAGGCGGCGACGCGGCGCTGCCGCATCAGCCGGTGGCCGTGGTCGTAGCCGCGCACGACGGTGAAGGAGCCGGTGCCGTCGTAGTCGGCCTCCAGTCCGCACACCTCCCCGGTGAACAGCGGGTTCGCGGCGCCCTGGCCGTCGGCGACGGGTGCCAGGACGACCGGCGTGCCGAACTTCACGCCCAGTTTGCCCAGCACCTGGTGGTACGGGTCGCGGAAGGTGAGCCGGAACGCCGCCGGCACGCCGAGGCCCTGGTCCACCCAGCCCTCGACGAGGAGCGGCGCGAAGTCGGGGGGCAGCGGGCTGCCGCCGAGGGTGACCTGGATGACGCTCGAGTACGCCGACTGCACCATCAGGAACGCACCTCCTCGGCGGCGGGCAGCACCAGTTGGGTGCCGGTGGCCAGCCGGTTCGGGTCGTCGATGCCGTTCGCCTCGGCGATGGCCCGCCAGGCCGCCGTGTCGCCGTACTCCCGCCAGGCCAGCGACTGCAGGGAGTCGCCCGCGACGACCCGGTGCACGCGCTGCGCGGTCAGCGCACCCGAGGTCGGGTTCTGGCCCTTGGTCTTGCTGGGGATCTCGTGCAGCCGCACCTGACAGGTCGCCCGGACGGGCACGCCCGTCGTCCCGAACAGCGAGTAGCTCACCTCGACGCTGCTGACGTACGCCGTGAAGCGGGCCGTCGAGAACGAACCCCACTGGAACACCACCCACGGCGGCGACGGCTGCTTGGCGGCGATGCTCTTGGTGGTCACCTCGCAGCACTCCAGGAGCGACTCGACCTTCTTCAGGACCGTGTTGCTGCCCGGCTTGTCGGACGAGTCCAGGAAGACCTCGACCGTCATCTCGCGCGGCTCCGGGCCCATGAACTCCGGTACGGAGCCGTCGCGGACGGCTGCCGTCGGCGTCACCTTCCACTGGGCGCGGCGGCCCAGCTGGAGCTGCGACGGGTTGAAGTCGAACCCGAACGACCTGATGAGCCCGCCCGGTGTGGTGCTGGAGCCGACGGGCGGCTCGTGGATGGCGAGCGTGGCCCGCACGAGGCTCTTGCCCGCGCCGCCCTTGCTTCCCCTGGCCATGGTGTTGCTCCTCTCTGCCGCCTCGGTCGGCTCTGTCGTCTCTGTGGTTCTGGTGGTTTCTGCCGGCTCTGTGGTTCCTGCCGGTCGGGTCGGCTCTGTCGGCTCTGCCGGTTCGGTCGGCTCAGTCGGTGAAGCCGTGGTGGGTGATCTCCAGGACCTCCGTCGCGACGCCCGGGTTCGCCGGGTCCAGCGACGGGCCCTGCCAGCTGACCGGCAGTACGTCGATCAGGCCCCACCGAGCCACCTCGGAGCCGTCCGCGCGCAGCGCCGCGATCTGGGCCGTCGGCCGGGTCACGCCGGTGGTGACCGACGAGATCCACTTGGCGACCTTGGTGGTGTCCGGGGTGAGGGGCCGGGTCAGCCGGATCGTGGAGAAGGTGACGCGGGACGGGAGCTGCCAGACGAACCCGTTGTTGCCGCCCTCCTGCCGGTGCTCGATCTCCACCTTGGAGGACAGGCCCTCGCACCCGTTGAAGTAACCGAGGCTCTCCCCGTCGATGGTCAGGGTGAAGAAGATGGTGGAGCCCGGGTCGAGATCGCGGGACATCGAGAGGGCCTTTCTGGTTCAGCAGGAAGAACGGGAAGAGGGGTCGGGGGCGGAGGCGGTCAGTGACGGGGGTCGCGGAGACGGCCGACGCGTTCGCGGTCCATGCGGAGTTCGGTGCGCAGGAGACGGGTGATGCGGCCCGTCAGGCGGTGGGTGAGCTCGTCCAGCTGGAAGTCGGTGAGCGCGCGGGGGTCGAAGCCGCCCTCCGGGACCTCCGAGTAGCCGGGCGGCGGGTCGCCCTGGTCGTAGGGGGGCGGATCGTCCGTGTACGGCGGTGGGCCGTCGGAGTACGGGGGCGGGGCGCCGGTGTGCGCGGCGGGGGACGGCGTGTGGGCGGGCGGGGTGCGCTGGACCGACGGGGTGCGCTGGACCGACGGGGCGGGCGGCGTCGCGGGGGTCACCGTGACGGGCGGGAGAGGGGGCGGCGGCGTCCGGTCGGCTGCCGGTGCCGCGGCCGGGGCGGGGCGCTCCGCCGGGGGCGACGTCCGGCGGGGCTGGACGACGGGCCGGGGGCCGGCACCGGGTGCGGTACGGCGCAGCGGTACCGCGACGGGAGCCGGGCCGGCGGGGGGTGTGGTCTTCATGGGCCTTGTCCGGGCGGGGACGGTCGTGGATCCGCTCGCGTGCGGTGTCGCGTGCGGTGTCGTGCGCTGTACGGCGGGCCGCACGAGCGGGACGGCGGGGCCGGCCGGGTGCCGGTCGGCCTGGCGGCCGGGCACCGGGCGGGCCGGGGCTGCCGGTGCTGCCGGGGTGGTAGGGGTGGCAGAGGTGGCCGCGCCGGTCGTCGACGGGGTCGGCGGGGCCGACGGGTTCGGCACCGGGGCCGGGGCCGGTGCGGGCCCCGGGGACGCGGGGGCGCCGGGCAGGGACATGCCGGGGAGCGGGGTGGGCGGCGTCGCCGGACGGCCGACGGAGGCGCGTGGCGCGGTGGCGCGCTGCACGACGGGCGGGGTTTTGGGCGCGTCGAGGGACACCGCGTCCGAGGGGCGGCCGGTGAGCGGGGCGCCGAGGGCGGGACGAGGGCGGCCGACGGGGACGGCAGCCCTCGGCGTGCGCTGCACGGAGGGCCGTGGGGGTTCCGGCCGGGAAGGCGCCGCCGGTACGGCGGGGCCGGTGGGCGGCACGAACGCGGTGCCGGCGGGCGACGGCGGCACCGGCGACAGCGGCGGTACGGGGGTCGGGACCGGTTCGGTGCCGTCCGGGTTCCCGCGCGCGGGGGTGCCCAGACCGGCACGACGAGTGCTCCGCTGGACAGGGGGTGCCGCCGGCGGCCGGGCGGCGGAGGGGGCCGTCGGTGCCGTCGGGTGCGTCGGCACGGGCCGGCCGTCCGGGGTGGCGTCGGGGGGCTCGCTGGGGGCGGGCGACGAGGGGGTCGCCGGTGCGGTGCGGCTGCCCGTACCCGCCCGCCGGGCACCGGCCGGATCGGTCGGCTGCCCGGCCGCAACCGCCTTGTGGGGCGCGGGAGACGGAACACCGGAGGCGCCGGGAGCGCGGCCCGGCGCCGCCGGTGCGGCACCGCCGGGCACGGCCGGGCGCTGCACGGCGAAGCGCTGCACGGCGGGGGGACCCGTGGCGGCGGACGGTGCCGGGGTCCCCGCCGCCGGTACGGCGGCCGGGGCCGACCCCGCTCCGACCGGCGTACCGGTCGACGTCCGGGCGGCGGGCGACGGGCCGGGCGGGCTGACCGCCGGGGCGAGGAGAGCGGGCGGCGACGGCACGTCGAGGGCGGAGCGCTGCACGTCCTTGCCGCCGCCGTCCCCGCCGCTCGCGGCGCGGGCCCCGGACACGGGCCTGACGACGGGGGCGGGCGTGGCAGCGGAGGCGGCGCCGGGGGCCGGTTCGGCGGCGGGCGTGCCGACCGGGCCCGGCGAGGAGGGCGAGGGGGCGGCCGCCCTCGTGGCGTCACCGGGGAGGGGGCGGGGCGCTGTCGGGGCGGGCCCGCCGGTGACGCGTTGTGCGACGACGGGGCTCTGCGCGCCACTCGTGGTCCCGGCGTCCGACGCGAGCCCGGTGCCCGACGCAGGCGTGGGACCGGACGCAGGCGTGGGACCGGCACCGGTGGCCTGCCCGGCGACGGGCGCGGACCGGTCACCGGACCCGCCGGTCCGGGTCGGGGAGGAGGGCGAGGGCGTGGCGGTCCGTGCCGCGCCACCGGGGGCGGGGCGGGGCGCTGTCGGGGCGGGCCGGCCGGTCGTGCGCTGGGCGATCACGGGGTTCGGCGCGGTGCCCGGGGTCCCGGCACGGGACGCGGGCCCGCTGCCGGATGCCGACGCGGACGCGTCGCCGGTGGTCGGTCCGGTGCCGGGCACGGGTCGGCCGCCGGACGGGGCGGTCCGGTCGGTGGTGCGTGGGGCGACGACGGGGTGCGGCGTGCCGCTCGGGGTCCCGGTACCCGACGCGGGTCCGCTGCCGGGCGTGGGCGTGGGCGTGGCACGGGACGCCGGTCTGCTGCCGGACGCCGTCGCCGTGTCAGGTGCGGGCGTGGGCGCGGTACTCGACGTGGGACCGGCGCCGGAAGCGGGGCGGCCGGTGGTGCGTTGGACGGCGACGGGGCCCGGTGTGCCGCCCGGAGTTCCGGCACGGGAGGCGGGCCCCGCGCCGGAGGCCGACGGCGTGTCGGACGCGGCCGTGCGCGGGGCACTTGGTGCGGGCCCGTCGCCGGTGGTCGGTCCGGTGCCGGACGCGGGTCGGCCGCCGGACGGGGTGGGCGCGCCGCCCGGCGTACCGGCACCGGTCGGAGCCGGGACCGCGACGGGGCGTGCCGAGGGGCCCGGACCGCCAGGCGGTCCGGGACGCGGAACAGCAGCCGTACCGGGCGCGGGACTCCGCTGGACGACGGGCGCGGGCGCGGCGTCGGACGGCGGGCTCACGGCCGGACCCGCGCCGGCCACTGTCCCTCCGGCCACCATCCCTCCGGCCACCGCCTGCCCTCCGCCGGCCGTCCGACCCGAACCCGCGGCGGGCCCCGAGCCGGTGACCGGACCCGAGCCCGCGGCGGGCCCCAGGCCGATCGCCCGGCCTGCCGGAGGCACCGGCCCCGGACCGCTTCGGTCCCGGGCCTCCCCGCCTCCCGCCCGCTGCACGGACGGCGTCACGGGCGCACCGGCCGGTGTCCGTGCCGGAACCGACGACGGCGATGGCGCCGGCACCGGGGCGGGCAGGGGCGTCACCGCACCCGGTGGGACGGGCTCCTTGCCCGGTGCCGCGGGTGCGCCGCCGGTCCCCGTGTCCCCGCCGGTACCGGCGGCGGCCGGTCTCGGGGCCGACGGGACCCGTGCGGGCAGGGTGCGTCGCTGGACCGGGGCGGCGGCGGTCGACTTGGTCAGGGGTGCCCGCGCCGTGGCGGGGCGGGCGGGGGCCGGCTGCACCCGGATGCCCCGCGCCGGGGCGGCGGGCGCGGGAGGAGCGGACGGCACCGGAAGGACGGCGGCGGGCCGCGCCGACGCCACCGCCGGCGCGGACGCGGGGGCTTGAGCCCCGCCCGCCCCGCTCACCGCACGGTCCACCGCGGGTCCCGGGACGGGTCCCGCCACCGGCACCACCGGCACGGGGCGTTCGGCCGGCGACGGTGCCGGTGACGCCGGCTGCCGGGGCGGAACCGACGTCAGGTGGTCCAGCAGGCCGCCCGACCGGCCGTCCAGGACCGCCGGCGAGGGCGCGCCGGTGAACGAGGGGTTCTGCCAGGTGGCCAGGCGGCCGCCGAAGCCGGGGTCGGCGACACCGGCGGCACCCCCGCCCCCCGCCGTCCGCTGCACGGGCGGCAGGGAGGACCAGGCGGCCGTACGCGGGCGTACCGGCGCGGGGCCCGCGCCGGCCGCCGACGCCGTACCGGCGCCCGCGACGTCCGGCCCCGGCGCCGGTGCGCCGCCCGCCGCCCCGCGGTCCGCGGGGCGGCGGAAGCGGTCCAGGAAGCCCATCGCTCAGCCCTCCGCGCGCGTCACGAGGGACGCGATGCTGTCCGTGTAGCGGCGGCGGTCGTGGTGTTCCAGGTCCAGGATCTCGTCGTGGCCCCAGTGGAAGTGGAAGGCGACGTACGCGATCTCCTCGTACAGCCGGTCGGTCGCGTACGTCACGATTCCCCCAGGCGGCTCCCGCCGAGTTCGACCTCGAAGGGCTCCGCGCAGTGCGGGCACTCGACGGTCGCGCGGGTGTGGCCCTCCGCGTTCACCTGGCGGTAGAAGTCCTGGAGGAACGCCAGGTCGGAGGCGAACATGTTCTCCACGATCCCGTCGTGGACGAGCGGGAGCGTGCCGAGGCGGGTGATGACCCGGCCGAGCAGGACCACCGACAGGTACGCCGGGTTCTCCTGGACGCGGATGTCCCGCAGCGGGACGAGTTCGTCCCGTGCCGTCGCCAGCCGCATCACGCCGTCGCGGTGGACGGTGCCCGCCTCGTCGACGTAGCCCCGCGGCAGTTCGAAGGGGAACTCCGTCCGCAGGCGCTGCGCGACGGGCGCGGGCGCCGGCGCCGCGGGCGGGAGCGGGGTGTTCTCCTGCTCCCCGCCCGCGGGCGCCGCCGCCCGCACAGCGGAACGTCGCATTACTCGATGACCAGTTCTTCGAACGTGATGGTCACCGTCTCGGTCAGCGCGGACGCCTCGCCGGCCTTCACCGTGCTGGTGTCGATCTTGCTGCACCAGGCGTTGCGCATGTTGTACCGCTTGACCGGGTTGTTCTGGTAGTCCATCACCATGATCGTGGCGTTCTTGCGGGCGGAGCCCATCACGCCGTTGATCGACTCGGTGATCCACAGGTTGAACGCCGCGGACTGCGTCATGCCGCGGACGACCGTGCAGGTACCGGCCTTCTTCACGCCCGGCAGCTTCTTGGTGACGGGCTTGCCCTGCGCGGAGACCTGCTGGTACTCGATGACGTCCTGTTCCAGGCTGAGGCCGCTGACCTCGGCGAGGTACTCGACCATCACGCCGTCGATCTGGAGGCCGAAATTGTGCGAAGTGAGAGCATCACCCGGCTGGAGACTCATCTGGCTTTCCTTCTAGGGGAGTTGACTGCGGTCGGGGGTGGCGGGAGGAGCGGTTACTCCTCCAGCTCCCCGTTGCCGCTGGAGAACTGGGCCAGCCGGAAGATGACGAACTCGGCGGGCTTGACCGGCGCGATGCCGATCTCGCACACGACGCGGCCGACGTCGACCGACTCCGGCGGGTTGGTCTCCTCGTCGCACTTGACGTAGTACGCGTCCTCGGGCTTCGCGCCGAACAGGGCGCCGCTGCGCCACTCGTTGACCAGGAACGCCGAGACGTTGCGCCGGATCCGCGCCCACAGGGCGTGGTCGTTCGGCTCGAACACCACCCACTGGGTGCCGATCAGGATCGACTCCTCCAGGTAGTTGAAGTACCGGCGGACGTTCAGGTAGCGCCAGGCCGGGTCGGAGGAGAGGGTGCGGGCTCCCCAGACGCGGATGCCGCGGCCCGGGAAGGCGCGGATGCAGTTCACGCCGATGGGGTTGAGCAGGTCCTGCTCGCCGCGGGTGATCTGGATCTCCAGGTCCACCGCGCCGCGCACGACCTCGTTGGCCGGGGCCTTGTGGACGCCGCGCTCGGAGTCGTTGCGGGCCCAGACGCCGGCGACGTGGCCGCTCGGCGGGACCAGGCGGGACTGGCCGGTCGCCGGGTCGAAGGACTTGATCCACGGGTAGTACAGGGCGGCGTACTTGGAGTCGTAGCCGGCCGTCTCCTGGCGCCAGACGCGGACCTGGCGGGCGTTGAGGCCCGGCGGCGGGTCGATGATCGCGACGCGGTCGCCCATCAGCTCGCAGTGCGCGATCAGGCCCAGCTGGACGGCCTTGACCTGCTCCAGGTCGATCGCGCCCCGCTGGTAGGCGGCCATCAGGTCGGGCACCGCGACCATGGAGATCTCGTCGACGGCCTCCAGACCGCCGAAGCCGGTGCGGTCGGCGCTGTCGCCGAGGTACTGGGCGGGGCCGGCCTGCTGGGCACCGGCGGCCGGGGCGGCCGGGGTGGCCGGGGCCGCGGCGGGCGGGGCGGCGAGCGCCACGGTCTGGTTGTCCGGGCGGGCCAGCTGGGCGGCGGGCGCCGCCTCCTGCACGGTGATGAGCTTGGAGCGCTCCTTCACCTGCGTGACGACGTAGTTGCGGCCGCCCTTCTTGGCGGTCACGTCGAAGGTCTCGACCGGCTTGTCGCCGTCCTTGACGATCAGCTTGAACCGCTCGGCGGGGCCCTCGCCCTCGGGGTCGGCGACCTCGACGCTGAGCGGACCGGAGCCACCGGCCACCGCGGTCACGGTGAACGTCCCGAGCTGCCGGGGCTCGCCCTGCGGCAGCGCGGCGCGCTCGTCGCCGCCGGTCACCGCGGCGGGGGCGGCGGACGCCTCCCCGGCGGCGCCGCCGGCGGCACCGCCCACGCGGACGACGTACGCGGCGCTGCCGCCGTTGTTGAAGAAGCCGTAGACGGAGTGCGCGAGGTAGTACCCGTCGGTGAAGTCACCGAACGCCGCCACGTACTGCGTCCAGTTGGTGACCAGCGTCGGCTCGTTCAGCGGACCGGTCGGCGCGAGCCCGACGAAGGCCGCCACCGAGGTGCCCACCCCCTCGATCGGGCGTGAGCCGCTGGCCACCTCCTCGACGTAAACGCCGGGCGACAGGTAGGACGGCATGCTCTGCTCTCCTCGGGGTACGAGTCAGGTCGGCTCTCACCCTCACGCGCGAAGCGCGCCCGTCGAAACGTCCTCCGGTGCCGGAGCGAGGGCACGAAGCGTGCCCGTAGGGGCAATGCGGGGGCGTCCTTACTTCCGCAGCCCGCCGTACTCCGCGCGGTACGCGTCCTTCTCGGCGTTCGTGGGCGTGGCCGGACGGGTGTTCCGCAGGGGCTCGTGCTGGGCGCCGGGGGTGCCGGTCAGCGCCTCCTCCACGTCGGTCCCCATCGTGAACACCTGCATGCTCCGCAGGTCCACGGGGCCGCGGGCCTGGATCTCGCCGCCGTTGTAGAAGCCGACGTCGTGCTCCGGACCGACCTGGACGGTGACCATCATGCCGACCTCGTGCTCGCCCTGCCTGCTGTATCCCTCCACGAACTGGGCCCGGTCGCCCGGCCCCATGCCCGAGGCGCCCACGGCGGCACCACGGGCGATGTCCTCCCGGGGGGCGAAGGGGATGAACGAGGTGTTGTGGGTGTCGAAGTCCGGCAGCCACCCGGAGCCCAGGGGCGGGATGACACCCTCCCCGATCACCTGGTGCCAGGTCGGGTGCCAGCGCGGGATGCCCCGGTACAGCACCAGACCGCCGTTCAGGTAGCGGGTGATGTGCCCGGCCAGTTCCGGATCGACGGCCCCGTTGTTCACCGCCACGTCGTGGATGAAGGCGTTCCCGCCGGCCGGGGTCGTGAAGTGGTAGTAGGCGCCCTGACGGGTCGTGGCGATCGAGGTGTCGCCGACGCGCAGGGAGATCGTCGCCGGGCCCTGCTGTTCCTGCTTCGCCCCCTTCTGCCAGGGCAGCCGCATGCGCTGTACGGCCGCCTCCCCGTGGCCCGCGGACCGGTCCGGACCCGGCCCGCCCTCGCCCTCCCGCCGTTGCGGTACCGGACCCGCCATCACCTGACGGGCGTTGGCCTCCGCGGCCTGTTCGAACCGGTCCGAGGGATCACTGACCCGGAGGCCGCCGCCGTTGTCCGTGCCCGCCACGGGGCCCTGCCGCTGCTGGATGACGTGCGTCAGTTCGTGGGCGAGGGTGTGCTTGTCCGCGCCGCCCTCGCCGAGGACCACGTGGCTGCCGGAGGTGTAGGCGCGGGCCCCGATCTCGGCCGCGGACCGCTGCGCCACCGTGTCCGTGTGCAGCCGCACGTCGGAGAAGTCGGCGCCCAGCCGTGCCTCCATCTCCGTGCGCGTCCCGGTGTCGAGCGGGGTGCCCGCGTCGCGCAGCACGTCGTGCACCGCGGACCGCTGCACCGGGGCCGCGTGCCCGCAGCCGGGGCCGTGCTCGTGGCTGCCGCGCGCCATGGCCGCGGTGACCGCCGCGTTGCCGGCCGCACGCTGCAGGGCGGTGACGGCGGCCGGGGCGAACCCCCCGCCGGGCAGCGTGCCGAGCGGCGCCTCCGAGGGGCCCCGCGTGCTCCGCGCGGCCGTCCGCGGGGCGGGCTTGCCCGCCCTGTTCCGCGCCTCGTCCACCTGTTGTTCCCGCATCATCCGCCTTCCGGTGGTCCGGAGTCCCAGGTGCGGCCGCCCGACTGCGGTTACACCACTGCCGTGAGCATGATGCGAACGGCCGCCCCGGGTCGCGCAAGGGTTCGAGGGCCCCGCCCCGAGCAGACTTTCTGCCCGAAAGGGCCGTCCGCGCGGTCGCGCCGGGTCCGGGGTCCGCCGTTCCGCGGTCCGGTGGCGGAACACCCGCCCCGGTCCGCCACGCTCCCCCACCCGCCGGACGAGGCGTTCGTCCACGGCGTGCCGCCCCGAGAACCCTTGTCCGCAAGGGCAGTGAGGTCTGCCCCCGGCGATCCCCGACCCCTCACGGGGCTTCCCGTAACGTCCTCGTGTGAGCCTGTGGACCTCCCTCGAACCCGCCTCCGTCACCGTCGATCCCGGCAGTACCGCCGGCGTGCGGCTGCGGGTGCGCAACACCGGTGACGTCGTCGACGAGTACCGCTTCGAGCCGGTGGGCCCGACGGCCCCCTGGACGACGGTGGAGCCGCCGACGCTGCGGCTCTACCCGGGGACGACGGGGACGGTGGAGCTGACGTTCTCGCCGCCCCGCACCCCGGACGCGACGGCCGGCCCGAACCCGTACGCCGTGCGCGTCACGCCGACCGAGCACCCGGACGCGGTGACCGTGCCCGAGGGCAACCTCACCGTGACGCCCTTCAGCGAACTGCGGGCCGAACTCGTGCCGCCGACCGTGAAGGGCCGCTTCCGGGGCCGTCCCCGGCTCGCCGTCGACAACCTCGGCAACACCCCGCTGACGGCGTCGGTGAACGGCAGCGACACGGGCGACCACCTGTCGTACGACATCCGGCCGGGCAGCGTGCGGATCGAGCCGGGGCGCGCGGTGTTCGTGGACGCGACGCTGCGGCCGCGGCAGATCATCTGGTTCGGCGCGAAGGAGCAGCGGCCGTACGCGCTGGCCGTGCACAGGTCCGGGAAGAGCCCGGTGGCCGTCGACGGCACGTTCGTGCAGCGCGGTTTCCTGCCGCGCTGGCTGGCCACCGCGCTCAGCATCTCGCTGGCGCTGGCCCTGACGTTCCTCTTCCTGTGGATCGGTCACAAGCCCCGTGTGATCACCGGGGCGGTGGAGCGGACGGAGAAGGCCGCCGCCGTCGAACTGCCCGTCCTGCCCAGCCCGCAGGCGTCGGCGCCCGCGCCGAAGGCCTCGGAGGCGGCCCTGCCCGACCTCGCGGCCGAAGCCGGGGGCGGGGAGGACGGCGGCGGCTCGTCGGCCGGCGGCGGTGCGGCCGCCGGGGAGGAGCCGAAGGAGAAGGACGAGCAGCCGAGCGGCCCGCTGCCGTTCAGGCCGGGTGACGGCCCCAACCTCTTCGTGCAGTTCGCGCAGGTCAGGATGGAGAAGTTCCGGTCGGAGGACCCGTGCCGGCTCACCGCGCCGCACACCAAGGGCGTCATGGACGCGGCGACGGTCGCGGCGCTGAAGTGCTCCCAGAAGAAGCTCGACGACGTCTACGACGGCGTCATCGTGAAGACGGACGGCCTCGGCAACCTGGGCCGGTCCACCATGACGGCCCTGGTGATGGCCCACTTCAGCACGGACGTCTCCGGCGTCCAGCCAGGTGACGACAGCCCGGAGATCGTGTGGGTCAACAGCGCGCTGCTGTGGGCCGGTCACGACACCTACGGCGACGACGTCGTCGCGGCGCAGATCCAGCACCTGCGGGCGAACATGCAGTACCTGCAGAGCTCCCAGAACCGCGCCCACGCCCTCGCGGACGACTCCCTGCGCACCCGGGTGCTCCTCTACCAGCAGGCGATGGGGCTGCCCGCGACCGGCACCATCGACGGGGCGACGTTCGCGCTGCTGCACGGCGGGAAGGTCAGGTCGCAGGACAGCCCGGGGAAGATCACCGCCGACCCCTACCCGCCGGCCCCGGCCGCCGACCGGTGACCGACCGGCCGCCGACCGGTGACCGACCGGCCGCCGACCGGTGGCCGGTCGGCGGGAGCTGCGCGGAGGCCGGCGGCGGGGGCGGCGGGGGCAGGGGAAGCGGCGTCCGGGGGCAGTGATCGTGCCCCGGAGTCCCTGACCGCCTCCGCGGGGACCCCCTAGCGTGGGTCCGTGAGCCTGTGGACCTCTCTTGAACCCGCCTCCGTGACCGTCGATCCCGGCGCCAGTGCCCGTGTGCGGCTGCGGGTGCGCAACACCGGTGACGTCGTCGACGAGTACCGCTTCGAACCGGTGGGGAGCGTGGCGCCCTGGACGAGGGTCGAGCCGCCGACGCTGCGGCTCTACCCGGGGACGACGGGGACGGTGGAGCTGACGTTCTCGCCGCCCCGCACCCCGGACGCGACGGCCGGCCCGAACCCGTACGCCGTGCGCGTCACGCCGACCGAGCACCCGGACGCGGTGACCGTGCCCGAGGGCAACCTGACGGTCACGCCGTTCACCGAGGTCCGCGCCGAGCTGGTGCCGCCGACCGTGAAGGGGCGGTTCCGGGGGCGGCCCCGCCTCGCGATCGACAACCTCGGCAACACCCGCGTCACCGCCTCCCTCAGCGGCACCGACACCGGCGACCGGCTGGCCTACGACCTCCAGCCGGGCAACGTGCAGATCGAGCCGGGGCGCGCGGCGTTCGTCGACGCGACGCTGCGGCCGCGCCAGATCATCTGGTTCGGCTCGAAGGAGGAGCAGCCGTACAGCCTGGCCGTACGGCGGTCGGGGGCCCAGCCCCTGGAGGTGGACGGCACGTTCGTGCAGCGCGGTTTCCTGCCGCGCTGGCTGGCCACCGCCCTGAGCCTGAGCCTCGCGCTGGCCATCGCGTTCGTGATGATCTGGCTGGCCTACCGGCCCCAGGTCACCAGCCTGGCCAAGGAGAAGATGGAGCAGGCCGGGGCCACCGCCCTGCCCGCGCCGAGCCCGAGCGCCCCGAGCAAGGCGAACGCCGTTCCGCCGCCGCCCCCCGCCGAGGAGCCGGAGGAGGAGCCGGAGGCCTCGGCCACCCCGGACGCCGGGGACGGCGGTGGCGGTGGCGGGGGCGGCGCCTCCGAGGAGCCCGAGTCGAAGGAGCGGACCGCCGCCACCGCCGTGCAGGAGCTGGCGGCCCGCAGCGAGGGCCGGCACATCTGCTACCGCGCCTACGTCGCCGACCGCGGCTGGCAGGACCCGGTGTGTGACGGCGCGGAGGCGGGCACGGTCGGCAAGAACCTGCCGATCAAGGCGCTCAACATCGCCGTGTCGGGCGTCAAGGGCACGGCGGGCAACGGCGCCTACGTGGTCGAGGGCTGGAAGACGGGCGACAAGTGGGCCTCGGCGGCCGACGGCGTCGACATGTACTTCGGGTCCACCAAGGAGTCCCTCTCCCCGCTCCAGGGCTACACCATCAAGGTCAACGACGGCTCGGTCTGCCAGAACGCCCACGTCGCCGACAAGGGCTGGATGGGCCTGGGCTGCACGAAGCCGGGCGACTGGATGTACGGCGGCAGCCCGATGGAGCAGGCCAAGAACCTGGAGGCGGTCCGCTTCACGGTCTGAGGCCGTCCGAAGCCGTCCGAAGTCACCGGGGGCGGGTGGGAACGGGGACGTTCCGCCCGTCCCCTCCGGGCAGCGGTCCCGCCCCCCCGGCCCCCTGACGGGCCGGCCGTCTACCAGCCCGCCCCGCCCGGCACCAGGCGTCCCGCCTTGCGGTACTCGCGGCGGGCGCCCTCCATCAGGTCCTCGTCGCAGACCGGCTCGCCCCGCCCGGCCGCCAGGTAGGCGGCGGTCACGACGGCGCTGCGGATCGAGCCGCCCGCCAGCTCGAAGTCCTTCGCCGTCGGGGACGGGTCGATGCCGGGCGCGCACGGCACGTGGGAGAGGCAGTGCCGCCACAGGGCCACGCGCTGCCCGGCGTCGGGGAACGGGAAGTCGACGACCAGGTCGAGCCGGCGGGTGAACGCCTCGTCGATGTTGGCGCGCAGGTTGGTGGTGAGCAGCGCGATGCCGTCGAAGGACTCCAGGCGCTGGAGCAGGTAGGCGCTCTCCATGTTGGCGTAGCGGTCGTGCGAGTCCTTCACCTCCGACCGTTTGCCGAAGACCGCGTCGGCCTCGTCGAACAGCAGCACGGCGTCGGTGCGGTCGGCCTCGGTGAAGATGCGCTCCAGGTTCTTCTCGGTCTCGCCGACGTACTTGTCGACGATGGAGGAGAGCTGGACGACGTAGAGGTCGAGGCCGAGTTCGGCGGCGACGACCTCGGCGGCCAGGGTCTTGCCGGTGCCGGACTCGCCCGCGAACAGGCCGAGCACGCCCCGGCCCCGGCCGCCGCCCGCGCTGAGCCGCCAGTCGCCGAGGACCCGGTCGCGGTGGCGGGCGCGCAGGGCGAGTTCGCGCAGCTGGGTCAGGGGCCGGTCGGGCAGGACGAGGTCCTCCCAGCCGACCGCGGGCCGGATCCGGCGGGCGTGCCGCTCCAGCCCGGACGCCGACTGCTGCCGGGCGGCCAGGCGGACGTGGGCGGCGGTGAGCGGGCCGCCGTCGAAGGCGGCGAGCGCGAGGGCGCCGTGGGCGGCCCGCGCCACCCGTTCCCCGCCCAGCCGGTACGGCGCCACGGCACTCGCCAGGTCGAACGCCTCGGCCTGCGGACCGAGCGCCGCCGCCCAGGACGCCGTGGAGCCCGCCTGCCGGCGCGGGGCGTCCAGGACCAGCGGGTCGTGGGCGCACCAGTGCGGGTCGTAGGGGCGGGGGTCGGTCAGCAGCACGGTCACGTCGGTGGCCGCCGTCAACGCGGCCATCAGCGCGGCCGGTTGTTCGGGCAGCGCGGACAGCACGACGGCCCGCCCGCCCAGCCGGGCCTCGCGCAGCAGCTCGGGGACGCGGTCCTCGGGACCGGTGTAGCGCAGGGCGCCGAGACCGGCCGCGTCCAGGGCGGCGGCGATGCCGGCCAGTCCGTCGCCCTCGCGGTGCTCGCGCAGGTGGACGGTGAGGGGGCCGTGCCGCAGCCGGGCGGCGAGCCGGGCGACGAAGCCGGCGTGGCCGTCGTCGTCCCCGGCGGGCAGCACCTGCGGCATGGGCAGGAGGTGGCCGTGCAGGGCGGCGTCCGGGGTGTCGTCACCGAGGAGGTGGGCGAGGAGCCGGTCGGGCACGCGCAACGAACGTGACAGAAAAGGGCGTTCGGGTTCCTCGACGTCCAGCAGGCCGAGCGCGCGCAGGGGCGCGGCGGAGTGGAAGCGGGCCCGCGCCGCCGCGAGGTGCGCGGGCGTCCCGCACAGTTCCAGGGCCAGTCCGACGGTGGCCCGCCGGCGGCTCACGTCGTCGTTGAGGTAGCCGTAGAGCGGCTCGAAGCCCCGGTCGAGGTCGGGGGCGAGGGCGATGAGCAGGACCGCCGTGTCGAGCGGGGTGAGGGCGAGCCGGCCGGCGAGCCGGTCGAGCGGGTCGCCGTCGGCGGGCGGGGGGACCGTGTCCGGCGGCGGGGCGGGCGGCTCCGCGGTGAGCAGGTGCCGTACCGCCTCCTCGGAGAGGTAGAGGCCGCGCAGCGGGTCGTCGGCCGTGGGGTCGCCGGCGGACCGGTGGGCGACCAGGTCGGCGACCCGCGCGCGCAGGCCGGCGAGGCGGGCGAGCAGGGGGGCGTCCGTCATCGGGGCTTGCGGGCCTCTCGGGCGGCCGCCACCTGGTGCGGGCGGTGGGCGCGTTCGCCGGAGGCGGGCGGGTCGCCGTCCAGGCCGCGGACGCGGACGGCCGCGCCCTCGGTGACGGGCGGTCCGGCGTCGTACTCGGGGAACGCCGGGAAGGGCGCGGTCACCACCAGGTCCAGGGACGGCTTGAGTTCACCGCCGAGCGCGGACCAGATCTCCGCGAGGGACCGCGACTCGGTGTGCAGTCCGGCGACCGTCAGCGGGACGGCGAGGCCGAGGGCGCCCAGGGCGCCGGGGAGTTCGTCGGCGGGGAGCAGCTCGCGCGGCAGCAGGGTCGCCAACACGGCGGACAGCAGACGGTGTTCGTCCTGCGGGGTCCGGGTCCACGCGGTGACGAGGTACGACAGCCGGAACCAGCGCGGGGGCTGGCGTCGCCGTACGACGATGTTCCGTTCGTCGCGGACCGGGACCTGGCCGCGCTGCCGCCGGGACACGTCCTCGCGGATGTCGTACAAGTAGGCATTGATCGTGGGGGCGTTGCGGCGGGCCGCCCAGTCGCGGGTCGGTGCCTCGAAGGAGACGTCGATGCCGGAATCCGTCAGCGCGCCCCCGCCGAGGAGGCCCTTGAGGACCTCGTCCACCTCGTGGATCACCTTCGCGCGCTCCTCGACCGCCCTGCCGGGCGGCTTCTTCCGTCCGCTTCTTCCGTCCGTACGGCGTACCCCGCCGAGTGTGCCGTCCGGGTGGCCCGGACCGCAGGCGCGCCGGGGTCGGCCGGCGGGCAGCGGCCGTTGCCCGCGTGTCCGCCTTCGATTGCCCGTTCGGTCAGATGTAGCCTTCCCGGAGGGCATGTGCGACGGCGTGCGCCCGGTTGCGCAGGTGCAGTCGTGTGGTGAGCCCGTGCATGACGTTCTTGACGGTCCGTTCGGAGTAGGACAGCTTGCTGGCGATCTCTCCGGTGTCCAGGCCCTCGGCGACCAGCCGCAGCACGTCCACCTCACGGGGCGCGAGCCCCAGCGAGGGGGCGCCGGGCCGGTTCGCCGCCCCCCGGTGCAGGCTGCCCACCTGGCTGATCAGCCGGCCGAGCAGATCTGCGGGCAGGTCGCCGTCGCCGCGCGCGGCGGCCGTCACCGCCTGCACCAGCCGGTTCGCGGTGGCCTCGCGGCGCCAGACGATCGCCCCGACCCCGCACTCGATGACGTCGAGCAGTTCGTTCTCGCGGATCGTGCCCACGACCAGCACGGCCCGCCCGCCCTCGCTGCGCACGACCCGGCGCAGCCGGGCCAGCGCGGCCTCGTCGAGGGAGTCCTCGATCAGCAGCGTCACCGTGCCGACGCCGGGCTCCGCCCGGATCTCGACCTCCGGGCGGGTGCGGAGCTGGCTGACGGCCCCCTCGAGGGAGAGGGGGTCGCAGGCCTGCACGGAGACCGGCGTACGGCGCGGGCGGCCGTGCAGGCCCGCGCCGGTACGGGTACCGAGGTGGGCGCTGATGGCGACGGTGGCGGTTTCCGGTGTCCGGGGTGCGCTGAGCAACCGTTTCCCCCCTGTTCGCGAGCCCGCCGTCCGGCGCGGACCGGCGGCGGGAGGACGTGTTCCACCCTTCTGTGACGGCTGGGGCGGGCGCAATCGTGGAGCACCACGAGGCGCACCACGAGACCAGCGGACCGGCCACCACGAGAGACTCCGTGCGTGGGCATCGCGGCAGGTCAGAGGGGGTGCGGGAGGTGAGGTGCGGGAGTCGTGGAACCTTCCGCGCCCGGCCGTGAGCATCGCCACAACGACCGTACGCCCTCGGCGGAACCCGCGTACGGGTTTTCGCGTCCAGCCCAGGAGGCAGGCATGACCGGACCGCTGCGGGAACGCGAGCGGGCGCACGCGCTGCTCGCGGCCGAGGCCGAGCGCGCCCGCGCGGGCGGCGGCCGGTTCGTCCTGCTGCGCGGAGCCACCGGAACCGGCCGCTCCGCCATGCTGGAGGCCGCCGTCGCCCACGCGGCCGGCCGCGGCCTGCGCGTGCTGCGCGCCCGCTGCTCCCCCCAGGACACCGCCGTGCCCTTCTCCACCGTCCTCCATCTCCTCGGCCCCGTACCGGAGTTCGCCGACCCGACGCCCGGACTCGACGACCGCGGCAGTGCGGCCCGGCTGTGGCGGGTGCTGCGCTCGTACGCCGAACGGTCCCCGGTGCTGGTGGCGGTCGACGACATCCACCTCGCGGACGAGTCCTCCCGGCGCTGGCTCGTGGAGGCGGCCCGCCGGCTCGACCGATTACCGGTACTGGTGGTGGCCACCGAACGCAGCCAGTACGACATCGACCAGCGGCCCGCGGGTCTCACCCACGCCCTCTCGCCGTCCCTGGTCCGCACCCACACCCTCGCCCCGCTCACCGACGACGCCGCCGTCCACCTCGTGCGGACCGCCTTCCCCGCGGCCCCCGACGACTGGACCGCCGACTGCGTCCGGGCCGGCGCGGGCAACCCGCTGCTCCTGCACGCCCTCCTGGACGACCTGCGCGACACCCCGCCGCCGATCCCCGTGCCGCGGACCTGCGCCGCCCTGTACCCGGGCTCCTACCCGGCCGCCGTCTCCTGGTGGCTGGAGAGCGCGGGCCCGGCGACGGCGGAGACCGCCCGCACCCTGGCGACCCTGGCGACCTTGGAACGGGCGGACCGGGACCACCCCGAGGCCCCGCACCGGACTTCCGCCGCTCCCACGACGGCGGCCGCTCCCACGACGGCGGCCGCTCCCACGGCTTCCGCCGCTCCCACGGTCTCCGCCGTCGCCGTCGCCCCGCTCGCCGCCACGGCCGCCCTCCTCGCCGACGCCACCGGCGCGGACCCCGCCCGGGTGGCCGGCTGGCTCACCGCGATGACCCGGCTCGGGCTGCTGCGGGCGGACGCGCGGGGCCGGCCCCGCTACGCGCACCCCCTGCTGCGGGACGCCGTGCTCGCCGGCTGGCCGGCCGCCCGCCGCCGGGCCGCGCACCTCGCGGTCGCCGAGGCCATGCTGCGGCGCGGGGACCGGGCCGACGGCGTGGCACGCCAGTTGCTGGGCAGCGGGCCCGCCGGACCGCCCTGGGTACTGCGGGTGCTGCGGGACGCCGCCGCCGCCGCCGTCCGCGAGGGCCGCCCCGACGACGCGGTCGGCTACCTCCGCCGGGCCCTCGCCGAACCCCTCCCCGCCGACCTGCGCGGGCGGCTCCTGACCGAACTGGGCTCGCTGGAGTACGCCTCCGCCGACACCCCCGCCGGCATCCCCCGGCTCGCCGAGGCCCTCGACCTCCCGGCCGAACCCCGCGACCGGGTCCGCACCGCCCTCGCGCTGGGCACCGCCCTCACGGGCCGCGGCGAGGTCCGGGCGGCGGTGGAGGTGCTGCACGCACTGGAGGACCGGCTGACCGGCCACCCCGACCTGCTCCGCACCGTGCGGACCGCGTCCGCGCTGCTGTCCGACCAGGACCAGACGGTCCGCCGCGAGGCCTACCGCCGGCTCGCCGACACCGCTCGGCACTCACCGGAACTGGTCGGCGCCACCGGCCAGGCCCTGCTCGTGCGGTACGCGGCGACCGCCGGGGCGAGTTCGGCGCGGGCGGCGATGGCCCGGCTGCGGGCCCTGCTGACCGAACCGGCGGAACCGTTCGCCGAGCCCTTCCTGCTGGGCACCACGGCGGCCGTCGCCCAGTGGGCCGACGAACTCGACGAGGCGGAACGCCTGGTGGAACGCGGCCTGGCCGGCCAGCGCCGCTCCCTCCTGCACCCCATGCAACGGGCCCTGCACAACGTCCGCCTGGACATCACCGCGGCCCGCGGCGAGTACGCCCGCCTGCTCACGGACCTCGGCACACCCACCGGCGGCTTCACCCCCACCGGCGACCCCACTCCCACCGGCGGCCCCACCAACGCCGACGCGCACACCCTCCTGGCCCTCGTCGAGACCGGCCGCACGGCACGGGCACGGCAGCTCGCGGCCCGCTTCGACCTGCGCGACGCGCCCGACTCCTGGGAGCTGAACCGCTTCCTGTACGCCCGCGGCACCCTCCGCCTCGCCGAGGCGGACACCGCCGGCGCCCTGCACGACTTCCTGGAGTGCGGCCGCCGCCAGTCGGCCCGCACCGTGCTCAGCCCCGTGGTCACCCCCTGGCGGACGGCGGCGGCCCGCTGCCGACTGGCCCTCGGCAGCCCCCGGGAGGCGCTCGCCCTGGCCGAGGAGGAACTGCGCCTGGCCCGCGTGTGGGACACCCCCCGCACGGTCGGCCGGGCCCTGCGCGTCCTGGCCCGCGTGACCGGCGGCCGACGCGGGCTGGACCTGGCCGAGGAGGCGGTGGCCCTGCTGCGCGACTCCCCGGCCGACGCCGAACTGATCGCCGCCCTCCTCACCCGGGGCCGCCTGCTGTCCGCCACCGGCGACCGGTCCCGCGCCCGCGAAAGCCTCCGCGAGGCCGCCGAACGCGCCGAACGCCTGGGCGCCGTACGCCTGCGCTCCCGGGCCGAGGAGGCCCTGCGCGCGGGCGGCGCCCGCCGCGCCGCCACCGCGCACACCGGCTCCGCCTCCCTCACCGGCAGCGAACGCCGCATCGCCGAACTGGCCGCCGTCGGCCGCAGCAACACCGAGATAGCCGACCTCCTCCACGTGGCCCGCCGCACCGTGGAGACCCACCTGACCAGCACCTACCGCAAGCTCGGCATACGCCGCCGCGGCGAGCTGGAACAGGCGCTGCGGGGGGAGGCCTAGCATCGGCCCGGCACCGGCCCAGTACCGGCCCGGCACCCTACGCACCCTCCGCCGCCGCCCGGAGCCCGAGCAGGTCGTCCCGGTCCTCCAGGTGGGCCCCGCCCGCCGGGTCGGTCAGCAGGGCGCGGGCGGCCGGGGCCGGCAGGCGCAGGACCACCGGGGTGGGGAGGGTGACGTCCTGGACGGCGGTCGACGGCCGTCCGCCCCGCACCCGGTCGGTGACACGGGCGACCACGCGGACGTCCAGCGTGAACTGGACCAGGACGGAACGGAACTTGGGCTTGTGGACCGGCATCGAGCCGGCCGCGTTCGCGGCGGTCGCCGTCGCGCTGCCCGAGCCGTCGGCGGTGCCGAGGAGCTGGTTCATGCGGAACTCGTCGGCGTTGAGCACGCCCGCGCCGAACAGCCCGCGCGCGGACGAACCGTGCTCGTTCGCCTGCTGTCCGTCCGCGCCCGTGGGACGCGGCGCGTCCAGGCCGCTCTGCGCCACCGTCTCGAACGTCATCTCGTCACCGCCCCCCAGCACCCGCCCGCTCCGCAGCCGGGCGTGCAGCGAGGCGCGCAGGTCCTGCCCCGAGGCACCGGTCGCGTGCACCGGCGGCAGGTCCACGCCCGCCGCCGTCAGCAGCGGCAGAGCCGAGATCAGCCACTCGGTGGAAACCGCCTCGCGCAGCAGGTGGTACGCCGCCTCGCCACGGGTCCGGAAGCGGTCACCGCCACCCGCCCGCCGTACGGCGTCGTCGACCGCCTGCCGCACCCTCGGCGCCCCCGAGAAGCCGTTGACCTGCGCCTCCATCGGCAGCCGGAGACCGCCGGCCCGCCACGGCCCGAGCCGGTCGGCGCGCGCGTCGTCCGCCCCCGCGGCCCGGTGGGCTCCGGCCTGTGCGGGCGGCACGGGTGCCGTCCGGGCCAGGGCGTTCAGGTCGGCGTCGAGCACCCGGTGGGTCAGGGACAGGCCGTCGAGGCGGGTGAGGGCCACCCGGCGGTCGCCGGACCAGATCTCCAGGCTCGCCTGGACCGGTACGTTCATCCGCGACGACGGCGCCTTCGCCTCGGCCACCGTCTTCGTGCCCAGCTGGGCCCGCCCCGTCGACGCCGTACGGCGCGTGTCGCTCCAGCCGAGGCCCAGGCCGGCCGCCCCGCCGACGCTCTTGAGCTGTCCGGCCCCGCCGTCCGGCTTCCCGGCACCGGCCAGGACGGCCTCGACGCCCCGCGAGTCGCTCTCGTCGTGGGCGGACGCCTGCTGCACGGCGGCGGAGGTGATGTACTCCATGTCCCGTCCGTCGGACGCCGCCTCCACGTACCTGCCGGGTCCGGTCCGCCGTACGGTGAACACCGCGCGGTAGGGCCGTCTGCGTCCGTCGAACAGCTCCACCCCCACCCCGCCGTCCATCGCGCTCGACAGCAGGCCCGCCGCACCGTCGCGGTCCAGCACCCGCAGCAGCCGCTGCACGTTGTCGTTGCGGTCCGCCGACTGCGTGCGCGGCAGCAGGTCGTCGGCGAGGGACCGGTCCAGGCGGCCCCGCATCCGCTCCAGCAGCGGCACGAAGTCGGGCAGGTCCTCGATCATCCCGAAGCCCAGCGGCAGGTGCTGCGCCAGCCCCGGCACGGGGGCGGGCGGCACGAGGGGTCCGGGGCGGGCCCCGGCGGCGGCCGACGTCTCGCCGGCCCGCGCGGGCTCCCCGTCCTTCGCCGGGGCCCGCCCCGCGGGCGCGGTCTCCGGCCCCTTGGTCTCCGGCCCCTTGGCCTCCGCCCCCGGCACCCGCAGTCCCACCGCCCGTACCTGAGCCTCCGTCAGCCATACGGCGACCGCGCCCGGCACCGTGCGCCCGCCCCGCGCGACGTACGGCCCGCCGCCCGTGACCGCGACCTCCGCGACCATCCGCAGCACGAGATCGCACTGGACCAGGTACAGCGGGCTCTTGCGGGAGGTGTGGGCGTTGCGCTCGACCGTGCCGGACAGGGTGAGGGCGGAGCTGTCACCGCTGCCGAGACCGCGGCCGGCGGACACGCCCTGCCCGAGGCGCCACTCGCCGCCGTTCTCGGAGCCCGTCAGCCCGCCCTGCACGGCGGTGTTGCGGCTGACCCCCTCCTGCCCGGTGACCTGGTGGCCGCCCAGCACGAACGTCTCGGTGCCGGGCCCCGTCCCCTGGTGCACGATCCGCGGGCCGGTGAGCGCGAACCGGGTGCCGACCGAGCCGGACAGCCCGGCGAGCCGGCGCGGATGGCGCAGGTTCTTCACGACCCACCCGGCGGAGACGCCCTGCCGCAGGGCGGCGGTGACGGCCTGCGGGCTGAAGCGTTCCTCCAGGGTGATCCGGGGCGCGAGGCCCTCCGTCTGCAGGGCCCGGTCCTCGCGGGCCTCCCTGTTGCGGGCGGCGGCCTTCGCCAGCAGCTCGAACGCCAGGTCCCGTACCGGCTGGGCGTCGCCGACGGTCTCCACCAGAGTCCAGTCCCGCACCCCCTTGCCGCCCGTCTGCCGCGGCGCGAGCCCGGCGAGGTCGCCGATGCCGGCCGCCGCGAACTCCGTGGGGACGTCCCGGTGCCGGGCGGCCCGCGCCGCGGTCGCCGAGTCCAGCCGCTCCTTGCCCGCGCCGTCCAGGGTGAACGCGGTCGGCGTGAGCAGCCGGACGTCCTGCTCGTCCAGCCGCAGCCCGCCGACGAGCCGGGCCTCGGGCGTGTCCTGGCCGGGCGCGCCGGGGGTGAGCGCGCGGGCCGCCTTGCGCTGCCGGCTGGTCATGGTGACGTCGACGCTCAGCCCGAGCGCCGCGCCGAACGCGCTCGCGTCCTCGGAGCCGTTGGTCAGGACGTCGGTGCGCACGGTCGGCCCGCCCTGCCCGCGCCGGGTCGTCGTACGGGTCCGGTCGGCGCGGACCGAGGCGGTGAGGGCGCCGGGGATCAGCCGGAACTGGCCGAGGGCCATCCCGCCGATGGTCCGCGAACTCGCCCGCCCGCTCTGCGTGGTGGAGGTGACACCGGTGTGGCTGCGCACCAGCCAGTCCTTGGCGTCGCCGAGGTAGCCCGTCTCCCGGAGCGATCCGGTGACCCGCAGCTGCACGTCGTGGGCGTGGAAACGGCTCTTGCGGCGCAGCCGCACCCGTACGCCCGTGGACAGCAACTGGTCCTTGTTGACCCGGAGGTTGGTCTCCGACAGGACGGTGACCAGCTCGCGGTAGTTGCGCCGCTGGACCTCCGCCTCCTCCGCGCCGACGTCACCGCCCTGCCGCTCGGCGCCGAAGGCGGGCAGATAGCCGGCCAGGCGCGGATCGGTGCCGAACAGGTCGAGGACGGCCTTCATCATCGGCGCGGTGTCGAGCCGGCTGATGGCCACGCTGGAGCCCATGGCCCCGAAGGGAAGGTGCCGCACGACGTGCGCGGGTGCCTCGGGCACCTCGGCCTCCTCACCCGGCCGTGCCGTCTCCCGCCCGGCGGGGGTCCCCGGCCCGGTGGAACTCCCGGGCTGGCCGTCCCGGACCGGTGCCGTCCCGGCCGCCTTCCGCTCCGGCCGGGTGAGGAAGTCCCCCGCCCCGACCCCCTCGGGCAGCGGCAGCCCCAGCTCCCGTGCCTCGTCGGCGCGCAGGCTGATCCACACCTTCATGGTGTGGTGGGCCGTACGGTCGCCGCGGCCCGCCCGCACGAGCGGCGAAGCGGGCCCCGTGCCCTCGGCGGTGAGCCGGACCGTGCCCAGGTACAGCACCTTGTCGCCGCGGACCTCCGCGCCCTGCCGGCTGGACACCGTCTGGTCGGCGACGGTGAACCGGGCCTTGCGGGCCCCCGCGAGCGGCATGGCGGTGGCGCGGACGGCGGCGGCGTTGCCGAGGACGCCGACGCCGATCGCCGGCCCGACGCCGAGGGTGCCGCCGCGGCCCTTGCCCGCCGTGTCCGTCACCGAGTGCTGGGTCTGCTGGTGGGTCCGCAACTGCGTCTTGCCGGTGGCCCAGCCGGGGGCCAGCCGGGTGATCGCGGCGCGCATCCGGTACGTCCCGGTGGTGGATCCGTCCCGGCTGGTCAGGTCCTCGCCGACGACGCCGTCGCGCAGCAGCCGGGGCATGTCCTCCAGGACGGTCGAGGTGGCCGTGGCCTCGTACAGCCGGGCCCGGCCGGGTGCTCCGGGACGGGTCAGGGACGGGTGCAGCACGGAGGCGACCGCGTCGAACAGGCCGCCGCCGCCTCCGTGCGGGGCGGCGCGGTCGGCGACGGCGAGGGGAGCCATGGAGTCGGCCAGGGACACCGCGCGGGCGGTCTCGGCGCTCAGCGGGCGCGGGCGGCGCGGTGCCCCCGCGGTCACCGGCACCAGGTGTTCGGTGGGCACCCGCATGGTGAGGGAACCGGTGCCGGCGAAGGTCTGGGCGCCGGGGGTGCCGTCCTTGGCGACGCGGACGCCGTAGCGGACCCGGCGGGGCACCTCGACGGACCCCTTGTCGCTGCGCAGGACGCGCGGCTCGGCGGTGCCCCGCTGGGTGCGGGTGTCGCGTGCGGACTGGAAGGGCTGTGCGGACGCGGTCATGGCGCCGCCCACCCAGACGCCGGGGGCGACGGGCGCCAGCCCGAAGCCGGTGAAGGTCGCGCCCTGGGCGGCGGAGGAGCCGGTGGACCGGGCGACGGAGGCGGAGGTGTTGTGGTGCACGTCGATCTTGGTGGCGGCGCCGAGTGGGTCCCCGCCGCCGGGGGCGAAGGTGCCGGGCCGGTCGTCGTCGGCGGGGGTCAGGGTGACGGTGACGTCGTAGCGGTCCCGGCCCTTCGGCCCGGTGACGGCGAAGGCGCGGCCCCGGCCGTAGAAGGTCTCGGGGCGGCCCGCCAGCTCGGCGGCGATGTCGGCGATCGTCCCGTCGCGGTGCCCGATGACGGTGACGAGGGTGGTGGCGACGAACTCGTGCCCGGTGAGCCGGTACGCCGACGAGAGCCCGGCGGCCTCCAGGTCCCGCAGGTACGGCGGGAGTTCGAGGGAGTCGTCGGCGACCTCGGCGACCGGCGCGGGCACCGCGAGCGGCCGTCCGCGCGACCCTCGCGCCCCGGCGGGCCCGCCCGCGGTCACGGCGCGGGCGGTCGCCGCGTTGCCCGCCGCCTGCTGGAGCCCGAGCAGCGGGTTCGCCGCGGTCGCCACGCGCGGGGGCAGGGGGGCCCGTTCGGGGGCGCCGCCCTGCCGGTGGTCGTCCGTCGTCCGCCGCTGTCCATGCACGCGCGTCAGCGTAGGGAGGCGCGGGCGGCCGGAACGGGCCCTGGGGCGAATGTTCAACTCCCGTACGCCGAACGGTCGACGGAGCGGCCGCGCAGCACGAAAGCCCAGGTGGGACGGCCACCGCCGGTGCCCCGCCGGCCCGTCGGCGGCTGCCCGGAACGACCGTCCGCCTCGGCCGTCCGGCCGGTCCACAGGGTGGGCGGACCGCCTGCCGTGCGGCACGGTCACGGCGTCCGGCCGCCCGCCGCTTCCCCACCCTGTGGGCGGGCGGCGCGGCGGGCGGCCACGATGTCTCCCCGGCCGGGCCGGGACCGGACGGCGCCGCCCGGCTCAGCCGCTCTTCGGGGGGAGCTGGGGGGACGCGGGTCCGGTACCGGGCGTGGTGTCCCTCCGGCCCGCCGGAAGGACGACTCGCTGCGGGGAGCCGGGTGCGCCGCCGGGCCGTCCCTGCGCGGGCACGGCTTTGGGCCCCGCCGTCTGTTCGGGTGCGGCACGCCACCCGCCCGTCCGCCGGGCCGCGCGTCGCCAGAGGCGGGGGAGGAAGGCGTAGAAGCGGTCAGGGAGGAACACGGCGTCCGCGATGATCATCGCGCCGGAGAAGAGGGGCAGCCCCATGAGCACCGCGATGCCGACGTGCATGCTCAGCAGCATGGCGAGGACGGGGTACTTGAGCCTGCCGAAGAGCACGAACGGGAAGGCCACCTGCAGGAGCACGGTCAGGTAGCCCGCGACCGCGACCAGGAGGGTGTACTGGTCCACGAAGTGGGAGAGCGCGGGCCAGGGCCGGAAGAGTTCGAGGTTCAGGGCGTAGTGGAGAGCGGTGCCGCCGCCCCAGGTCGCGCCCTGGACCTTGTACAGACCGGCCGACCCGTAGAGGAAGCAGACCTGCGCCGCGATGACGAACATGCCGCAGTTGTGCACCACCGTGACCAGGGTGGTCCGGGCGTCGCGGAGCTGCCCGGCGAAGGGGCTCCCCGCCGGTTCCGGCGCGCTGCCCGCACGGGCCGCTTCGCGCCTCTTCCTGCGCGCGTCCAGGGACCAGCGCCGGCCGCACGCGGTGAGGACGAGGTAGAGGGACATCAGCAGGACCAGGTTGTCGCCCCCGTCCGTCATGAAGATCGCCCGGCCGTGGAACGAGGCCACCACGACGGCGAAGAGGACGGACGTCACGCGGGTCCGCCAGCCCAGCAGGAACAGCGCGGACGTGACGAGGGCCAGCGCGTAGCAGAGCTCGAAGTAGGCACGCTCCTCGGACAGGGCCAGGACGCTCCTCCACCCCGTCTGTTCGAAGAGCTGCCGTGCCAGGGCGGGCGTCCACGGGGAGTCGGGGCCCCAGATCTGGGCACGGTGGGGGAACTCGCGCAGCAGGAAGACCAGGTAGAGCAGTCCGTAGCCGATGCGCAGCACCGACGCGGCGTACAGGGACACCGGCCGACCGGTCACCAGCTCCCAGGCGGCGCCGGTCCGGTCGGCGAGCCACCGGCGGCCGACGGCGGACGTGGTCCTTCGGGCCTCACTCTCCATGGCCGCTCACCTTCCACCAGGGCAGGAGCCGGTTCTCGACCGGCGTCGGGGGACGATCACCGTCGGCGGTGCCGGGCGCGGCGACGGGCAGGGTGACGACGCGCAGCTGAATGAAGCCGAAGGCTCCGCCGCCGTGGGCGGCGACGCGGTCCGCGGCGATGTTGCCCAGGTACTTCCGCATCATCAGGGCGCGTTCCGTGCGCGCCTTGTCGTCCCCTCCGTGGGAGTCGACGTATCCGGCCCAGGCGCGGCGCAGCATGTTCTGGGCTGTGTGGCTCGGGAACGGTTGGTGCGCGACCGCGGAAGCGTCCACGGCGGTCAGGTCGAACCAGGAACTCACCCGCATCGATCCGCCCGGGCCGGTGTGTGCGGTTCTCGCCAGGATCTGCCGGTTGACGGATTCGGGATCCGGTGCGAAAAGCCGCCAATTCTGTTCGAAGTAGGGGTACACCCAGGAATTGATCATCGGGCTGTATCGCTTGGAGACGGGATTGGCCGGTGCCACGTGAAGGAACACCAGAACCACGTGGACGACACTCGCCGTGAGACAAAGGACCACGGCGGTGCGCAGTCCGTGGGTCAGCGCACGGGCACGTCTCGGCGACCCGGGCGGTGCGGCCGTGGCGTCAGGACGTTCCCGTCCGACCGGATCCGATGCGAAGTGCTGAACTTCCTTCGCGTCCGCTGAGTGAATTCCGCCCGACACCGCACACCCTGTCTTTCTCGTTCCGGCTGCCCGCACCCGCGTTCTGCACCGGCTGCCACCGACGGCGCGCGGCGGACTCGATGGGAATTCCGCCGCGCGCCGTCATCCGGTGAGCGCGCTGATCGAAGCGCGCCGCCTAGCCCTCGTGACGCTTGGAGTGGTCGTCGCCCTCGTGGCCCTCGGGAACGTCGTCGTAGCCGAAGTTCCCGTCGGACTGCTTGTCGTGGTCGTATCCGCCGGGGTGGGGCTTGCCGCCGTGGTCGGGCCTGCCGTGGTCGCCCTTGCCGCCGTGGTCCGGCTTGCCGTGGTCGTCCTTGCCGCCGTGGCCCGGCTGCCCCTCGCCCTCGTGATCCGGCCCGCCCGGCGCATGGTCGGGGCCGCCGCCGTGACCGCCGCCGGGGCCGCCGCCGTGACCGCCGCCGGGGCCGCCACCGTGACCGCCACCGTGACCGCCACCGTGACCGCCACCGTGACCGCCGGTGGTGTTGCCGCCGATCGTGTTGCCCTCGGTGTTCCCGCCGGTCGTGTTGCCCGCGGTGTTGCCGGCGCTGTTGCCCGCGGTGTTCCCGGACGTGTTGCCCGAAGTGCCGCCGGTGGTGACGAGCGGTCCGCCCAGGAGGCCGCCGCCGAGGAGGCCGCCGCTCGTGGTCGTGCCGGTGGTGGTTCCGGCCGTGGTGCCGGTCGTGGTTCCGGCCGTCGTGCCGGTGGTGGTGCCGGTCGTGGTTCCGGCCGTCGTCCCACCGGTGGTGGAGGCCGCGCAGCCGCCGAGGAAGATCCTGTTGTTGTTGAGGGTCACAGAACCTACCTGGGCCAGCAGTCGGCCCTCGACGTTCGTTCCCTGGTTCGCGGTGATCGAGTTCTCGGCCATGAGGGTGCCCACGAAGCTGGTGGTGACGCCGAGCGACGCGTCTTCGCCGATCTGCCAGAACACGTTGCAGGCCGAGGCGCCGTTGGTGAGGAGGATCCGGCTGGAGGTCGCCGTCGTCAGCGATTCGGGGATCTGGAAGACCCAGACCGCGTCGGAGCTTCCCTGACCGTCCAGGACCAGGTCGCCGGTGATACCGACGCCGGACGTGGCGCGGTAGACGCCGGGAAGCAGCGCCGGGCCCCCGCCGATTCCCGCCGGAAGGGCGAAGTCCGGCGCCTGGCCGGCGGCGTTGTTGTACGCCACGAGCAGGTCGGCCTTGGCCTGGAGGGCCGCGGCGTCCGCGGCGTGGATGGCGCCACCCACCTGACCGGGCGGGAACCCGGTGATGGACGGGGTCGGGTGCGTCCCGAGGTCGTGGGCGAGCACCGAGTTGCCGGTGTTGGTCACTCCCGCACCCGCCAGAACCGAGTAACTGGCGGCCGTTCCCAGCGGTACGGGCAACGCGATGGCCGACGCGGCCGTCGGCGTCATGAAGACCATCGCGGCGGAAACCGTTGCGGCGAGGGCCGAGGCCAGCAGGCCGGACATAGTGCGGCGGCGAGCCGCTTGAGGAATCTTCAGCTTCATCGAAAGGCCATTTCCTTGTGTGGGGGCCGTGGGGTGCCGGGCCCTCCCGGACGCCCGGAAAACCTTGTTCGTTACTGCCGCCGCATATTAAGCAGAAATATTCTGGCGCCAAGTCGAACCGGACCGGGGGAAATTTCCGCTCATTCGAGTGGCGCACAGCGTTACGGAAATAACTTGATTCATATTTCCGATTATTTCCGTGCTCTCGGACGGGTGAATCCGCCGCACCGGAACCGGCCGCCCGCGCTGCGCGGACGGTACTCGCGGGTCGAGCCTTCGGGTGGCCGCCGGGATCGCGGCGGTCGCCCCGGCCGGCGCGGCCGCCGCGATCGCCGAGGCGCGGGGCGCGGACGCCGGGGCGCGGGGCGCGAGTGGCGAGCTGCGGGACGGCCAGGGGGCCGCACGTGCCCCCGCCCTCGGTCGCGAACCCGGCGGAGGTCGCCTCGTCCCGCCTCCCCTTGCCCTCCGGGGCGATTACCTCACTGTCCGGCGCGCAAAAATCTGTTGTGGCCGGAGTAGACATTGGGCGGTGGTGCGGCTATGGTTTCTCTCGTAGCCAGAAGGAACCAAGGGCCCGGCAGACACGAACTGCCGGGCAGTAGTACCGCAGTTGCAGTGCGCAGGACGGTTCGGTGGTGGAGTTTCGAAGCCAGGCTTGTCGCAGGACGGTGACGGGACTGACGACCGGACCGGGTGGCCCGCAGTGATCAGGGGCCGCCGCGAGCAGTACCGCAGTAGATGCAGTGGCAGTACCCGCAAGTGAGGTTCGCGGTACCCAGCAGTGAAGTGAGTGAGCGGTACCTCGGTGAAGGCGTCGGCTGCGGGCGCGCGCACCGGGAGGTCCGGCAGTGGGGTTCCAAGCCAGAGCAGACGCAGGACGGGCGACGGGGCTGGCTGCCGGAGGGCGGCGCTGTGACAGGCCGCCGAGCAGTACGCAGTACCAGCGGTACGCAGTAGAGCAGTACGCAGTCCCCCGTTTGGCAAGCAGTTGATCACCGAGGGAAGAACGGAGGAGCCGACGCCATCAGGATCGCCCGGGCGAGTGCCTTGAACCCGGGTACCGCAGGACATCGATAGTGAGGTGGTCTCCGGTCGAGCAACCGCGATCCCGGCACACCCGACAGTGTCCCCGTCGGGTCTGCGGAAACAGAGGGCCGGCGCAGTAACAAGGCCGGCAGATGGTGTAGCAGTTCCTTCGGGCCCTGGCGCCGCACGGCGCCAGGGCCCTCCACGTGTTCCAGGGAGAGGTGCCGCCGGCGTCCGATCCGCACCCCGCGGCGTCGCGCCGGGCCGCCCGCTTCAGCCGACCCCAGAATATGGACGCATGATCGCCGAAGACGCTCAGCCGCCGGCCCACGGACGGGAGTCCCGGCCCCGCCCCGGCACCCCGCCCGACCCCCTCCGCCCCCCTGCCGCCGACGCGCCCGCCGGCACGGACGCCCGGCCGACCGCGGCCGCCGCCCTGGAGGACGGCGTCGAGCGCGCGGCGGCCGCGCTGAAGCCGAGGATGCGCGGCTGGCTGCACGCCGGCGTGTTCCCCCTCGCGCTGGCCGGCGGCATCGTCCTGGTCGCCGTCTCCCGCTCGGCCGCGGCCGTGGCGGCCTGCGCCGTGTACGCGCTGTCGGCCTGCCTGCTCTTCGGCACCAGCGCCGTCTACCACCGCGGCACGTGGGGCCCGCGCGGAGAGGCGGTCCTGCGGCGCCTCGACCACGCGAACATCTTCCTGATCATCGCCGGCACCTACACGCCGCTGGCGGTCCTGCTGCTCGACGCGGACCGGCAGCGGGTGCTGCTGGCGGTGGTGTGGGCGGGTGCCCTGGCCGGCATCGCCTTCCGCATCCTGTGGATCGGGGCTCCCCGGTGGCTGTACACGCCGTGCTACATCGCGCTGGGCTGGGTGGCCGTCTTCAACCTGCCCGACTTCGCGCGCACCGGCGGCACCGCGGTCGTCGTCCTCGTCGTCGCGGGCGGTCTGCTGTACACGGCGGGCGCCGTCGTCTACGGACTCAAGCGCCCCGACCCGTCCCCGGCCTGGTTCGGCTTCCACGAGGTCTTCCACGCCCTGACCATCGCCGCCTTCGCCGCGCACTACACGGCCATCCTCCTGTCGGCCACGTGACACCCGTGCGGGACACGGGCGCGGGCCGCGGGGGCCGGGCCGCGAGGGCCGGACCGCGGCCGCGAGGGCCGGACCGCGGCCGCGCACGGTCCGGGAGCGCTGCCGGGCGGGGCGGGCCGGGTTCCCGTGGTGCAATGCAATGCGACCTGTCCGGCGCGGGACGGGGCTTGTCGCGCATCCGGGACGCGGTCCCGGGCGTCATCGAGCGGTGAGGAGTCGCTGTGACCGCAAGAGGACCGGACGACGGACAGGCCTCCCGTCCTCCCGGGGGCGGGAGCCGAGGAGGCACGGCGACGACCCTGGCGGGGATGCTGGAGGCGGCGGAGGCCGCGGCGCCCGTGGAGTCCCTCGACGTGGTCGCGGGCATGCTCAAGGAGTACCTCGGGGCCGCGTCCGTGTCGTTCCTGATCACCGACTTCAGCGGCAGCTCGGTCGTACGGCTGGGGGCGGCGGGCAGCGTCGAGACCGATGAACCCGCCCGGCGCATCAAGCTGCGGGACACCCTCTACGACGACGTGATCCGCACCCAGCGGCCGGGCGTGGCGGACCAGGGCGAGGGCGGGCTGGTGCGGATCGTCGCCCCGGTCACCAACCGCGGGGACGCCCTCGGGCTCCTCGAACTGTTCCTGCCCGCGGTGCCGGACGCGGAGGCGATGCGGGAGATCGGCGAGGCCGCGCACGCCCTGGCCTACATCGTCATCGCGAACCGGTCCTTCACCGACGTGTACCAGTGGGGCCGCCGCACCACCCCCCTGAGTCTGGCCGCGGAGATCCAGCACCGGCTGCTCCCGGCGTCGCTGGCCTGTGAGGCGGCGCAGTTCGCGGTGGCCGGGGCGCTGGAGCCGGCCGACCACGTCGGGGGCGACACCTTCGACTACGCGATCGACCGGGACACGGTCCAGCTCTCGGTCACCGACGCCATGGGGCACGACGTCAACGCCGCGTTGCTGGCCACCCTTGCGGTGGGCGCCCTGCGCCGGGCGCGGCGGGCCGGTGCCGACCTCGCCGAACAGGCCCGCCAGGCCGACGAGGCCATGCGCGAGCACGGCCGCCAGACCTACGTCACCGGCCAGCTCCTGCGCATCAGCCTGCTCGACGGCAGGACCGAGTTCATCAACGCCGGGCACCCCTGGCCCCTGCGCATGCGGGACGGACGGGTGCGGGAGATCACTCCCGAGATCGACATGCCGTTCGGTTTCCACACCCCTCACACCTACCGGGTCCAGTCCCTGGACCTGCGGCCGGGCGACAGGCTGGTGATGCTGACCGACGGCATGCTGGAGCACAACGCGGGCAGCCTCGACCTGTCCGACCTGATCGTGCGCACCCGTGAGCTGCATCCCCGCGAGGCCGCCCGCACCCTGATCGCGGCGATCGTCGACGCGAACGAGGGCCACCTGCAGGACGACGCGACCGTCATGTGCCTGGACTGGCGCGGCGTCGGCCACTCCCAGCGCGACGCCGCCACCGGCGCCGACCTCACCGACGCCTCCGCCCCGTCAAGGACGGGACCGACCGCTCCGGGGCGCTGACGGTGGCGGTGCGGTCCCGAGGAGGGTCCGGCCGTCGGGTGTCCGCTCCCGTGTGCGGCGCAGGAAACCGTGCGTCTCCGACTCCCGCAGCGCGGCGGCGATCCGGGCCCTGCCCTCCGGGAGACGCGCGGCCAGCGTCTTGATGTCGAACCGGGCGCCGGGCGGCAGCGACTGGATGTACGCGCCGAACCCGATCGCCGTCCCCGACAACTCCGGATGCTGCGCGAGGTCGTTGCCGACCACCGTGAAGCGGCTCGTGTGGCGGTGGTGCTCGTGTTCCAGACCTCCACCGCAGGAGGTACGTCGCCCCCGCTTCGGGTGGCGGTCGGCGGCAAGCCGGGACTCGGAGGGGGCGGGACCGCTGGTGTTTTCAGCATCCATCGGGAAGCGTGATTCCTCGATCTGGTTTGGGGAGGAACCGTGGTTACTCGATGGTCAGGCCCTCGCACTGGGATGGCAGTCCCGGCGAGGGCCGACGCATGTCCGGGCGCAGGCGGTCACCTGCTGCGCCGAGCCTAGGGCACCGAAGACCCCCCAAACCCAGCCGAGTTGGCATGTTCACCCACGCGAGTGAGCCGTGCCCGGCGGGAGGGAAAGGGTGGGGCTTGGTCGGGTTCCTTTCTCTCCGATGGTCCTTTGGGAAGATCGCCCTCGGCGCCGGAGCCCGCGTTCTCGGGCCCCGGAGACGGTCGGACTCCGGCCCGGACGATCTTGTGCGGCGCCGGCCCCACCACCGGCGGGCGAGCGCCTCGACGAGCAGCGGTCCTCGCCCCGACTCCCCGTCTCCGCGAGCCGGTTCGACGACCGGCACACGGTCACCGCGCGTGTCCGCCGGGGACTGGTCAGTGCCGCTCGCCCGCCTTGTCGACGACGACCGTCGAGAGGCGGGTGGCCTTTCCGATCACCGTGCCCTTGGCGACGAACGGGCCGGTGGAGGGCTTGCCGTCCACGTAGTAGTCCAGCGCGGCGACCCAGCGGACACCCCGGTAGGCGAAGGTCTCCGGGTCCAGCAGCACCTGCACGTAGTTGCGCTCCCAGGCGTAGTCACGGAACTCGCCCTCGACGCCGATGGCCAGCACCTTCCGGCCCGTGCCGTCGGTCGTCGTGACGGGCCGGGTCACCCCGGCGAGACCGGTGATGACGCGGTGCATGGTGCGGGCCTTGTCGGAAGGCACGGCCGTTGCGTTGGCGAGGACGTCGACGACCTCCTCGAAGTCCCGCTGGGCCTGCGTGAGCCGTACTTTGTAGGTCGCGCGGTCGGGGATGGACCGGGCCCGGATGAGCCGCAGTGCGGCATCGGGGTCGTCGGGGAGGTCGGCCACCAGGGCGTCCGTCTCCTGGGGGGTGAGGTAATTGGTGTTGCGACCGTTCCACGGCCGCACCTCTTCTGCTTCCGCGCGGCTCGCATCCGGTTTCCCGTAGGCCTGCTCCGCGCCGTCGTAGCGGGTCCAGCTGCTCTGCAGCCTCGGCTTCGCGGGCTCCGTGCTGCACGGTTCCGGCCCTCGCAGGATGATCTGACCGGCTTCGGTGTACCCCATGTTGGAGATGCTGGTTCTGCACTGCCACAGGTCGTACCGGCTCTCCAGGTACACCCACTGGTCCGCCCGGGGAGGTGCGGCCGGTTCCGCCGGGGTGGCCGGCTCGCCCCGCAGCACCAGCGTGGAGAGCAGCGCGGCGGCCACGACCGCCGCCACCGCGCCGAGTGCCTTCAGCTTCCAGCGGGCCCGCCGCTGTTCCGTACCGGCGATCTCGTCCAGGAGTCGCTGACGCGCCGGGGTGAGTCGGGCGTGGTCGGGCAGGGGCGCGTCGGCGCGCAGGGCGCGGAGTGCGGACATCTCGTCGATCACCGGTTCAGCCATGGCCGATCACCTCCGGAAGGTCGTGTGCGAACGTGGGGTCCGTGTCGCCGAGGGCGCGGCGGACCTTCTTGCGGGCCCGGTTGAGGCGGGAGCGGACCGTGCCCACCGGGAGGGAGAGGGCCTCCGCGACCTCCTGGTAGGTGAGGTCGGCCCAGGCGACGAGCAGCAGGACGTGCCGGTCCCCGGAGGAGAGCCCGGCGAGCGCGCCCGCGAGCGGCACGTGGGCGGCCTGCGCGGTGACGCGGCTGTCGCTGCGGTCGGCCCAGGAGTCGGCGACGGGGTCGTGACCGGTGCGGGCCAGCGCCTTGAGGGCCCGTACCTCGGTCCGGCGGTGCTTGCCGATGAGGTTGGCGGCGATGCCGTACAGCCAGGGGCGGGCGTGGGCGCGTCGCAGGTCGTAGCGGGCGCGGGCGCGGAACGCGGTGAGGAAGGTCTCCGCGGTGATGTCCTCGGCCACGTCCTCGCCGAGGCGGCGGGCGGCGTACCGGTGGATGTCGGCCGCGTGGCGTCGGTACAACTCGCCGAAGAGTTCGGGTCGGGTCAACGAGCCGCCGATGAACGAGGCGTCGTCGTCGGTTCTGTCGGGTGGGGCGTTCACGCGGTCTCCGTGTCTGCCGTCGGTGACGTACACCCGCTGTTCCCCGGAACCGCCGATCGGGTTCACGACCGTGGGTCGGCGGGATGCCGGCAGCCGCCCGCACGCCCCTTTCCGCCCTGCGGCGTCACGCGGCGCCGCCGCTCATGACGGCCGCACGACCGGTCCCCTCCGAACGGGGCGCCGGGATATAACCGGACGATGATCTACCACCTGGTTCCGAAGACGGAGTGGGACGCCCGGCCCGACCACCCGTACGCGCCCGCCTCCCTCGGCGAGGAGGGCTTCGTGCACTGTTCGCCGGACGAGGCGACGACGCTGGCCGTCGCCGACGCCTTCTACCGCACGGCCCCCCGGCCGCTCCTGGCGCTCCTCGTCGACGAGGACCGCCTGACCGCCCGCTGCGCGTGGGAGGCGGCGGCCCCGGCCCCACCACCGGGTGTCCCCGACTCCACCCGGTTCCCCCACGTCTTCGGCCCCCTCGACCGTGACGCGGTCACCGCTGTGCTGGAAGTCCGGTGGGACGAGAACGGCACGGCGACGGAACTGGCCACGCCGGGTACACGTCGCTGAAGCGCATCGACGTCCACGCCGACCCCGAGGACCTGGCGATCATCAGGGAGGCGGCCGCGCGGCGGGGGGTGAGCGAGGCGGAGATCACCCGGCAGGGCATCCACCTCGCTGCGGCGGCCGACCGGGTCCGGGACGAACCGCTGTTCTCCCGCACCGCCGAAGGGCCCGCTCGTACGGCGTCCCGGGCCGAGGTCCGTGACGCCGTCGCCGACGCCGTACGCCGCCAGAGCGGACCCGCCCCGGAGCGCGCCACCCGATCCTCGGTGGTGCCGGCCGGACACCGGCCCGGCCCCGCCTCAGCGGTCGTCCGGATCGTCGCGCGGCACCAGCGTGACCCGGTGCAGGTTGCAGGTGAAGGGCGACGGTGCCGGGGCGGCGACCGGGCCCTGCGAGAGGTGGGCCTTGAGGGCGACGCTGACCAGACCCATCAGCAGGTCCACGTCGGTGTCGCAGTCGAGGTGGACGGTGACCCAGCGGGAACCGGGCACCACCCGCACCGCCGTCGATCCCATGAGGTCGGAGTGGATCCGCCGGATGGCCGGGACGGTCAGATGCAGGTCCACGTCCCGGTCGGAGTGGAAGTGGAGTATCTCGCTGTGGACGGAGCGCAACGCCCGTCCTGCGCCACAACTGGCCTGTCCCGTACTGAGGTCGGGCCAGACTTCCAGTCGCGCCATGGCGCGCTCGGCCAGAGTCATGGGGCCATGGTCGCTCGCCGACCGCCCGGCTACCAGGGGTTGAACGAAATGTGACCGGTGCGTGAGGTCGCCGTCGCGCGCCGTACGTGACCCGTGACGTTCCGGTCGCCTTCCCGGTGCTCTCCCGCGCACGGGCACGAACAAGCGCACCGATGGCGAACGTGCGGTCGATACCGACCGGAAGGCCGCGCACCTGCCTGCCACAGGCGTCCGGCGCCGGGCGGCGGTGGCCGCGGTGCGGGAGGACCGGGGCGGCAGGACCTGCCGGGCCGGGCCCGCCGGCCCTGCCGCCCCTCAGTGCTCCGTCACTGATCCGCGTACCTGAGGTCCCCGATCGTCCACGCGCTCACGTCCTCCAGGGCGACGCGGTACATGCCGCCCGTGTCGGGGATGCCGACGTTGCCCTGGAGGATGCGTGCCACGTGGAAGTGCAGGTGGGTGGGTCGTCCGGTCCGCGGTTCGGGAGGTGTGCCGGTGCCGTCCGCGCGGGTGAAGACCGAGGAGAAGGCCCCGAGTTGATCGGAGGCCTCGAGTACCTCCGCCACCCGCTGCTTCCACAGGGTCTCCGGTGCGAGCCGGCCCGTGATCACGGCCCCGGGGATCACCACGGTGAGGGACATCCGACTGTTGTGCTCCGACTCCACCCTTGCGGCGATGTCGACGAGCAGGTCATCAGCGTGCGCCATGAGTGTGGAGCCTACTCGGTGGCGGGTCCGCTCTGCCCGGGGGATGCCTGCTGGACCACCTCGAAGGACCACAGCGTGGCACCCGAGGCGGCCGGCTTCCGCTGTCCGGCGCCCTCGGCACCGCCCTCGCCGGAGCCGCCGTGCGCCGCCTGGGCCCGCCCGGACATCCAGTTCTGGAAGTCCTCCTCGCTGCGCCAGCGCGTGTAGACGAGGTAGGTGTCGGTGCCCTCCACCGGGCGCAGCAGCTCGAACCACTCGAACCCGTCCGAGTTCTCGACCGCGCCCGCCCGCGCGGCGAACCGCTTCTCCAGCGTCTCGCGCTGCTCCTCGGGAACGGTCAGCACATTGATCTTGACGATGCTCATGGCCCCCATTGTCCGCCGTCCACGGGGAGGGCGCCCACCGGCCCCGCTCCCGGCCGACCGGCGCCCACGGCTGATGTGTCGTCATCGCCGCCGCCGGTCCGGCGGGTTGCGGCCGGCCGGCACCGCTGAGCCGCGACGGCACCGACGCCCCGTTGACCGCGGACGTCGCCGGCCGGATCCTCGCCGACGAACAGCGTCACGTGCCCTTCCCCTGCGAGCGGCCGCACGCCTGTCCCGCGGAGCTGCCCCGGGCGGCCCGGCACCCCGTGCCGGCGTCGTGGCGGGTGCTCCTGCTCGGGGCGTCGCCGGCCGTCGCCGTCGACCACGGTCCGGGACCGCGCCGGCTCGGCCTCGGACGCCGGCGTTTCGTGGCGGACGTCATGGCCTCCTGCGGTGCGGTGGTCTCCGCCGTGCTCGCACCGGTCAGCCGGAGCCCCGTCCCGAACCGGAGCCCGAAGGGGAATTCGAGTGGGAACGCGGGTGCGAAGGGGAATCCTGCGCCTCGCTCGCGGCCCGACGGTACTCGTCGTTGATCCGCCGGGCCTCCTCGAGCTGGTCCTCCAGGATGACGATGCGGCACGCGGCTTCGATCGGGGTGCCCTTGTCGACCAGCTCGCGGGCGCGGGCGGCGATGCGCAGCTGGTAGCGAGAGTACCTGCGGTGCCCGCCCTCCGAGCGGAGCGGACTGATCAGGCGGGCCTCCCCGATGGCCCGGAGGAAGCCGGGGGTGGTGCCGAGCATCTCGGCCGCCCGGCCCATCGAGTACGCCGGGTAGTCGTCGTCGTCCAGACGACCGCTGAGCGGGTTGTCTGCTGTCATGTCACCTCGTTGATCGCCGCGTAGAAGGGGCCCCGCCGCTGTCCGGCACCCGGGCCCCTGAGGAGATTCAACACCGTCCACCGGTCCCGCCGCCGTGCCGGTCCGCCGTTACGGGTACCCCGCCGCGGTGTCCCCCGCGCCGGACCGCCCCCGGCCGGGCATGCGGAAGGGCCCCGCCGGCAACTGCCGACGAGGCCCTTCCGCGCAGGTGGGAGGCGGTTCAGCGGCCGCCCCCGCACGCCCTGGGGCGTGGTGTTTCCCTCGGGTCAGGCCGCCGAACCGAAGGCGGACCGGCGCTGGGACCGGCCGCGCGAGGACGACGCGTCGCCGGAGGACCGGCCCCGCTCGCCGCCGCGCTCGCCGCCGCGCGCGGACCGCTCACCGCCGCGCTCGCCACCGCCGCCGCCACCGCGGCCGCGACGGCCGCGGGAGGACGAGCCGCCCGAGGAGGCGGAGCGCCGGGGGCGCTCCACGACCGGCGCGGTGATCACGACGGGGATGCCGGACGGGGCCTGGGCACCGGTGATACGGCTCAGCTCCTCCTCGCCCGAGCGGACCGCGGTGACCTGCGCGGTGACGCCGGCCGCGGCCGTCAGCCGGCTCATGGCGCGCCGCTGGTCCGGGGTCACGAGGGTCACGACACTGCCGGACTCGCCCGCGCGGGCGGTACGGCCGCCGCGGTGCAGGTAGTCCTTGGGGTCGGTCGGCGGATCCACGTTGACGACCAGGTCCAGGCTGTCGACGTGGATGCCGCGCGCGGCCACGTTCGTCGCGACGAGCACGGTCACGTGACCCGTCTTGAACTGGTCCAGCGTCCGGGTGCGCTGCGGCTGGGACTTGCCGCCGTGCAGGGCAGCGGCGCGCACGCCGTTGTTCAGCAGGTGCTTGGTCAGCCGGTCCACCGCGTGCTTGGTGTCCAGGAACATGATCACGCGGCCGTCGCGGGCCGCGATCTCGGTGGTCGTGCGCTGCTTGTCCGTGTCGTGGACGTGCAGGACGTGGTGCTCCATCGTGGTGACCGCGCCGGCCGACGGGTCGACGGAGTGGACGACCGGGTCGGAGAGGTAGCGGCGGACCAGCCGGTCGACGTTGCGGTCCAGGGTGGCCGAGAACAGCATCCGCTGGCCGTCGGGCTTCACCTGGTCGAGCAGCGCGGTGACCTGCGGCATGAAGCCCATGTCGGCCATCTGGTCGGCTTCGTCGAGGACAGTGATGCGGACCTCGTCGAGACGGCAGTCGCCCCGGTCGATGAGGTCCTTCAGCCGTCCCGGCGTGGCGACGACGACCTCGGCGCCGCCCCGCAGGGCGCTCGCCTGGCGGCCGATCGACATGCCGCCGACGACGGTGGCCAGCCGCAGCCGCACGGAGCGGGCGTACGGCGTGAGGGCGTCGGTGACCTGCTGGGCCAGCTCGCGGGTCGGCACGAGGACGAGGGCGAGCGGCTGACGCGGCTCGGCCCGCAGGCCCGCCGTACGGGCCAGCACCGCGAGGCCGAACGCGAGGGTCTTGCCGGAGCCGGTGCGGCCGCGGCCGAGGACGTCACGGCCGGCCAGGGAGTTCGGCAGGGTGGCGCCCTGGATGGGGAACGGGACGGTCATGCCCTCGTTGGTCAGCGCGGTCGCCAGCGGCCCGGGCAGGCCCAGGTCGCCGAACGACTCGACGGCGGGCAGCGGGGGCGTCACCGTCTCCGGCAGCGCGAACTCGCCCTGCTGCGCCATCGGCCGGCGGCCGGAGCCGCCCTGCGAACGACGGGGCGCGGAGGAGCGGTTGCCGGAGGAGCGCTGCGGGGCGCCTGCGGAGCGGCCGTAGGAGCGGGCGCCGGAACGTGCACGGTTCATGCGGGGGAACCTTCCTTGATGCGGCGCGTATCAAGGAATTCCCGGAGCACGTGAAAGGCACGGAGAATTGCGAGAACGAGCCGGAGTGGGTGGGGCCGAAACAGGTGGACGGGAAAGACGTCACCGTCCTGCGGGAAATCAGGTAATCCCGCGCGGCACCCGGAAAAGCGGCGAGCCGGGGCCCGCACCCCACGGTGCGGGCCCCGGCTGCGTCACGCGTCAGGCAGGGTCAGGCGGGAACGATGTTCTCCGCCGTCGGGCCCTTCTGGCCCTGAGCGATGTCGAACGACACCTTCTGGCCTTCCTGGAGCTCACGGAAGCCCTGGGTCGCGATGTTCGAGTAGTGAGCGAAGACGTCGGGACCGCCGCCGTCCTGCTCGATGAAGCCGAAGCCCTTTTCAGAGTTGAACCACTTCACGGTGCCGCTGGCCATTTTGTTCTCCTTCGGGACGGTTCGGAGTCACCCTGTGTGCCTCCGGTCGCCGTGATGATCACCCCGATGGAAAAACCTTCTGGCAACCACAACTGCAACTGACGACGACAGTAGCACGGTGCGTTCGGCCGAGTGCGTTGCACGATTTCGCCTGGTGAGCGGGGTGCGGGAATATTCACCGGGCGCTGCGTCAATTTCTCACCTGGTGACTGTAGATATTGCCCCACCGGCGCCTTCGCCTTCCGCTCGGAGGCGCCGGGCGCACCCCCGTGACCTCCTGTGACGGCCGGTGCGGGCGCCGTCGCGCGCGAAACCCCCGCACCCCTGAATTCCCTCCGAATGCGACGAAGGACACATCGGTGGGAACACGAGTCCGATGCGCGGGCCCTCTCGTAGTCCTGCCGGTGGATCCCGGCGGGCCCGCCGTACTGCGTTCTCAGTAGGAGGGATTGTCGGCAGGCGGACGACGACAGGCCGGGGTGGTGCGGCGAGTCTGGGCGGACAGTCGGCACCAGATGCGGAGACCCCTGTCGTGGCTACTTTCCTCTATCGCGTGGGCCGCCTGGCCTTCCGGCGGCGCTGGTACGTCGCCCTGGTCTGGGCGGCGGTCCTGGCCGCCGTCGGGCTGGGCGCCCTCAAGGCCCCCGGAGCCGCCGACGAGCAGTTCTCGATGCCGGGCATCGAGTCCCAGAAGGCGTTCGACCTGCTGGAGCAGCGCTTCCCCGGGGCCTCCGCCGACGGCGCCACCGCGCGGGTCGTCTTCGTCGCGCCGGACGGCCGGAAGGTGACCGCGGCCGACAGCAGGCGGGCCGTCGAGGACGCGGTGGCCGACCTGGCCGACGGGCCGCAGGTCGCGAGCGCCGCCGACCCGTTCCGGGCGCAGGCGGTCAGCGAGGACGGCTCGACGGCGTACGCGACCGTCACCTACGAGGTCGCGGCGAACGAGCTCACCGACGACAGCAGGGCCCGCCTGGAGAGGGCCCTCGCGGACGCCCGTGCCGCCGGGCTGACCGTCGAGGCCGGCGGGGACGCGCTGCAGAACGGCGCCGGGCCGGGCGGCGTCGCCGAGATCATCGGCGTCTCGATCGCCGCGGTCGTCCTGCTCGTCACCTTCGGTTCGCTCGCCGCGGCCGGACTGCCCCTGCTGACCGCGATCATCGGCGTCGGCGTGAGCATGGCCACGATCACGGCCCTCTCCGACACCCTCGGCCTGTCCACGACGACCGGCACCCTGGCGATGATGCTCGGCCTGGCGGTCGGCATCGACTACGCCCTGTTCGTCGTCTCCCGCTACCGCGAGGAACGGGCCCACGGCCGCACGCCCGAGGAGGCGACCGGTCTCGCGGTCGGCACCGCCGGGTCGGCGGTCGTCTTCGCGGGCCTCACCGTCGTCATCGCCCTGGCCGGACTCGCCGTCGTCGGCATCCCGATGCTCACCAAGATGGGCCTCGCCGCGGCGGGCGCGGTCGTTCTCGCCGTACTGATCGCGCTGACGCTGGTGCCGGCGTTCCTCGGGTTCTGGCCGAACGCCGTACTGGCGCGCAAGGCCCGCAGGAGCGGCCGGGTGGAGGGCGGCGCCGGTGACAACGGCGGCACCCGCTGGGCCCGGTTCGTGCTGCGCCGCCCGCTGCCCGTGCTGCTGCTCGGCGTGGTGGGCCTGGGCGCGCTCGCGCTGCCCGTGGCCGACCTGCAACTGGGCATGCCCGGTGACGAGGCGAAGCCCACCTCCACCACCGAGCGCCGGGCCTACGACGCGCTCGCCGACGGCTTCGGACCCGGCTTCAACGGGCCCCTGACCGTCGTCGTCGACGCGCGGGGCGACTCCGGCCCGAAGGCGGCCGCCCAGGCCGTCGCCGACCGCGTCGGCGGCACCGAGGGCGTCGTCTCGGTCTCCCCGGCCCGCTTCAACGAGGCCGGCGACACCGCCGTCTTCTCGGTCGTGCCGTCCACCGCGCCGACCGACGAGCGCACCAAGGACCTGGTGAAGACCATCCGGGGCGAGCGCCCCGGCATCGAGGCCGAGACCGGCGCGACCTTCGAGGTCACCGGCAGCACCGCGCTGAACATCGACATCGCCGACAAGGTCCAGGCCGCGCTGGTGCCGTACCTGATCGTCGTGGTCGGCCTGGCGGTCGTGCTGCTGATGCTGGTCTTCCGGTCCCTGCTCGTCCCGCTCAAGGCGGCCCTCGGCTTCCTGCTGTCGGTGCTGGCCTCCCTCGGCGCGGTCGTCGTGGTCTTCCAGCAGGGCCACGGTGCCGGGATCCTCGGCGTGGAACAGACCGGCCCGATCATGAGCCTGATGCCGATCTTCCTGGTGGGCATCGTGTTCGGCCTCGCCATGGACTACGAGGTCTTCCTCGTCTCCCGCATGCGTGAGGCGTACGTCCACGGCGAGCGGCCCGGCCATGCGGTCACGTCCGGCTTCCGGCACAGCGCCCGGGTGGTCGTGGCCGCCGCGCTGATCATGATCGCGGTGTTCGCCGGGTTCATCGGTGAGGACGACTCCATGATCAAGATGATCGGGTTCGGGCTGGCCGGAGCCGTCCTCTTCGACGCCTTCGTCGTCCGGATGGCGATCGTGCCCGCCGTGCTCGCCCTGCTCGGCGCCAAGGCCTGGTGGCTGCCCGGGTGGCTGGACCGGATCCTGCCCCGCGTCGACGTGGAGGGCGAGGCGCTCGCCCACCGGCCCGCCCCCGGCGACCGGGACCCGGCCGACGAGCCGGCCGCCGCCGGCCTGGAGCCGGCCCGCACCTGAGCCTGTCCCGCCCCCGCCCGACCGGGACCGTCCGTGGTGAACGCCACGGGCGGTCCCGTCGCCCCACCGCGGCGGCGGAGGTCACGATGGCCCCAGCACCACCGACCGGAGAGCCGAATCCCGATGAGCAGCAGCCTCGAGCGCTACACGGACCGCGTCGAGAAGTACTCGGCACGCGTCGGGCAGTACGCGGACCGCCACCCCCGCCTCATCGACCTGGCGGTGGTCCTCGCACTGATGGGCTGCGCGAGCCTCGGCAGTTTGCTCACCATGCCCGGCGTCGCCCCGCCCGACCACGGCGGGACCTGCACCGCCCTGATGGGCGTCTCCTGTCTCGCGCTGCTGCGGTACCGCAGCCACCCGCGCACCGCGGTCGTCGTCACCGCGATCTGCACGGTGATCGCGGTCGTGCTCGGATACCTGGTCACCCCGCTGCTGCTGGGCCCGATCATGGCGGCGCTCTACTGGCTGGCCATGCTCACCGACCCCGGGACGACCCGCGCCTTCGGTGTCGGCACGACCCTGGCGGTGACGGCCGCTGCCGTCTTCTCCGACAGCATGGACGGCCTCTCCCTGCTGCTCAGGACGATCGGCCCGGTCTTCTGGCTGATGCTGCCGATCGCCGCCGGCACCATGACCCGGCTGCGGCGCGCCTACCTCCGGGCCGTCCAGGCGCGCGCCGAGTACGCCGAACGCACCCGGGAGGAGGAGGCCCGGCTGCGCGTCACGGAGGAGCGCATGCGCATCGCCCGGGAACTGCACGACGTCGTCGCGCACCACCTGGCGCTGGCCAACGCCCAGGCCGGCACCGCCGCACACCTCGTGCTCACCCGCCCGGAGCAGACGAAGCGGATCCTCACCGACCTGACCGGCACCACGTCCTCCGCGCTGCGCGAGCTGAAGGCGACGCTGGGACTGCTGCGCCGACACGACGACCCGGCCGCCGGCCCGCTGGAACCGGCCCCGGGCCTGGCCCGCCTGCCCGAGCTGGTCGCGGCGTGCGAGTCCGCGGGGCTCACCGTCACGGTCACCACCGAGGGGGAGCCCCGGCCACTGTCACCGGGGGCGGACCTGACCGCGTTCCGCATCGTGCAGGAGGCGCTCACCAACGTCACCAAGCACGCGGGCAGTCACTGCGCGCGGGTACGGCTGGTGTACTCCGGGTCCCGGCTGGTGATCACGGTCAGCGACGACGGCCCGGCCACCGAGGCGCCGCCCGCGACCGAGCCGGGCCGCGGCTTCGGTGTCCTCGGCATGCGCGAACGCGCCCACTCCATCGGCGGCGAACTGCGTCTGGGCCCGCGCCCGGAGGGCGGCTTCGAGGTCACGACGGCGCTGCCGCTGATCCCCGAAGCCTGACCGCTGTCGGCCCGGAGCGGGACTCAGAGGCCGAACTCCTGTGCCGACAGGCCGAGGACCGAGCAGGCCTCGCGCAGGACCTGCTCCTCGGCCGGCGCGACATACCCGTCCGCACCCGCGACGACGAACCCGGTCTGGACGACGGCTCTGGCCTCCGTCGGCTTCTTCGCGGCCTTGGCGATCTCCTGGAGGACCTCGGCCTTGCCCTGGGGGAAGTCGAACGCCAGCTGGTCGACGTGCTTGTTGAAGCGCTGGCGCAGCTGCTCGGGCGGGAAGTTCTGCAGGACGTCGTTGTGCAGGATGAGCGACTCCACGTGCTGTCGCTCGGCCGGGTCGACGTGCCCGTCGGCGGCGGCCACCAGGGCGCACATCGCCATGCTGGCGTCGCGGTAGGCGCCGCTCTTCAACTCGGTCTTGAGAGAGGTGAGCTGGGACTTGAGCGTGCTCACCAGCTGGGCGCGCGAACCGCCCGGGCCCGCGGCCCCCGGCCGCCCGTGGCCGCCGGTGCCCCGCGACCCCTGTGTCTGCTGGAGCCCCTTGGCCTGGTCCTTGATCCGATCCCACATCGCCACGCGTGCCACCCTCGGCTTCAGCCCTGTCGTTCCGGTCCGACGCGCGGCTCGCACGCGTCACCCTGCCAACGGCCGCCGGGGCGGGGAAGTTCCGTGCCGGCCGGGCCGCCTGACCGGGCTGCCCGGCGGGGCCGTGCTCAGGGCGCCGGCGCGGCCGTGGGGCACGACGCCGGCGTGGTGCTCCCGTCCGCGCTCACACGTCCCGCGGGTCGGGGCCGCCGAGCATCTGCGACGCGGACTGCAGGGCGCTCGGGGAACCGGCGCTCACGGGCGCGGCCTCCTCGGGCAGGCCGTGGCAGGTGAAGCCGAGACGGCGCATGGCCCGGACGACCTCGCCACTGCTGAAGTCCCGCCGGTCCTGCCGGGTGACGACCTCGCCGACCTGCTTGACCGGGTAGCGGCGGCGGCCGACGGTGACGGACTCGCCCGTGATCAGCTCGGGAGTGACGCCGGCCATCGCGACCAGCACCCCGCTCTTGGTCAGGTCGAACGGGTACCGGGCGATGACACAGCGCATGTTGCCTCACAGAGCGAAGAGAAGGGGCCGGCCCGGGGGACGGGGCCAGGGGGAGGGTGAGCGGTGGGGGAAGGGTGGGTGCCGCATCCCCCGGATACAGCGAACTGGGGCCCGCACCCCAAGGTGCGGGCCCCAGCTGTGAAGTGCGGGTCGGTGCCGGTTGCCGGGCGGCGACGGCACCGCAAATCGACACTAGCACGGGCCGATCGGGCCCGGCCGGTCGAAGAATTCACTCGTTCGGGCGAGCGCCGGCGGTCACTCGGACGAGACCGTCGCCCCTGCGGACATGAGCGGCCGGGCCGCTTCCTCCGTCGTGCCGGGCGGTATCACCCGCAGGTCCCGGCGTCCCCGGCCGGGTGCCATGAGGACGACGGTGTCGGGCGCGTGCACCGCCGTGGACCTGCGCAGCCGTACGACCTGGTTGCACACGAGCATCCGGCCCGGCGACCCGGCCCACGCCGTGCCGTCGACCATGACGCTGGCGATGTCCCCCCATGCGCGCGGGAGTCCGGCGAGAAGCTCGGGAAGTTCGGCGAGGAGGTCGTCGGAGCGTGGCCACCAGACCCCGTCGAGGCGGCGCGGCACCTGGCTGTCGGGCGCGAGCCGGAGTCTGAGGGCAGGGCCGGGCCGGGCGGCCCGGGACCGCGCGGAAGGAAGGAGAGGAGCGTGGAGAGAGGGGGAGCGGCGGAGCTGACCGTCCGCAACGGTGTGGTCGGTGGGCGCGTGCATGTCGCGTTCCCTGTCCCCGGGCCGCCGTCGCGGTGGTCCGGTGCCTTGGTGCATCGAGAACGACGACGACGCTGAGGTGTCGTACGGAGAACTCCCGATACCCCCCACGGTACGCCACCGGGGTGTCCGCTCACGATTGGCGAACAAAGATTCGGCGACCGCTGTGGCCTGCACGTGCTGGAGTACCGTGGAGGAGCCGGGAGTGTCCCGCGCACCGGCCGCCCGCCGCTGCCGTTCCCGGTGACCGACGACGCCGGACCGGATCCGTCCGCGCCCGGAGCAGGGCTCGCCCCATGACCGTGAACATGCCCGGCCGGCCGACGACCCGGGAGCCCGCGCGGCCCGGTGTCCACCGGTGGCCCCTCCAACCGGGACGCGACCGCGGACCGGTTCCCACTTCCCGGGACCAGGACCCCTCCTCCCGGGACGCCGACCGCGTCCGCGCGCTGAGCCGGGGTCAGGTCGAGGACAGGCTGGGGCAGTTGGGCGACCTGTACGCGGACACCGCCGGCGGCGAGCCGTGGGCGAGGGAGCGGGACCGGGACGCCTTCCTGCGGGGGCTCGCCGCCGACCTGCGACGGCCGGGGTTCGCGCTGCTGATCGCCGAGACCACCGTGGTCACCGGGTGCGCCTACGGCTTTCCCGTGGACGACCGCGGGGCCTGGTGGCGGGGTCTGCGTCCGGACGGGAACCCGCCGGCGGACCCGCTCCGCCCGGCCGCCTCCGGGCGGCTCTTCGCGATCTCCCGGATCGTCGTCCAGCCCACCGTGCGGACACGGCACCAGGGGCATGAGGGGAACCTCGCCCGGCGTCTCCAGCGGCGGCTGCTCGCCGACCACGGTGCGACGGCCGGGATCACGCTGGTGAGCCGTACCGACACCGGGATGCTGAAGGCGCTGCGGTCCTGGGGATGGCGGGAGGCCGAGGCGGACACCGGCGGCGAGCCGCTGCCCGCCTCGCCCTGGCACGTCCTGATCCTCGACGCCCGAGAGCCGGCGGCCTGAGAACGGGCGGTCAGACCTCGTCGGTGTGCGAGGGGTCCTTCGAGGAGGACTCGCTGGCCGACAGCCAGGACTGTGCGGGCCCGGCGGCCCGCGTGGTGTCGATGGTGAGGTGCAGCCGGGTCCCGCCCTCCTGGCCGGCCGGGTAACTGCGCTGTTCGGCCGAGGCGAAACAGCGGCGCAGCACCTCGGCGACCCGGCGCGCGACATCCGGCGTCGCCGCGACGATACGGACCTCCGCGTACCCCTCCGAGGGCAACGGCTCTTGATCCACTCAGGCCTCCCGTACATGTGTGCCGGCGCCGACGACGCACGGCCCGCCCCTCGAAGCCTATGCCCGCCCGCCGGTCTCCAGTGCCCCGGCCGCCCCGGCTGCATCCGCTGCACCGGCCGCCCGGGCGGTCACGGTCCGGCGGCCGGCGTGGGTGGGCCCGGGGACGCGGCAGCCGCTCCCGCGGGCCGGCGTCCCCGACGAGGCGGCCGTCACCCCGCGGGCCGCGCGGGCTAGGATCCGGGCCATGGCCCTGACCGTGGACGACGTGGAACGGTTCGAGGCCTCCAGGTCCCGCCTGGAGGCCATCGCCTATCGCCTGCTCGGTTCGGCGAGCGAGGCCGAGGACGCCGTGCAGGAGACGTTCCTGCGCTGGCAGGGCGCCGACGTCGCGCGCATCGAGGTGCCCGAGGCCTGGCTGACGAAGGTCCTCACCAACCTGTGCCTCAACCAGCTCACCTCCGCCCGCGCCCGGCGCGAGACCTACGTCGGCCAGTGGCTCCCCGAGCCGCTGCTCGCCGGGGACCCGATGCTCGGCCCCGCCGACACCGCCGAACAGCGCGAGTCGGTGTCGTACGCGGTCCTCACGCTGCTGGAGCGGCTGTCGCCCGGCGAGCGGGCGGTGTACGTGCTGCGGGAGGCCTTCGACTACCCGCACCGGGAGATCGCCGGGATCCTCGACATCACCGAGACCGCCAGCCAGCAGTTGTTCCACCGCGCCAAGAAGCACGTCGCCGACGGCAGGGCCCGTACCGAGATCGACGAGGCCGCCGCCCGGCGGATCGTCGACGAGTTCCTCGCGGCCGCCACCAGCGGCCGGACCGAGCCGCTCGTACGGCTGCTCACCCAGGACGCCGTCTCGATCGGTGACGGCGGCGGCAAGGTCCCGGCCCGCGCCAGGGCGTTCGAGGGCGCGCTCGCGGTCGCGAAGTTCCTGCGCGGCCTGTTCAGGCCCGGCAAGGCCAAGCGCGCCCTGGTCGGCGACTCGGCCGAGATGTACCCCACGGTCGCCAACGGCGACCCCGCGGTCGTCGTGGTCGTCGACGGCCGCGTCGTCGGCGTCATGTGCCTGGAGGTCACCCCGGAGGGCATCGCCGGGCTCCGCAACCAGGTCAACCCCGACAAGCTCGAACGCGCGACGCGGCACTGGGCGGCCACCGGCCACGGCGAGCCCGTCCGCGTCACGTTCTGACGCGGGTGTGAGCTGCTTCACATCGCGTTCCTGTCAGGAAACGCGGGGCCGTCCGGTTCAAGGGGCGAACCCGCTCAAGACAGGAGCATGGAGATGCAGCACCGCATCATCGTCCTCGGAGCCGGATACTCCGGAGCCGTCGCCGCCGGGCGCCTCGCCAAGCGGCTGCACCGCGAAGACGTCGCCATCACCCTCGTCAACGCCGAGCCCGACTTCGTCGAGCGCGTGCGGATGCACCAGCTCGCGGTCGGCCAGGACCTCAGGCCCCGGCCCTTCGCCGAGATGTTCGCGGGCACCGGCGTGGAGCTGAAGCTCGCCAGGGTCACCGCCGTGGACGCCGACCGCCGGACGGTCACCGTCACCGGCCCGGACGCCGTCACCGGCCCGGACGCCGTCACCGGCCCGGACGCCGGCACCGGCACCGACGCCGGTACGGACACCGCCGAGGAGGAACTGGAGTACGACACCCTCGTGTACGCCCTCGGCAGCGCCTGGAACGACCAGGGCGTCCCCGGCACCGCCGAGCACGCCCACGAGATCGCGAGCCGCCCCGGAGCCCTCCGGCTGCGCGAGCGCCTGGCCCGCCTGGACGCCGGACAGCCCGTGGTCGTGGTCGGCGGCGGCCTCACCGGTGTGGAGGCCGCGACCGAGATCGCCGAGGCCCGCCCCGACCTCGACGTCGCCCTCGCCGTCCGCGGCGGCCTCGGCGACTGGCTCTCCCCCAGGGGCCGCGGGCACCTGCGCAAGGTCTTCGACGAACTCGGCATCACCGTGCACGAGCACGCCGCCGTCACCGTCGTGGACGCCGACCGCGTCACCACCGCCGACGGCACGTCCGTACCGGCCGCGGTCACCGTGTGGACCACCGGCTTCGCCGTCCACCCGGTCGCGCGGGCCACCACCCTGGAGGTCACCGACACCGGCCAGGTCGTCGTCGACCGGACCATGCGCTCGGTCTCCCACCCGGACGTGTACGCCGTCGGCGACGCGGCCGGGGTCACGGGTCCCGCCGGCAAGCCGCTGCGCATGTCGTGCGCCTCGGGCGTGCCCACCGCCTGGCAGGCCGCCGACGCCATCGCGGCCCGCCTGACCGGCGGGAAGATCCCGGAGGTGCCCCTGCGCTACTTCAACCAGTGCGTCTCCCTGGGCCGCAGGCAGGGCCTGATCCAGTACGTCACCGCCGACGACCGGGCCGTCCGCGCGGCCCTGACCGGACGCACCGCCGCCCTCTACAAGGAACTGGTCTGCAAGGGCGCGGCCTGGGGAGTGGCCAACCCCACCATGGGCCTGCCGACCCGCCGCCGCCGGGTCGTGGGGAAGGCGGCGCGCACGGCGGCCCCGGTCGGGACGCCGGCCTGACGGGCGGCGCGCGGAACACCGGTCCGGTGACCGGTTCGGCCCCGTGACGGGCGGTGCACGGTGACCGGCTCGGCCCCGTGACGGGCGGCGCGCGGAACACCGGTCCGGTGACCGGTTCGGCCCCGTGACGCGCCCGGTTCCGGTGACCGGTCCGGTTCCGGTGACCCGGCCGGGTGACTCCTCCTACACTCGCCGTCACACACCGTGCCGACGGGAGGGGGGCCGGATGGCGCCGGACGCGATGGCCGGGCCGGGGGGCGACGCGGTGCCGGGCCCGACGCTGGACAGACTGCTGTCGGTCATGGGGGCCGGTGCGCTGGAGCTGTGCGTGGCTCCGCGCGGCCTCGGGGTCGTGGTCGAGGGAGTCACGGTGCTGGACCCGCTGGACCGGGGGCCGGCACGGGGGCAGGTGCTGCTGGCGGTGGGCGTCGACCCGCAGTCGGCCGCCGCCGTCGACGCCGTGCGCGAAGCCGCCGGATCGGGCGCCGTCGCGGTGGTGTTCGGGCAGGGCAGGTCGGGGCGGCCCCCCGAGGCGCTGCGGGCGGCGGCCGAGGACAGCGGGACGGCGCTGCTGCTGCGGACGGCGTGGTGCGGCTGGACCGAGCTGGTCGGGGCGCTGCGGGCCGGTCTGGTCCTGTCCGGGGCGCCCGCCGATCCGGCGGTGTCCGCCGTGCCGCCGGGCGACCTGAACGGGCTGGCCGACGCGGTCGCGGTCCTGGTCGGCGGCGCGGTGACGATCGAGGACCTGGAGTCCCGCGTCCTGGCCTACTCGTCCACGAAGGAGGAGGTGGACGAGCTGCGCCGGCTGACGATCCTCGGCCGCCGGGTGCCGGAGTGGCGGGTCTCCGCCATGCGGGAGGCCGGGTTCTTCCGGGCCCTGTGGGGGTCGGGGGACGTCATCCACCGTCCGGCGCACGGGGACGACCCCGAACGCCTGGTGGTGGCCGTCCGGGCGGGCGGCGAGGTCCTCGGCTCGATCTGGGTGGCGGCCGCGGGCGGCGACCTCCCGCCGCACGCCTCCGAGACCCTGCGGTCGGCGGCACGGGTGGCCGCCGCGCACCTGCTGCACCACCGGTCCCACCGCTCGCACGCCCGCCTGGCCGAGGACGCGGCCCGCGCCCTGCTCGACGGGCGCGGATCCGCCGCCGTCCTGGCCGAACGCACCGGGATACCGGCGCGGGGGCACTGTGCCGCGCTGGCGGTACGCACCGGAGCGTCCGGCAGGGCCGAGGAGACCGGAAAGCTGTGCGCGCTGCTGGCGGTGCGGTGCGGCGCGTACGACGTCACCCCGGTGGTGCTGCCGGTCGACCGGGGCGCCCTGGTCCTGCTCGGCGCGCTGCACCAGGACGTGCGGCGGGCCCGCGAGCAGGTGGCGCGGACGGGGGCGGCACTGGTGCGGCAGGTGGCCGACACGTTCGGACCCGACGTGAGGATCGGCCTGGGCACCGTGGTCGAGACCCTGGCGGACCTGCCCGGGTCCCGCCGGTCGGCGGACCTGGCGCTGCGGGCCCTGCTCTCGCCGGGAGAGCACCGCACCGTCGCCTTCGCGAGCGAGGTGGCCGAGACCATCGCCCTGAACCAGATGCTGGACGCGCTGACGGGGACGGCGCCGGCCCCGGACACGCCGGTGGCGCGACTGCTGGCGTACGACGCCGGGCACGGCGGGGGCACGATGGTGCGGACCCTGCGCGCCTACCTCGACCACTTCGGCCATGTGCCGGACACCGCGCGGGCTCTGGGCGTGCACGCCAACAGCCTGCGGCACCGGATCGGCCGGCTCACCGAGGTGTCCGGGCTCGACCTCGGCAGCCCGGACGCCCGGCTCCTCGCCCAGCTGCAACTGCGGCTGCTGGAGCGTGACGGCGAGCAGGCCTGAGCCCCGGGCGTGAGCCGTGGTGCGTGTGCCGTGGTGCGCCGCCACGAAGAAGGCGCGGCTCCTTCGTGCCCGCGCACCACGGCGGCCGCCCTCCGCCCGCGGGTTCGCTCCCCGGTGAGAAGCGCGGGGCGCGACACCGGAGCTCCCGACGAAGACGCCCGCACCGCCGCGCGGGGAGCCTGGTGGTCCCGCCGCACGGCAAGCGCGCGGCGGTCGTGACCCGAGGCTCCGGGAAGGTGCGGGATGAGCGTTTCTGCCAGGAACAGTGCCAGGAACAGCAGGTACGGGGGCGGGACCGGGGCGGACCGGCGTGAGCGCATCCTGCGGGCGGCCGTCCGGCAGGGACTCCTGGACCCCGACGCGGCGCTGCTGGCCGGGTTCGTCGACCTCGACGGCGTCGGAGGGACCGTCGCCTCCCTGCGGAACGCGTTCCCCGACTCCCTCCGGGTCCTGCACGCGTTCGCGGCCAAGGCGAACTGCCTGGTCCCCGTCCTGGAGGAACTGCGCCGGGGCGGCATGGGCTGCGAGGTGGCCAGCGCCGGCGAACTGGCCCGGGCGCTGGAGGCCGGCTTCGACCCCGCGCACATCGTGTTCGACTCCCCGGCCAAGACCCGGGCGGAACTGACCCGCGCCCTGAGCCTCGGCGTCGCCGTGAACGCGGACAGTTTCCAGGAACTGGCGCGCATCGACGACATCCTCGCCACCCGCGACACCGGCTCCCGGATCGGCGTGCGCGTCAACCCCCAGGTCGGCGGCGGCTCGATCAGTGCCATGAGCACGGCCACCGCGACCTCCAAGTTCGGCGTCCCTCTGACGGACGAGGGCAACCGGCGGCGTCTGCTGCGGGCGTACCGCGACCGTCCCTGGCTCACCTGGGTGCACACGCACGTCGGCTCGCAGGGCTGCCCCCTGGACCTGATCGCCGAGGGCGTCGCGCAGGCGGTGGCGTTCGCCGAGGAGGTCAACGCCCGCCTCGGCCGCCGGCAGGTCACCGGCATCGACATCGGGGGAGGACTGCCCGTCAACTTCGCCGACGACGAGACGACCCCCGGCTTCGACACCTACGTGGACCGCCTGCGCGAACACGCCCCGGCCCTGTTCTCCGGCGCCTACGAGATCGTCACCGAGTTCGGCCGCTCCGTCCTGGCCAAGAACGGGTTCATGGCCGCGTACGTCGAGTACACCAAGACCGTCGGCGGCCGCCCCATCGCCATCACCCACGCCGGCGCCCAGGTCGCCACCCGCACCGTGTTCGCGCCCGACGCCTGGCCCCTGCGGATCGAGGCCTACGACCCCGGCGGCACCGCCAAGCGGGGCCGGCCCGTCGCCCAGGACGTCGCGGGCCCGTGCTGCTTCGCCGGCGACCTGCTGGCCCGCGACCGCGAGCTGCCCCTCCTCGACGCCGGCGACCTCGTCGTCGTACCGGACACCGGCGCCTACTACTTCTCCACGCCGTTCCACTACAACAGCCTGCCCGAGCCCGCCGTCCACGGCGCCCGGGTCGACGCCGACGGCCACGTCACCTTCCGCCCGCTCCGCCCCGCCCCGACCGCCGGCCACGCCGCCCCGGTTCTCGCGGGGCGATGACCGGCTCTCCGCAGAAAGGCAGGTGCAGCAGCCATGAACGTACGGCGCGCCCGACCGGGGTGCCCCACGGAGCCGCCCCGGCGGGAAGCCGTCCGACGACGGCTGTCCGCCACGGCCGCACGCTGCCGCCGTACGGCGTGCGACCTCGTGCGGTGGCTCTCCCGCCGGCGCCGCACAGCGGCCGACCAGTTCCTGCGGGGTGCCTGCTACGGCGCCGGCACGGCCGTGGCCGGTCTCCTGGCGGTATGGCTGCAGACCCGCTGACGGCACTGGTGCGCGGGCGAACCCGCGAACCCGTGAATCCGCGGACCCGCGGACACGTGGTCGACGAGGAGGGCCCACCCGCTTCTCGCGGATCCTGATCACGCGGTGCGCAGCTCCCGGCTGCTCCTCCGCGTCCCTGTACGGGCCCCTCCCCGTCACCCACAGCACACCACGGGCGCCACCGCGCGCAGAAGGGCCGGACGGTCCCCCGCCCGGGACCGGACGGGTACTGGCGCGGCCCCGGATCCGGGCGGGGGACGCGTTGCCGCCGCGGGGAGATGCCGGTCGGCCCGGGCGACGGCACCACCCGGCCCCGCGCCGAAGGGCGGCGACGGGGTGACCCTGGAGGTGGGAGCGAACGCGTTCCCCAGGAGTCGGGCGTGTGGCGGGAGGCGCGATGAGCGGTCTGGTGGTCGTCGGTGTGGACGGGGCGGAGACGAGTCTCGCCGCGGTGGAGGCGGCGGCGCGGGAGGCTCGGGCGCGGGGTGCGGGCCTGCGGATCGTGCACGCGTTCATCTGGCCCGCGATGCACGTGCCCACGGGTCCCTCGCCGCTGGGGCCGCCCGAGGGCGGGATCCGCAACGCGGTCGACCGTCTGACGGCCGAGGCGGTCGAGCGTGCGCGGGCGACGGCGCCGGAGGTCGACGTCCGGCACGCGGTGGTGAGCGGTGAGCCGCTGACGGTCCTGGAGGCGCAGTCGCGCGAGGCCGAGCTGGTGGTCGTCGGGTCGCGGGGGATGGGCGGGTTCGTCGGGCTCCTGGTCGGGTCGACCGCGGTGCACCTGGCCGCGCACGGCCGGTGTCCGGTGCTGGTGGTGCGCGAGCCGGCCCGTGCCGACGGCCCGGTCGTCGTGGGCGTCGACGGCTCGGCGGCGGGCCGGCGGGCGGTGGACTTCGCGTTCGCCGAGGCGGAGCTGCGGAAGGCGCCGCTGATGGCGCTGCACGCCTGGACCACGTGGAACGCGCCGCTGCCCCCGCCGCCGGACGCCTCGCAGCCGTACGCGAACCCGCCGGGCGCCCTCGCGAGTGAGGAGGAGCGCCTGCTGTCCGAGGCGCTCGCCGGCTGCCGCGAGCGGTGGCCCGACGTGGTGGTGGACCACAGGGTGGTGCACGGTGGCGCACGGGAGGCGCTGATCGAGGCGAGCCGGTCCGCGCAGCTGGTCGTGGTCGCCGCCCGGGGCCGCGGCGGTTTCACCGGCCTGCTGCTCGGCTCCGTCAGCCAGGCCCTGCTGCATCACGCCCACTGCCCGGTCGCGGTGGTGCGGGGAGCGGACCCGTCTCACTGACCGCGCCCGGCCCGCGCCCCGGCGCGCCGTCCCGTGGTGCGGACGGGCGGGGGGCCGCCGGCCGGGTGGGCGCGAACCGGGTGAGGACGGGCCCGCAGACGGCGAGGAGCATCACGTAGGTGGTGACGAGGGCCGCGAGGCGGCTCTCGCCGGGTGCGGCCAGGCCGATGATGACGACGGAGAACTCACCGCGGGCGATGAGCGCGGTTCCGGCCCGCAGCCGGCCGCGCCGGCCCGCGCCGTCGCGGCGGGCGGCGTACCCGCCGGAGACCACCTTGGTGGCCGCCGTGACCACCGCCAGCGCGGTGGCGGCCGGCAGCATCGGCGGCAGGTCGGCGGGATCGACGGACAGGCCGAGCGCCAGGAAGAACACGGCGGCGAACAGGTCGCGCAGCGGGCTGAGCACGGCCCGGGCCCGGTCGGCGGCGGTTCCGGTCAGCGTGAGTCCGATCAGGAAGGCGCCGACGGCGGCCGACACGTGGATGAGCTCGGCCAGCGCGGCGACGATCAGGGTGATGCCGAGGACCCTGAGGAGTACCTGCTCGGGATCGGGATGGGCGAGGACCCGGCCGACGTGGTGGCCCCACCGCCAGGACGCGCCCATGGCCGCGGTGACGGCCGCCAGGGCCGCCGCGACGGTGAGCAGCGCCTGCCACCAGGTGCCGCCGGAGGCGACGACCGCGAGCAGCGGAAGGTAGGCGGCCATCACGAAGTCCTCCACCACCAGCACGGACAGCACCGCCGGGGTCTCCCGGTTGCCCAGCCGCCGCAGGTCGGCGAGCAGGCGGGCGATGATGCCCGAGGAGGAGACGTAGGTGGCGCCCGCGAGCGCGAGGATCCCGCCCGCGTCCAGCCCGAGCAGCAGCCCGGCCACGGCGCCGGGCGCGGCGTTGAGGACGAGGTCGACGGCCGCGGAGGTGCGGTGGCGGCGGACACTGGCGGTGAACTCCCGGACGGTGAAGTCCAGGCCCAGCGTCAGCAGCAGCAGGATCACCCCGATCGAGGCGCCGGTGTCGACGAAGTCCCGGGCGGCCGGGACCGGGGCGAGGCCGCCGTCGCCCAGGGCCAGCCCGGCCACCAGGTACAGCGGTACGGGCGAGAGCGCGAAACGCCGCGCGACCGTGCCGAGCAGGCTCAGGGCGGTCAGGATGACGCCCAGTTCCAGCAGCAGGGCGACGGGTGTGTGCACCGGTCAGCCCTGGACGATGCGCTGGACCCCGGCGATGCCCTCGTGGGTGCCGATCACCACCAGGACGTCACCGGCGCGCAGGGTCTGGCCCGGCCCCGGTGAGGCGATCACGTCCTCGCCGCGGACGACGGCCACGATCGAGGCGCCGGTGCGGGTCCGGGCCCGGGTGTCGCCCAGGGCGTGACCGGCGAACGGGCTGCCCGGACCCACGGTGACCTGTCCGGCGCTCAGGCCGGGCACCTCGCGGGTCAGGTCGGCGAACCGCTCCGCGATGCGCGGGGCGCCCAGGATCTCGGCGAGGGCGTCGGCCTCCTGACCGGTGAGCCGGACGACCGGCTGGGCCTCGTCCGGGTCGTCGCCGGGATACACCACCAGCTCGAAGTCGCCCGAGCGCTGGGCGACGACCCCGATCCGGTCGCCCTCGTGGTTGACGAACTCGTAGCGCAGTCCCACGCCGGGCAGCAGCACCTCGTTGACGTCCATGTGGATCTCCCCGCCACTCGTGATTCCGGGTCTTCCGCGCGGACCCGTGGTCCCGCGGTCCCGCCGTGACCACGTCTTCGGCAGGCTCCGCCGGGCACTCAAGTCCCCGTACGCGGCCGGCCGGCCCGCGCCGGTCGTGATCGGTGTCCCGGCCGTGCGGGGGTGCCCGGCAGGGCCGAGCGGCCCGCGGAACGGCCCGGCGTCCGGTGGACGCGGCGGGTGTCCGGGCCGAGGCTGGGAAGAGGAAGAGGCGCACGTCGGCGGCCTCGCGGACGGGAGGACCCCGTGACCGGTCCGGTGATCGTGGGTGTGGACGGATCCGCCTCCGGCCTCGGCGCGGTGGCCGTCGCGGCCCGCGAGGCGCACCTGCGCGGGGTGCCCCTGCGCATCGTGCACGCCTTCGGCCACGGGGGCGGACACCTGCCGGGCGGCGCGCCACCGTGGAACCCGGCCGGCCACGGCCTGGGGCCGATGACGCACGGAGCGCCGGCCCGCGCCGAGGAGCGTGCCCGCGAGGTCGCGCCGGACATCGAGATCACCCGGTCGGTGGTGGCCGGGGAGGCGCTCGAGGTGCTGGAGATCGAGTCGCGGTCGGCGTCGCTGGCGGTGGTCGGCAGCCGGGGACTGGGCGGCTTCGCCGGGCTGCTGCTCGGCTCGACGGCGGTGCAGCTCGCCGCCCACGGCCGGTGCCCGCTGATGGTGGTGCGCGGCCGCCCCGATCCGGCCGGTCCGGTGGTGCTGGCGGTGGACGGCTCCCCGGCCGGCGAGGCGGCGGCGGGGTTCGCGTTCGCCGAGGCGGCACTGCGCGAGGCGCCGCTGGTGGCCCTGCACGTGTGGAACACCTGGAGCGAGCGCGCCTACGAGGGCCCCGGCGACCCCCTGAACGCCGTGGTGGCCGACGCCGACCGGCTGAGTGCCGAGGAGCGGCGCCTGCTGGACGGGACGGTGGCTCCCCACCGGCAGGCCTTCCCCCAGGTCGAGGTGGAACGGCGGCTGGTGCGTTCCCGGATCCGCCCTGCCCTCCTCGACGCCACCCGAGGGGCCCAACTGGTGGTGGTCGGCGCCCGGGGCCGCGGCGGTTTCACCGGCCTGCTGCTCGGCTCCGTCAGCCAGGCCCTGCTGCACCACGCCCACTGCCCCGTCACGATCGCCCGCGGCGAGGAGTGACCGCGGCCTGGACGCCCGCGCGCTTGGATGCCCGCGCGCTTGGATGCCCGCGCGCTTGGATGCCCGCGCGCCCAGACGCCCGCCGGCCCGGACGCGCTCCGGGACGCCCGGACGCCGGCCCGGACGCCGGCCCGGACGCCCGCGCTCCGGGACGTCCGCGCGCTGGCCCGGACGCGCGCCCGGACGCCCGGACGCCCGGACGCCGGCCCGGACACCCGCGCGCCGGCCCGGACGCCCGGACGCCCGCGCGGCCGGGCCCTCTCGCCGGACCCGCCGGGCCCTCTCGTCGGATCCGCCGGGCCTTCCCGCCGGTGCCGGGAACGACCCCGCCCGCCCCCCGCGGTCGTCCTCAGCTCCGCGGTCCTCGCCGTGGGCACCGCGGGAACGGCCGTGGCCGACCCCGCCAGGACGCTTCCGGTGAAGTCGGACGGAGACGCCCTCGTGGACGGCGTCCGCCGGCGCGTCCACGTCTCCGCCCCGACCGGCGGCAGGATCGCCGTCACCGACTGCGCGGGCGCCGTGAAGGCGGCGCCGACCGGACTCTCCGGCGTGACCTGCCTCGCCCTGTCCGCCGGCTCCGGGCAGGTGTACGCGGCCGTGACGAACGGCGACCGGATCGTGCCGGTGGACCGGCACCGAACCCGCTCGGTCGACATCGCGCCGGAGGGGGTGACGCACCGTCACTCTTCGTCTCCGTAAGCCCCTTGGGGTGCCCTGCCCCTCGGGTGCGGTGAACTCCTGTCGGCGAGAAGCGATTTGTGTACGCGTTCGTACGATTTCGCACGCGAACTGTTGTTCCCGTGCCATCATCGCGAGGCAGAGGTTGATCACCCGGTGGACCACCCGAGCCGTCATGCCGAAGGCGGTGCGCCGGGTCCGAGGAAGGATGTCGCCCCGGATGGGCAGACCCGTTCCCCCGCACTCCCGTGTCCGCGCGCCGCACCGGCTGCTGTGGCCCGTCACGGCCGCCGCCGGAGCCGCCCTCGTCGCCGCCACCGTGCACCCCCCGCCCCAGGCTCCGCCGGACGCGGTGCCGGTCGCGTCCGTGACCTGCTCCGCCGGGGTGTGGAAGGCCGACTACTACGCCAACGCCACCCTCACCGGCGCACCCCGCAAGTCCCTGTGCGACACCTCCGTCAACGAGAGCTGGGGCCGGGGCCATCCCGCCGGCATATCGCTGCCCGACGACCGTTTCGGCGTCCGCTGGACGATGCGCCGCAACTTCGGCGGGGGCGGCCCCTTCCTGCTGAAGACCGCGGCCCAGGACGGCGTCCGGGTCTGGATCGACGGCAAGCGCCGCGTCAGCCTGTGGCGCGACTACACCTCCACCCGGCGCACGAGCGTCAAGGTGACCGTGCCCGCCGGGACGCACACCGTGCGCGTCGACTACGTGGCGCTCACGGGTCCGGCCAACGTCTCCGTCGGCCTCACCCCGACCACGCCGGACCGGACCGCCCCGCTGGCCCCCGCCTCCGTGAAGGCGGCGCGCGGCGACGGCCGGGCCACCCTCGGCTGGGCCCGCAACGCCGAGGCGGACATCGCCGGTTACCGGGTCTACCGCTCCACCACCACCCCCGTGGCGATCGACACCGCCCACCGGGTCAGCGGTTCCGCTCTGCTCACCGGCACCTCGTTCACCTCGACCGGGCTGCGCAACGGCACCACGTACCGGTTCGCCGTCACCGCCGTGGACCGCTCCGGCAACCAGTCCCGCGCCTCGGCAGCAGTGTCGGCCGTCCCGGCCGACACCACCCCGCCGAAGGCCCCCGACCTCCTGGGCGCCGACGGCTACGGCGACATCGACCTCAACGGCAACGGCCTGCCCGACCCCGACGACGACCTCGGTGAGAACCACCTGAGCTGGGGCCCCAGTGGGGACGACGACCACAGCACGCGGGACGCGTTCGCCGGCTACCACGTCTACCGCGCCACCGCCCCCGGCGGCCCGTGGACGAGGATCCGGAGCGCCGACGCCCGAGTCGTCCAGGACAACGCCCACGCCGACAAGGACGCCCCGATCGGCGTCACCGCGTACTACCGGGTGACGGCAGTCGACACCGCCGGCAACGAGTCCGCCCCGGCCACCACCGAGCCCGGTGAGTACGCCCCGGCCGTCGCCTCCGCGCTCCGCCCCGACACCGGCCTCCACCCGCCGCAGCGGCCCACCGGCCTCACCGGCGGACTGAACGGCGGCGACGCCGTGCTGGACTGGGCCGACAACCCGGTCGGCAGCCCCGTGCACGGTTTGACCGCCGGCTACCAGGTGCAGTCCGCCGCCTCCGCCTCCGGCCCCTGGACCACGCGCGGCGGCGACGCACCGCTGACCGCCTCGCGGTTCACCGACACCACCCTGCCCGAGGGCGGCACCCGCCACTACCGGGTGCGCGCCGTCGGCAAGGCCGTCGACGCCGACACCCCGCGCGCGTACTCGGCCTGGACCGAGCCGGCCGAGGTCAGCCGCCCGCTGCCGCCGGACACCACCCCGCCGGCCGCGCCCGGCACGCCCGAGGTCACCGCACCCGAGGGGGGCACCACCGCCACCCTGGCCTGGACCACCAACGGCTGGCCGGGCTACGACCAGGACTTCGCCGGCTACCAGGTCACCCGCGGCACCGGCCCCGACGGCCCGTTCACCGACGCCGGCGACCTCCGCACACCCCAGTGCGCCGCCGTGCCGGACACCGAGGAACGGGTCCGCTGCACCCTCACCGACGGCCCGATCGCCGCCGACGCCACCCCGTACTACCGGGTCGTCGCGGTCGACCTGACGGGCAACCGCTCCTCCGGCACCGTGGTGCGGCTGCAGCGGCCGCTCCCGCCGGCGCCCAAGCCGCCCACGCCCACCGGACTGACCGCCACCCGCGTCGACGCCGGCATCCTCCTCGACTGGGACGACTCGCCCGCGTCGGAGGTCTACCTCTACTACCTGTACCGCACGACCTACGGCAGCCCCTGCGCGAGCGTCGACACCTTCCACACGGCCGACTCCCACTACGTCGACACCAGCCCCTGGCGCATGGCCCGTTACTGCCTGACGGTGCGCGGCTTCCAGGGCAACTACAGCGACCCGGTCTGGATCGACGTCAGCAACGAGCCCGTTCCCGCCCCGCAGACGCCCGACATGCCGGCCGCGACGGGTACCGCCGACGGCGTCCGGCTGACCTGGACCGTCAACGACCCGGCCGCGGCCCGCTACGAGATCTGGCGCCGCACCGAGACCGACCCCGAATACCTCAAGCAGGCCGACATCCCCGCGACGGACTCCCCGGAGTGGACCGACACCGGCGCGCCCGCCGGCGTGCCCTCCTGCTACCGGACCGTCGCCGTGAACGCGACGGGCGGCCGCTCGGGCCTGTCCGAGGACACCTGCGCGCTGCGCCCGTACCCCGACGGCACCGCACGCCCCGACCGGCCCGCGGGGCTCGCCGCCCGGCCGGACGGCGACCACGCGGTGCTGTCCTGGCAGCCCGCCCCCGGCGCCACCGGCTACCTCGTGTACCGGTACTGGGGCGACGACGCCCACCCCGGCACCCCGGTCCAGGACCAGCCCGTGACGGGCACCGCCGTCACCGACACCGCCGCACCCTCCCCGTCCTCCAACGCCTACTACGCGGTGGTCGCCGTGGACGCCGACGGTGTGCGCTCCGAGGCCGCGGTGCTGCCGTGGACGGGCGCCGGCTACGGCGCCTCCATGACCCTGGCCGCGAGCGGCTCGGCGGACGGCGTGCTGCTCACCTGGAAGTGGTCCTGCCAGAACGACTGGTGCCCGGCACCGTCCTCGGTCGCGGTCCAGCGCTGGAACCCCGGCACCCAGGTGTGGGACGAGCTGACCTCGACCCTGCCCGGTGCTGCCGTGTCCTACCTGGACACGGCAGCACCGGCCGGGGCCACGTCCTACTACCGGGTGCAGGTCTACGGCCAGGACGGCGACGTCCCCGGCCAGATGGGCTACGGAGCGGTCCCGGCGACCCGGCCGCCGGCGCCCGCCCCGAACTGACCACTGCCCCGAACCGACCTCCGCCCCGAACCGACACCCGTCCCGAGCCCGCCCCACCGCCCCGTCGCCCCGACGGGCGGCGGGGCGGGCTTCACCGTTCTCCGCCCGGGACCGCGCGCCGGGGCCGGACAGGCGACGCCGACGGCAGGGGCAGGGGGCAGGAGCAGGGGCGTGGACGGGGCGGGGGGCATATCGCTGCACATTTACCTTTTGTCGCTTCTAACCTGAAGAATGTCGACCGGTAATCGGTCCTTCATCACGAGGAACGCGGTGACGAGAGAGCAGCAGGCGCCCGAGCCGCCCGGCACGCGGGGAGCGGTGCAGGCCGACGGTCTGCCGTTCCGGGCATCGGTCCTGGCCGTCGCTCGCGCGGTGGCCCGCGCCGCCGCCCTGACGGCCGCCCTGCTCGGTGCGGTGAGTCTGGTCGGATGGGTCGTCGACGCCGACGCGCTGAAGAGGGTGCTGCCCGGCGACCAGGTGGCCATGAAGCCGAACACCGCCGTGGCCGTGCTGGCACTGGGGCTCTCCCTGTACCTGGTGGCCACCGGTCCCGTCCGCGCGCGGATCGTCGCGGCCCGGGCCGCCGCGGCCCTGGCCGCCCTGATCGGCGTACTCACCGTCCTGGAGTACACGACCGGGGCGGACCTCGGCATCGACGAGCTCCTCTTCACCGACGACACCGCGGCGACGGCGACGGGAACGCCCGGCCGGATGGCCCCCAACACGGCCGCGGCTCTCACCCTCGGGGCCCTGGCGTCGCTGTGCGCCGGTACGCCCCGGGTCCCCGCCCGGATCAGTCAGATCCCGGGCCTGGCCGTGGGCGCCCTCGGCATGCTGCGGCTGTACGGGGCCGCCTACGCGGTGCCCGAGCTGGAGCGGTTCGGCGCCTACACGGGGATGGCCCTGCACACCGCGCTCGCCTTGGTGCTGCTGGGCACGGCCGTCTTCCTGGCCCGGCCGGACGAGGGCCCCGCGGGACTGCTGACGAACGCGGGCACCACGGGCACGCTGGGCCGGTGGCTGTTCGCCACCGCCGCGGTCGTGCCACCGCTGCTGGGCTGGGCCGTCCTCGCGGGCGAGGACGCGGGGCTGTTCGGGGCGCGGCTGGGCATCGCGCTGCTGGTGTGCGGCCACGTCGCGGTGTTCACCGCGGTCGTCTTCACCGCCCTGGCCGTGGGCCGCCGGGTCGAGGTGGCACACGCGCGTGCCGAATGGCAGGTGCGGCAGAACGCGCTGCTGCAGGCCTTCATGGACCACACCCCGGCCGTGGTGTTCATCAAGGACCTCGACGGCCGCTACCTCGCGGTCAACACGAGGTTCGAGGAGACCACGGGCCTGTCCCGGGACCGGACGCTGGGCCGCCGGGACCGGGACGTCCTGCCCCCCGCCCTGGCGCGTCAGGTGCGGTCCGCCGACCGCGCCGTGCTGGCCGGCGGCGCCCCCGTGCAGCGTGAGGAGTCGCTCTCCCTTCCGGGAGGTCCCCGGGACGTCCTCACCTCGCTGTTCCCCCTCAACGACCCGGACGGCACGCCCTACGCGCTGTGCGGCGTGGCCACCGACGTCACCGAACGCGCCGCGGCGCAGCGCGAGGTCCAGCGCTCCCACCGGCGCTTCCGCGCGCTGCTGGAGTCCGCGCCCGACGCCACCCTGATCGCGGACGGCAGGGGCGTCGTCGTCATGGCCAACGCGCAGGTGGAGCCCCTGTTCGGGCGGGCGCCGGGCGACCTCGTCGGGACCGGGGTCGTCGACCTGGCGCCCGCTGCGCGCCGCCGGCGGCACGGCGCCCTCCTCGGCGCCTACCTGCGCCTGCGCGACCCGAAGCCGACGATCACGGACAGGGGCCTGTACGGGCTGCGCGGCGACGGCGGTGAGTTCCCCGTCGAGGTGAGCGTCAGCAGCCTCCGCACCGAGCAGGAGACCCTGGTGTTCCTGACCGTACGGGACATCACCGAACGCAGACGGGCCGAGGCCGAACGCGCCGAGCGCTACGAGCAGCAGCGGCACGTCGCCTACACCCTGCAGCACAGTCTCATGGGCGAGCCGCCCCGGCTCCCGTACCTGCCCAGCGCCCACCGCTACCTGGCGTCCGTCCAGGATCCCGGCGTCGGCGGCGACTGGTTCGACGTCATCCCCCTCGACGGGCGCCGTACCGGCGTCGTCATCGGCGACGTGATGGGCCGGGGCCTGGAGGCGGCGGCCGTGATGGGGCAGCTGCGGGCCGCCTCGCACGCGCTGGCCCGCACCGGCACGACGCCCGGCCGGCTCATGACCGGGCTGGACGCGTTCGTCGGCGATCTGGCGGACCAGCTCGTCACCTGCGCCTACCTGGTGATCGACCAGGACGCGTGCGAGGTCACCCTGTGCTCGGCCGGGCACCTGCCCGTCATCGTCGTGCCCCCCGACGGGCCCGCCCGCCGGCTGCCGGCACCGGTCGGCGTGCCGCTGGGCGTCAACGACGCCTGCGGCGGCGGGATGCCGTTCGAGGAGGCGACCCGGCCGCTGCCGCCGGGCAGCACCCTGGTGCTCTACACCGACGGACTGGTGGAACGGCCCGGCACCGACATCGAAGCCCGGATCGACCTGCTCACCCGCGCCCTGGACGGCGCCCCGAAGGGCGCCCTCGCGAACCCGGAGAGCCTCGACCGGGCGGCGTCCCGCCTGATCAGAACCCTCATCCCCGACACGGCCGTCCACGACGACGACGTGACCCTGCTGCTGATCACCGTGCCCGCCCGGGAAGGGAAGGCCCTCCGTGTCTGACGGCCGGTGCCGGAACCCGGTGCCCCGTGTCTGACGGCCGGTGCCGGAACCCGGTGCCACGCCGGACGCGCGGTCCGGGCTCCGAAGGGGCGGCCCCGGCGCCCTCTTGACGCCTTCTTGGCAGGGCACCGGCATGGACGGTCCGGCCAAGACTGCCGGGATCCGGCAATGCGGTGAGGCGGCGGCGCGGGCAGGATGGGGGCCAGGGGAGCACGCGGGGGAGGCCTCGGTGCCGAGCACCGGCAGGTGCCCGGCACCAGGCTGCCCGGGCGTGCCGAGGCCGTCGCGGGACGGGACCGATCGGGGGGTTGGGAATGCGGACGTTCTTCATGGTCGCCACCGGGTTTCCGACCTTCCTGTTCACCGTCCCTTTGCTGGCGGCCGCGGGCTTCTGGCTGCTGGTCGCGGTGGGGGCCGCCGGCCCGCGCACGTTCGACGGGGACGCGGACCTCGGCGCGCTGGGGCTGGGCGGCGTACCGGTCGCGGTCGCGGTCTCCCTGTGGACGGCCCTCGCCTGGTCCGGCAGCCTCGGCGCGGCCGTCCTGCTGGAGCCGCTCGCCTCCCCGGGGCCGGAGCGTGCGCTGACAGGGCTCGCCGTCCTCGCCGCCGCTCCCGCGGTCGCGTGGTGTGCGGCCCGGGCGCTGGTGCGGCTGCCGCAGCGCCTCCGCCCCGATGAACCTGTGCCGTCCCCGCCGGACCCCGCCGGGCCGCGCCGCGCGGTCCGTCCGGAGCGGGCGGGCGACGGCCTCTTCCGGAGCGACCGCCCCGACGCGGCACACCGGGCACGCGGTCGGGCTGCCTGAGCCGCAGCCACAACCAGCCGTAGCCGCAGCCAGCCGTAGCCGCAGCCAGCCGTAGCCGCAGCCACAACCAGCCGTAGCCGCAGCCACAACTGCGGCCGTAGCCGTAGCCGCCCCCGCAGGCCGCAGCCGCCACCGCTCCGGCCTGCGGGGTGTCCTCCGGGGGAGCACGGAAGCGCATGTCCGCTTCCGGACCCCGGCATGCGCTCCGCATGATCCCTCCGACTCCCGAGGACGTCCGGGCCCTCCCGGTCCCGGGTCCCTCACCTGCCAAGGATGCTTCTGATGACTGCCATCACCGTGGGCGTCGGCGTCTGCCTGCTCGCAGCGCTCGTCCTCTTCCTCGTCGTCTCCCGCCTGTTCCGCAAGGTGGAGCAGGGCAAGGCCCTGATCGTCTCCAAGCTGCGCAAGGTCGACGTGACCTTCACGGGGCAGGTCGTACTGCCCGTGCTCCACAAGGCCGAGGTGATGGACATCTCGGTGAAGACCATCGAGATCACGCGGGCCGGCAAGGAAGGGCTGATCTGCCGGGACAACATCCGCGCCGACATCCGCATCTCGTTCTTCGTCAAGGTCAACAAGACCGTCGAGGACGTCGTCAAGGTCGCCCAGGCCGTCGGTACGGCACGGGCGAGCGACCGGAACACGCTGCAGGAGCTGTTCCACGCGAAGTTCTCCGAGGCGCTGAAGACCGTCGGCAAGCAACTGGACTTCACCGACCTGTACACCAAGCGCGAGGAGCTGCGGTACCGGATCATCGAGGTCATCGGCGTCGACCTCAACGGCTACCACCTGGAGGACGCGGCGATCGACTACCTGGAGCAGACGCCGATCACCCAGCTCGACCCGGCCAACGTCCTCGACGCCCAGGGCATCCGCAAGATCACCGAGCTGACGGCGATCGAGCACGTGCGCACCAACGAGTTCCGGCGCCACGAGGAGAAGGAGATCACCCGCCAGAACGTCGACGCCCGCGAGGCCGTCCTGGAGCTGGAGCGCCGCCAGGCCGACGCCGAGATCAGGCAGCGGCGGGAGATCGAGACCGTGCGGGCCCGCGAGGAGGCCGAGACGGCGCGGGTGGTGGAGGAGGAGCGGCTGCGGGCGCAGAGCGCGTTCCTGAAGACCGAGGAGCAGCTCGGGGTGCAGCGCGAGAACCAGGCCCGCGAGGTCGCCGTCGCCGCGAAGAACCGCGAGCGGGTCATCGCCGTCGAAAGCGAGCGGATCGAGAAGGACCGGCTGCTCGAGGTCATCGCCCGCGAGCGGGAGACGGGGCTGACGCGGATCGCCGCCGAGAAGGAGGTCGAGGCGGAGAAGCGGGAGATCGCCGAGGTGATCCGGGAGCGGGTCGCCGTGGACCGCACGGTCGCCGAGCAGGAGGAGTCGATCAAGAAGCTGCGTGCCGTGGAGGAGGCGGAGCGGCAGCGGCAGGCCGTGGTCATCGCCGCCGAGGCGCAGGCGCAGGAGAGGCTGGTCAAGGACATCAAGGCCGCGGAGGCCGCCGAGCAGGCCGCAGTGCACCGTGCCGCCGAGGAACTCACCCTCGCCGAGGCCCGGTTGAAGAGCGCCGACCTCGACGCGCGGGCCAAGCTGCGGCTGGCGGAGGGCGTCCAGGCGGAGGCCGCCGCGGAGGGCCTGGCGGCCGTCCGGGTCCGGGACAAGGAGGCCGAGGTCGTCGAGAAGACCGGCCGGGCCGAGGCCGGGGCGGCCGAGGCGCGGATGCGGGCCGAGGCGGAGGGCGCCCGGGCGAAGGCGCTCGCCGAGGCCGAGGGCATCGGCGAGAAACTGAAGGCGGAGGCGGCCGGCCTGACCGAGAAGGCGGCGGCGATGGCCGCGCTCGACGAGGCGTCCCGCGGCCACGAGGAGTACCGGCTGCGGCTCCAGGCGGAGAAGGACATCCGGCTGGCCGGACTGGAGACGCACCGGCAGGTCGCCGAGGCCCAGGCCACCGTCCTCGCCACCGGCCTGGAGAACGCCGACATCAGCATCGTGGGCGGCGAGTCCGTCTTCTTCGACCGCCTGGTCTCCTCCGTCGCGCTCGGCAAGAGCGTCGACGGGTTCGTCCGGCACTCCGAGACGGCACAGGCCCTGGCCGGGCCCTGGCTGGACGGCTCCGCGGACCTCGCCGACGACCTCGGCCGGATCCTCGGCTCGGTCTCCACGGCCGACGTGCAGAACCTGACCGTCTCCGCGCTGCTGATGAAGCTGATGAAGACGGGCGGGGCCGACTCCGGCGCCCTGCGGCAGCTGCTGGACAGGGCCGGTGAGCTGGGTGTCGCGGACGTCCCGCTCGCCGCCGTCAACGGCAGCGCCAAGGGCTGACCGGCCGGGTGGGGCGGGGGCCCTTCCCCGCGGCCGCCCGGCGGTCCGGAGCTGACGCACAGGGGACGGCAGCTCCGGACCGCTTTCCCGACTTCCGAGAGGGACCCCATGGACACCGGCATGGACACCGGCATGGACACCGGCACGTACGAGGTGCTGCGCGACCGGCTCACCGCGCAGGCGGCCGAACTCGCCCGCCGCGCCGAGGCGCTCAACGCCCGCCGTGTCGAGGAGTTCGGCGCCGTGCGCCTCGAACTCACCGGCACCGGGCGGCTGCACACCGAGCGCGCCTGCGTGCCCCGCGACCTCGTCGCCGTCGGCGACGTGCTGCTCCTCGGCCGCAACGCCCCCACCGGCCGGGGGCCCGACACGGCCGTGGGCGACGTCTTCGCGCTGCACGACCGCGACCTGGCCCGGCTGCCCGACGACGCCGTGCCCGGCCTGCTCGACGACCCCGGTTTCGTACGGGAGTTCGCGGCCCTGCACCGCTACTACAGCCAGGCCCGGCTGCTGCGCCTGAACCGCGTCGGCGACAGGCTCCTGGCCGTCTTCCGCACCGGCGTCGAGGCGGGCGACATCCGCGTCCTGCGCTGGGCGCTCGCCGACGACGGGCAGGTGTCCTTCGTGGACGCGCGCGGCGACCGCGACCACGTCCCCCCACCCGCCCACGACTTCACCTGGACCGCCACGACCCGCGAGGACCACGTCCTCGGCCGCCACCCGCACGTGTCCGTCGCGGGCGAACTCTTCGTCACGACCGTCGGCGGCGCCCTCACCGTCAAGACCGAGGACGACACGGAGACGGGTGAGGGCATCCACCGCGAACCCGTCGACGAGCCGTTGCAGGCTCTCGCCGACGCCGACATCGCGTACGCGCGGGTGGGCGCCCTGATCCTGCTGCGGGTCCGCCCCTACAAGGAGGACGCCCACCGGTACCTGGTGTTCGACACGCTCACCGCGAGCGTCGTCCGCCTCGACGGCGTAGGGCGGGCGTGCCGCCGCCTGCCCGAGGAGCAGGGCATCGTCTTCCCCGGCGGCTACTGCCTGGCCACCGGCCCGTACAAGACCTTCGACGGCCTCGACGGCCTCGCGCACGCGGCGGACCTGGAGTTCGAGCGGACGGTCCGATCACCGAACGGCGAGGACGTCCTCTTCGCGTTCCGCGCGCCCGCGGCGGGCCGCAGCCTCCTGCTGCCGTACAACGTGATCCGCAAGGCGGTCGCGGCCCCGCTGACCTGCCGGGGCTGGGCCCTCCTCGACGACGGCACGCTGGTCCTGCTGCGCGGTGAGGACGACGAGCCGCAGCGCGTCCACCCCGTCCAGCTGTGGAGCTCCCCCTACCTCTCCGACACCCGTGCCGCCGCCCGGCCCGTCGGCGACGGCCCGCTCGCCCGCGTCGGCAACGCCGACCTCGTGCGGGGCATCTCCGACTGCCTGTCCATCGCCGGGGCGGTCGCCGGGACCACCCCGACGAGCGAGGGGTACGAGGCGCTGGTCGCGGCCTGCGACCGGACGGCCGACACCTGCCACTGGCTGGCCGACCCCGGTCTCGGCGACCTGCACGAGCCGCTCACGCGGGTGCGCACCACGGCCGGGCAGGTGCTGACCGAGTTCGGGACCGTCCGGGCACTGACCCGGCAGGCCGCCGACGCGCTCGACGAGGGGGCGGACCGGGCCGCCCGGGTGGTGCGCCGGCTGCGGGGGGAGGTCCCGCGGGGCGCCGCCGCCTGGGTGTCCGGCCTGACCGAACTGCGGCAGGCGCACGGACACCTGCTCACGCTCAAGGACATGCGGTACGCCGACACGGCCCGCATCGACGAACTGGCCGCGGACGTCGAGGCCGGCCTCGCCTCGTTCGGGCAGCGGGCGGTCGCGCACCTGGCCCGCGACGACGCGTTCGCCGACCAGCACGCGGACGTCGAGCGGCTCCTCGCCGACGCGGCCGCCCTCACCACCGTCGCCGGGGCCGCCCCCGTCGCCGCCCGCATCGACGAACTCACCGGCGCGCTGGGCACGGTGACCGAGGTCGTCGCGGGTCTCGACATCGGCGACGCGACCGTCCGCACGGCGGTCCTGGAGCGGATCTCCGAGGTCCTGGCCGGCGCCAACCGGGCCCGCGCCGTCCTCGACGGCCGCCGCCGCGAACTCCACGGCCACGAGGGGCGCGCCGAGTTCGCCGCCGAGTCCGCCCTGCTCGGCCAGGCCGTCACCGGCGCCCTCGCGTCCGCCGACAGCCCCGAGGCGTGCGACGAGCACCTCGCCCGCCTGCTCCTCCAGGTGGAGAACTTGGAGGCGCGGTTCGCGCGGTCCGCCGACTTCGACGACTTCCTCGGCGAACTCGCCGACCGGCGCGAGGAGATCCACGAGGCGTTCTCCGTCCGCAAGCAGAACCTCGCCGACGCCCGGGCCCGCCGCGCCGAGCGCCTGGCCGACTCGGCGGGCCGGATCCTGGCTACGGTCGCCCGCCGGGCCCGCGCGCTCGCCGACGAGGACGGCGTCGTCACGTACTTCGGCTCCGACCCGTTGCCCGCCCAGGTCCGCCGCATCGCCGCCGAACTGCGCGCGCTCGGCGACCGGGTCCGGGCCGAGGAGCTGGACGGCCGCCTCGAGGCCGCCCGCCAGGAGGCCGGCCGCGCCCTGCGCGACCGCATCGACCTGTACGCCGACGGCGGCCGCACCGTCCGCCTGGGCACCCACCGCTTCGCGGTGAACACCCAGCCGCTCGACCTCACCCTCGTCCCGCACGGCGACGGCCTGGCCTTCGCGATCACCGGCACCGACTACCGCCGTCCGGTCACCGACCCCGGCTTCGAGACGGCCGGCCCGTACGGGGACCGCCCGCTGCCGTCGGAGTCCCCCGGGGTCTACCGCGCCGAACACCTCGCCGCCCGGCTGCTCGACGAGCACGGCCCGGCGGCGCTCGCCGGGACCGACCTGCCCGCCCTGGTGCGCCGGGCGGCCCAGGAGGCGTACGACGAGGGGTACGAGCGCGGGGTCCACGACCACGACGCCGTCCTGATCCTCACCGCGCTGCTGCGCCTGTACGAGGGCGCGGGCCCGCTGCGCCACGAGCCGGCGGCCCGCGCGGCCGCCCAGCTGTTCTGGGCGCACCGCACGACGGCCGGCGAACGCCAGGCGTGGACCCGCCGGGCCGTGTCCCTCGCCCGCGCCCGGGAGACGTTCGGGCTCGCGCCCGCCATCGCCGACCTGCGGCGGGAGCTGGCGGAGGCGATCGGCGGGGAGGCCGCGGACGCCGCCTCCGCCTACCTCTTCGAGGAACTGACCGGCGGCCCCGACGGCTTCGTCGTCAGCGCGGGCGCGCGCACCCTGCTCGACACGTTCCGCCGCACGGTGGGCACGGCGGCGTACCACGAGGACCTCGACGCCCTCGATGACGTGGGCGCGCGCCGGCAACTGGCCGAGGCGTGGCTGTCCGCGTACGCCGCCTCCACCGGCACCGACCTCGCCCCCGGTGACCTGGCGGAGGCCGTGGCCGCCGAGCTGTGCCCGGAGCTGCCCCGCTACGACTGCGACGCGCCCCTGACCGAGACGGTCGAGGGCCTGCTCGGCTCCCACCCCCGCCTCACCGGCGGCACCCTGACGGTCCGGGTCGACGAACTCCTCGCGCGCACCCGGGCGTTCCGGACGCACGAGGTGCCCGCCCACCGGGCCCACCAGCGTCGCCGTACGGCCCTGGCGGCCGAGGAGCGCGCGCGGCTGCGCCTGGACGAACACCGCCCGCGGGTGATGTCCGCGTTCGTCCGCAACCGGCTCGTCGACGAGGTGTACCTGCCGCTCGTCGGAGACAGCCTCGCCAAGCAGCTCGGCACCACGGGCGAGTCCGGGTGCACCGGCACCGGCGGCCTGCTGCTGCTCCTCTCCCCGCCCGGCTACGGCAAGACGACCCTCGTGGAGTACGTCGCCGACCGCCTCGGCCTGATGCTGGTGAAGGTCGGCGGCCCCGCCCTCGGCCACGCGGTGACCTCGCTCGACCCGGCCGAGGCCCCGAACGCCACCGCCCGCCGGGAGGTCGAGAAGATCAACTTCGCGCTGGCGGCGGGCAACAACACCCTGCTGTACCTCGACGACATCCAGCACACCTCGCCCGAACTGCTGCAGCGGTTCATCCCGCTGTGCGACGCCACCCGTCGCGTCGAGGGGGTGCGGGACGGCGAGCCGCGCACCTACGACCTGCGCGGCAAGCGCTTCGCGGTGTGCATGGCCGGCAACCCCTACACCGGGTCCGGCGGCCGCTTCCAGGTGCCCGACATGCTCGCCAACCGCGCCGACGTGTGGAACCTCGGCGACGTCCTGACCGGCAAGGAGGACGCCTTCGCCGCCAGCTTCGTCGAGAACGCCCTCACCGCCAACCCGGTCCTCGCCCCGCTCGCCGGACGCCACCGCGCCGACCTCGACCTGCTCGTCCGGCTCGCCGGGCACGACCCCGCGGCCCGCGCCGACCGGCTCACCCACCCGTACGCTCCCGCGGAGCTGGAACGCGTCCTCGCGGTCCTGGGCCACCTGCTCACGGTCCGCGAGACGGTCCTGGCCGTGAACGCCGCCTACCTCGCCTCCGCCGCGCGGTCCGAGGCCACCCGCACCGAGCCGCCCTTCCGGCTCCAGGGCTCGTACCGCAACATGAACAAGATCGCCCAGCGCGTCCAGCCCGTCATGAACGCCGCCGAAGTGGCGGCCCTGATCGACGACCACTACCGGGCGGAGGCCCAGACCCTCACCGCCGGCGCCGAGGCCGACCTGCTCAAGCTGGCCGAACTGCGGGGCACGCTCACGCCCGGACAGGCCTCCCGTTGGGCGGAGCTGAAAGCCGCCCACGTGCGCACCCTGGCCCTCGGCGGCCCGGAGGACGACCATCTCGTCCGTGCGGTCGCCGCCCTCGGCCTCCTGGCCGACCGGATCGCCGCCGTCGAGTCGGCCATCTCGCGGGTCGCCGACCCGCGCATCCCGCTCGCGCACCCGAACGGCCGGCACGCGACCCACCCGGTACGCGGCGCCGAGGGGCACTGAAGCGCCCCTGGCATACGCGATACGTTTCCGCCGCGGTCACAGAAGAAGGATTCGGCATGCACGGCAAGCCGACGACGCGTTCGATTCGGGGGACGGGCATGGCGGGACGGGACGTGCCGGACAGGTACGAGGGGCACGAGGCGTACCTGGAGGGGTACGCCCGCATCCTCGCCGACGCCTCGGCGACCGGCCGCCGGCTCTCCCGGGACGAGCTGGCGTCGCGCCGCGCCCTGGGCGAACAGGCCGCGGAGACGGGAATCGGACTGCGGGCCCTGGTCGGGGCGCACCTGGCGGCCACCCGGGCGCACTGGCCCACCGGGAGCGGCGCGTCCGTGGACGACGTGCTGTCCGCCGCCGCGCAGGCCGTCGACGCCTTCGCGGAGGGCTACGAACGGGCCCAGCGGCACGCCGTGCGGCAGGAGGAGGCCGCCCGGCGGGAGTTCATCGACGACCTGCTGTACGGCCGCAGCGACCTGGGGCGGCTGGCCCAGCGGGCGGAACGCTACGGGCTGCGGCTCTCCTACGAGCACGCGGTCGCCGTGGCCCGCGGCACGGACGCCTACGACGAGGGCGACCCGGTGCTGCGGGAGGTGGAGCGCGCGCTGATAGGCCGCTTCGGCGACCGCAGCATCCTCCTCACCACCAAGGACGGCCGGCTCGTGTGCGTCGCCCCCGGCGGCCAGGACGACGTCCTCGCGCACTTCGCCAAGCAGGCGTTCGCCGCGACCGGCGGCGGCCAGGTGGCGGTCGGCCGCCCGCACGCCGGCCCGGCGGGCGTCGTCCAGTCGTACGAGGAGGCACTGAACGCCCTGGACCTGGCCGAACGCCTGGAGCTCGACGACCCCGTGCTGCGCGCCGCCGACCTCCTCGTCTACCCCGTCCTCACCCGTGACCGGCAGGCCATGGCCGACCTGGTGGAGAACACCCTCGGCCCCCTGCGCCAGGCCCGCGGCGGTGCCCAGCCGCTCCTCGACACCCTCACCGCCTACTTCGACTCCGGCTGCGTCTGCGCGGAGGCGGCCCGGCGGCTGTCCCTGAGCGTGCGGGCCTTCACCTACCGCCTGGAGCGCATCCACAAGCTCACCGGCGCCGACCCCTCCGACCCGGTGCACCGCTACAGCCTCCAGACCGCGGTGATCGGCGCGCGGCTGCTCGACTGGCCGGCGAGGCCCGCCTGACCCGCCCGCCGCGGGGCCGCCGGGAGACGCCTCGGCGGCGGAGCGGAACCGGAGGCGCTCGGACCGCATACCTCGGGCCGTGGTGGTTAGTGTGAGGGGAACGCGTCTTCGGGCGCGGGGTGTGCCGGGAAGTCTGGTCGGCGTCGAAGGGGTACGTGTGCCCAGGAAGCGATGCCGTGGAGGTCTTCCCGGATGTGTGCCGAGCCCCGCGAGCGTTCCGTCTTCCTCGGCCTGCTGCCCTGGCCGGAGCGGGTGCAGGTGGCCCGCGCGCTGCGGACCGAGACGGTCGGCGGGCTGGTGCTGCTGGCGGCGGCCGTGGTGGCGCTCGTGTGGGCGAACACCCCGTGGGGCGACACCTACGAGCGGCTGCGCGACGCCCACTTCGGTATCGCCGCGCTCGGCCTGGACCTGTCGGTGGGGCACTGGACGGCGGACGGGCTGCTGACCGTGTTCTTCCTGGTCGCCGGGATCGAGCTGAAACGCGAACTGGTCGTCGGCGAGCTGCGGACGCCGGCCGCGGCCGCCCTGCCGGTGGTCGCCGCCCTGTGCGGCATGGCGGTCCCCGCCGGCGTCTACCTGGCCACCGTCGCGGTCGGCGGGGGCAGCACCCGGGGGTGGGCGGTGCCCATGGCCACCGACATCGCCTTCGCGCTCGCCGTCCTCGCGGTGCTCTCCACCCATCTGCCGTCCGCCCTGCGGGCCTTCCTGCTGACGCTGGCCGTGGTCGACGACCTGGGCGCGATCCTGGTCATCGCCCTCTTCTTCGCCGGCGACCTGAACCCGGCCGCCCTCGCCGGGGCCGCGGCCGGTCTGGGCGTGTTCTTCGCGCTGCAGCGGTTCCGGGTGCGGGGCTGGTGGTGGTACGTGCCGCTGGGCGTGACGATCTGGGCGCTGACGTACAACGGCGGGGTGCACGCCACGGTGGCCGGTGTGGCGATGGGCCTGCTCCTGCGCACGACCCGCGACGAGGGCGAGGACGCCTCTCCCGGCGAGCGGACCGAGCACCTGCTGCGACCGGTCTCCGCCGGGGTGGCGGTGCCGCTGTTCGCGCTGTTCGCCGCCGGGGTGGGCGTGTCGGCCGGCGCGCTGGGCGAGGTGTTCACGCGGCCGGAGCCGCTGGGCGTCGTGCTCGGGCTGGTGGTGGGCAAGACGGTCGGGATCCTCGCGGGCACCTACCTCGCGGCCCGCTTCACCCGGGCCCGCCTCAACCCCGACCTGGCCTGGGCGGACGTGTTCGCCCTGGCGGTGCTGGCCGGCATCGGCTTCACCGTGGCCCTGCTCATCGACGAACTCGCCTTCCCCGCCGCGGACGCCGCCGAGCACGGCAAGGCCGCCGTCCTGGTCGGCTCCCTCACCGCCGCGGTCCTCGCGGCCCTGCTGATCAGGCGCCGCAACGCGATCTACCGCCGCCTGTGGGAGGCCGAGACCCGGGACGAGGACGCCGACGGGGTGCCCGACGTCTACCAGCCCTCCGGCTCCGGCCGCGACGGCGCCGGGAGCACGGGCTGAGGGCGGACGGGCTGAGGGCGGACGGGCGCGCACGGCAGTGCCGTGGAGGGCGGACGGGGCGCGGGTTTCCCGGGGCTCGCCGGGCACTCTCCCGATCCTCGGCGTGTCTATACGATGTCCGCGCGGGAAACGGGTGGCGGTGGAAGGGAGACGGGGCGTGACGGAGCGGCGGCAGGTTCCCCGGCGGCGGGGGCAGGGTGAGCTGGAGGCTCTGGTCCTGTCGGCGCTGCGGGAGGCGGACGGGCCGGCGACGGCCGGGTGGGTGCAGGAGCGCCTCGGCGGCGGCCTCGCCTACACGACCGTCATCACCATCCTGACCCGGCTGCTGGCCAAGGGGGCGGTCACGCGGGAGCGTACGGGCCGGTCCTTCGCCTGGACGTCCGCGTCGGACCAGGCGGGGCTGGCCGCCCACAAGATGCGCAGGGTGCTGGACTCCGAGAGCGACCGGGAGGCGGTGCTGGCCAGTTTCGTGACCGGTTTGGGGCCGGACGACGAGCGGCTGCTGCGGGAGCTGCTGGGCCGGCCGGGGGACGAAGGGGAAGACTGAGGCCTCATGGGGGTGTTCGTCTTTCTGCCGCTGGTGCTGCCGCTGACGGCGTGGCCGATCGCGCGCCTCGCCGAGCAGCACCTGCACCCACGGACCGCGACCCGGCTGCTGACCGGGGTGGCGGCTTTGATGGCCGCGTGCAGCACGCTGTGCCTCGGCCTGGTGATGGTGGTCGGCACCGCCCAGCTGCCCGGCAACCCGTTGCCGGACGGCTGGTCGGACCCCGAGGTGCGCGCGGCCGTCCCCTACGACGAGGTCGTCGGCAAGGCGGCGATCCCCGCCCTGGGCGCGGTGCTGGTGGCCTGCGGCAGGGCGCTGTGGCGGCACGGGCGGGTGCGCCGTCGTGCCCACCGGGCGCTGGTCGGCCTGCGGGGGACGCAGGTGGCCGTCCTTCCGGACGACGTGCCCTACGCGTACGCGCTGCCGGGCGGCCGGCGGGACCGCGTGGTGGTGACGACGGCCATGCTGGAGTGCCTGGAACCGGCCGAGCGCCGGGCGCTGTTCGCCCACGAGCGGGCCCATCTGGCCGCCCGCCACCACCGTTTCCTCCTCGCGGTCCGGCTGGCCGCGCTGGCCAATCCGTTCCTGCGGCCGTTGCGGACGGCGGTGGCGTACGCGGCGGAGCGGTGGGCGGACGAGGACGCGGCCCGCAGCGTCGGCAGCCGCCGGGCCGTGGCGTACGCGATCGGCAAGGCGGCCCTGGTCTCCCGGGGCACTCCGGCGGCGGCCCTGGCGGGCTTCGCCGCGGCGGGCCCGGTGCCGCGCCGGGTGGCGGCCCTGCTCGGACCCGCCCCGTCGGCACGCAGCTGGCCGTCGCTGTTCACGTCGGTCGGGGTGGCGATGTGGGGCGCGGCGGTGGGAACGGCCGTCTCGGCGATGTCCTCGGCGAACTCCGCCGTGACGATGGTCCTCATCCTGCACGCGGCCACGCCCCTTTGACCCGGGTCTGACCCGGGCGGGCCGGGCGTCACGGGAGCACGGGTCCGGCCCCGTCCCTGACGGTCACGGTGCCCGCGTGCCGGTCCTGGTGGTGTCCGGCGCCGAACGGCAGCGGGATCCCGTTCGGGGGCACGGCCGACAGGAAGATGCCGATCAGCATCCCCGCACTGGCCAGGACCGCGACCGTGCGCAGATGCCGCAGGAGGTTCCGCCCCGCGGGCCGGCCGGGGTACGGCGTCACCGCTGCGGCTCCCGTCGTGTTCGCGGCGGGCCCGCGTCACGGGTGCGTCGGCCCGCCGCGCGGTCCGGGCCGGTCAGAGGTCGAACTCGTGGGGCGGCAGGTCGAGGGCGTAGCACGCCTCGCGGACCACGGCCTGCTCGTCCTTGTCGAAGTCGCCGTCCGCGCCGCCGATGACGATGCCGATCTGGACGACGGCCCGGGCCTCGGCGGGCTTCTTCCGGGCCTTGGCGACCTCCTGAAGGACGCTCACCTTGCCGAAGTCGAAATCGGCGGTGAGCCTGTCGAGGTTCGCCTCGAAGCGGCGGCGCAGGTCGTCGGCGTCGAAGTTCTGCAGCACCTCGTTGGTGGCGATGAGCTGGGCCACGCGCCGCCGTTCGGACGGGTCGACGGTGCCGTCGGCGGCGGCGACGAGCGCGCACATCGCCATGCTCGCGTCGCGGAAGGCGCCGCTCTTGAGGTCGTTCTTCCTCGCCACGAGCTGGGTCTGCATCGTCGACGCGGACTCCTTGAGGCGGTCCCACAGGGCCATGAGAACTCCGTACGGGTCGGTGAGTGTTCGCCCGGGCCGGGGCGCCGGGCGGACGTTTCTTCTACAGTGCTGTAGAAACCGATGGCGGGGAGGGGCGGCGAGCCGTGCCCGTCCGCCCCCTCCGGAGCCGATCGCCGTCAGCCCTCGTCCTCCTCGCCCTCCTCGTCGCCCTCGAAGAAGTCCCCCACCTCGTCGACGGCTTCGGCCGCGACCATGCCGCCGACGACGCCGACCGCGAGCCCGGCGGCACCCGCCGCGACGACGGTGCCCGTGCCGGGGCCGGAACGGTGGTGGTCCTCGTGGTGGTCGCCGTGTCCGTACCCGCCGTGGCCGTGCCCGGCGTACGGGTCGCCGTGGGCGCCGTGGGAGCCGTACGGCGCCCGGTGCTCGACCAGTCGGCGGATCCAGCCGTCGACCTCGGTGTTCCAGTCGCGGGAGTCGTGGTGGCCGACGGTGAAGCGGGTCAGCGCGTCCGGGCCGCCGGAGAGCAGGCCGCCGCGCTTGTCGGCCTCCAGCACGACCTCCATGCCGCCCGGGTGGGCCAGGAAGGTCACCTCGATCTCGTTGACCTGGTGCGCGTACTGCGGCGCCGGGGTCAGCTCGATCTCCTGGTAGAAGGGCAGCTGCTGGCCGGTGCCGCCGATGCGCCCGTACTCCAGGTCCGCGGACCTGAAGCCGAAGCCGAGCCGGCCGAGGGCTTCCAGGATCGCCTCCTGCGCGGGCAGCGGAGCGATGTCCAGCCGGTCCAGGTCGCCCTTGTCCCTGGCGCCGGCCACCGACAGCTCGGTGCGCACGCCGAGGACGATGCCCAGGCCCTGCCCGTACAGCTCGGTGACGGGCGTCTCCCACGGCAGCGTCACCGCGAACGGGACGCTGTGCCGCGCACCCGCGCCGAGCCGGAAGCCGCCGCCGACGGTGAACCGCTCGAAGGCGACGAAGCCCTCGCTCTCACCCTCGTCGTGCTCGGCCTCGACCCGGGCCACGAGCTCCAGGGTGATGTGCTCGATGTCGAAGTCGGCGTTCCCGCCCTCGAGGTGGACCCGGCCGGTCAGCGTGCCGCCGGGGCGGGCGGCTCCGGGGTCGAGGACCGTGTCGACGGTGGGTCCGCCCACGCCGAGTGAGCCGAGCAGTCGTTTGAACACCATGATGGCGTCCACTCCTTGTGCGTGCGTGCGTGCGTGTGTGTTTCGTCCGGGTGCGGTGCCGTGCGCCGGGGGTGGACGCACGGCACCGCGGCTGTGCGCGGGGGCGGCGCTACTCGGCGGCGTTCAGCGCGGCGAGGGCCTGCGCCCGGCGGACGTACTTCAGCTCGGCCAGGTCGGCCACGGTCTCGACCCCGAACGCCTCCCGGAGCAGCTCGCCGTCACGGTCGGAGACGCCCTTGAGCGCCCCCACCGGGGCGGCCAGGATCTCGGGCAGGCTCTTGTCCGCCCAGGCCTTGTCGAGCACCTTGTCCAGGTCGATCGAAGCCATGAGTGTCCTCTTCCGCGTGCGTGAGGTCCGGCCCTGTCGCGGACCTTCTACAAACGAGTAGAATCATAGGGCTGTCGCAGGCGGGGAGGGGCGCGGTCGGCGCCGGGCCACCGGGAAAGACCGAAAACGGGTGCTCGCGCCGCCTCGCCGCCGGCGTCTCCCGCCGGTGGCCGCGGGCCGCCGGGAGACGGCACGGGACGCCCGGAGACCGGTGCCGGCGGCTCGCCGGACGCGGTGTCCGGACGGGCTCGGGGAACAAGGTTTCGGCCAGGACCGTTTTCCGGATGACGTACACCTAGACAAGGAGCCATCAGTTGTCCGCCAGATCGACGGACCCCCCGGGGCACAGTCCCGGACCATCCCGCCAGGCACTTCCTGAGCACGGCACGCGGCGGGATGGTGTTCGATGAGTGCCGCGAACGCCCTCCTGGGCCTGCTGGCCGTCTTCGTCCTGACCGCGGGCACCGGATACTTCGTCGCCCAGGAATTCGCCTACGTCTCCGCCGACCGCCTCGCCCTCGCCCGTGAGGCCGCCTCCGGGGACCGGAAGGCCGCCCGTGCCCTGAAGGTGCTGGAGCGCCTGTCCTTCATGCTGTCGGGCGCGCAGCTCGGTATCACCGTCACCGGGCTGGTCGTCGGCTTCATCGCCGAGCCGTCGGTGTCCGCACTGCTGCGACCCGCGCTGTCCGGTCTGGGCATCCCCGGTGCCGCCGTGAGCGGCATCTCCGTCGTGCTGGCCTTCGTGCTGGCCACGGTCGTGCAGATGGTGCTGGGCGAGCTGGCCCCGAAGAACCTCGCGATCGCCGTGCCGGAGCGGCTGGCGAAGTCGCTGGCCGCCTCCACGCTGGCGTACCTCAAGGTCGTCGGCCCCCTCGTGCGCGTCTTCGACGGGGCGGCGAACAGGCTGCTGCGCAGGGCCGGCATCGAACCGGTGGAGGAGCTGCACCACGGCGCCACCCTGGAGGAGCTGGGCCACCTGATCGGCGAGTCCCACGAGCAGGGGGCCCTGCCCAAGGACACGGCCGCCCTGCTCGACCACGCCCTGGAGTTCTCCGCGCGGACGCTGGACGAGGTGATGGTGCCGCGGGCCGGCGCCGTCTTCGTCCGCAGGGACGCCACCGCCGCCGAGGCCGTCGGCCTGATCGCCGAGCACGGCCACTCCAACTACCCGGTGCTCGGCGACCACCCCGACGACGTCGGCGGCGTCCTCGGCGTGGCCGAGCTGATGCGCCTGCCGGCCGACCGCCTCGCGGGCACCACGGCCGGCGCCCTCGCCCGGCGGCCGCTGCTGCTGCCGGACACGCTCCCGCTGCCCGACGCCGTGACCCGGATGCGGGAGCGGGACGACGAGTTCGCCGTCGTCCTGGACGAGCACGGCGGTGTGGCGGGCATCGTCACGTACGAGGACATCGCCGAGGAACTGGTCGGCGACATCGCCGACGAGACCGACACCGTCATCGAGATCGCCGTCGCGGACGGCGGCGGCTGGCTGGTGGACGCCGGACGCCGGCTGGACGAGGTGGCCGGGGCCACCGGCGTCCGGCTGCCCGAGGAGGAGGACTACGACACCGTGGCCGGCCTGATCGTCGACCGGCTGGGCCGCTTCCCGGCCATCGGGGACCGCCTCACCGTCGAGCTGCCGGAGGGCGGCACCGCGGTGATCGACGTGCGCACCCTCGACCGGCACGTGCCCGGACGCGTGCGGATCGGGCGGCCGGTCCGGGAGAGCGGGGAGCAGGCATGAGTTTCCCGATGGCGCTCTTCGTCACCGCGCTGCTGCTGGTCGGCAGCGGGTTCTTCGTGGCCGCCGAGTTCGCGCTGGTCGCCGCCAAGCGCCACCGCATGGAGAAGGCCGCCGCCGAGGGCCGCAAGGGCGCGAAGGCGGCCCTGGCCGGCATGCGCGAACTGTCGCTGATGCTCGCCGGCGCCCAGCTCGGCATCACCGTGTGCACGCTGGGCCTGGGCTCGGTGTCCAAGCCCGCGATCTCCCACGAACTCGACCCGCTCCTGCACGAGCTGGGTCTGCCGAGCGCGGTCAGCTACGGGATCGCCTTCGCGGTCGCGATGACCGTGGTGGTGTTCCTGCACATGGTGGTCGGCGAGATGGCCCCCAAGTCCTGGGCCATCGCCCACCCCGAGCGCTCGGCGATGCTGCTCTCGCCGCCCTTCCGGGCCGTGGTGAAGACCGTCCGGCCCCTGATCTCGGTGCTGAACAGGATGAGCAACGCACTGGTACGGCTGTGCCGGGTCAGCCCGCGCGACGAGCTGGCCTCCGTCCACGACCGGGAGCAGCTCACCCACCTGGTGACGGAGTCCGAGCGGCTCGGCCTGATCAGCGAGACGGACTCGGAACTGCTGACCCGTTCCCTGACCGAGCCGCAGACACCGGTGCGGGAACTGCGGGTACCGGCCGCCGGGATCACCTCGGTCGACGGCGGCGCCGGTCTCGACGAGATCCTGCGCCTCGCCGCGGACCACGGCCGCACCCGGCTCCTGGTCCGCGACCACGACACCGTCCTCGGCTCCGTGCACGCCCGGGACGCCGTCGTGGCCCGCGCCCGGGGGCGGACGGTCACCGCCCGCGCCCTGGCCCGGCCGGTGCCCGAGCTGACCGAGGACACCACCGTCGCCGAGGCGATCGACCTCCTGCGCCGGCGCCGCGCCTCGCTCGCCGTGGTCCTCGACGCCTCCGGCCGGCTCACCGGCATGGTCAGCCTGGACGACCTGCTGGCGCGCTTCCTGCAGCCACAGACGGCCTGACGGCGAACCCCGTGTGCGGGTGCCCCGGCAGCCCGGGGCGCCCGCACACGGGTGAGAAGGGCGCGCCTTTGGGCCGGGCCCTTCCGGCGCGGGCCCTTGGGCCGGGCCCTTCCGCCGCACCTGCCCGCCGGTCACCCTGGCCGCCGTACGGGGAGGACCGAGCCGCCTCCCCGGCGCCCGCCCCCGTCACCCCCTCCCCCCGTCCTCCTCCGCCGCCCTCTCCGGCCCGCCCTCCGCGGCGGCCTCCCAGAGCCCCGCCGCCACCCGCTGCGCGAACGCGGTCGGTGACGGCTCGTTCGGCAGCCGCGCGGGCACCGTCGTGCCCTTCCTGCCGCCCGCCCGGTCGGCGAACAGCGCGACCGTCAGGGCGAGCCGGCCGTCGTACCCGGTGGTCCACACGGTCCGCCGGGTGATCCCGCCGCCCGCCCCGCCGGTGGTGAACGCCTTCGCCCCCGCCGATCCGGCGACCACGGGCGCCGGTCCGGCCCCCGACCGCGCGTCCGCCTCCCTCGCCTCCCTCTCGTCCAGCACGCGCCGCACCTCGGGACGCGCCCGGTAGACGGTGCGGCCCTCCCGCGTGATGCGCGCGACGGTGTACGGGGTGGCGTACCTGCCGTCCGCCGCCACCGTCGCGTACGCCGACGCCAGGCGCAGCGGAGTCGGCGCCGCCGTCCTCAGCAGCTTGCCCAGCGGCTCGCCCGCCCGCCTCAGCCCGCTGAACGGCTCCATGGCCGTCCCCGCCTCCACCGCCCCGCTCACCGCGTCGTTGAACGGCTGCCGCGCGTAGTCCGAGCCCCCGTGCAGCAGCCGCACCGCACCGTCGCCGGGCACCATCCCCACGACGGCCGTGTGCACCCGGACGCCCTTGCCCCCGGGATGCTCCCCGACCAGTTGCGCGGCGCGGTCCTGCGCCGCCAGGTCGAAGGTGGTCGTCACGCTGTAGCCGCCGCTCGCGAGCTGGTCCTCGGCTATGCCGAGCCGGTCGGCCGCCTCCCTGGCGGCGACGTCGATCAGGTACTGCCGCTGTCCCTCGGTCTCGCCCGGCGGATAGAACCGGAACGCCGGGAAACGCGCCGCGGCCCGCTGCCCGTCCGTGATGCTCCCGCCCGCCACCATCGCGTCGAGCACCCACTCCCAGCGGTTCTCCAGCGTCGCGGTCACCTCCGGATCGGAGCCCGCCTTCTCGTAGTACGAGGGGATGTTGACGATGGACGCCAGCGCGGCGCCCTGCGAGACCGTCAGGCTCCTCGCGTCCACGCCGAAGTAGTTGCGCGCGGCGGACTGGATGCCGGCGGCGCCCCGCCCGAAGTACACGGTGTTGAGGTAGCCCTCGAGGATCTCGTCCTTGGTGCGGGTGCGGTCCAGCTTGATCGCGATGAGCGCCTCGCGGGCCTTGCGGGACAGTGACCGCTCCGGGCTCAGCAGCGCGTTCTTCACGTACTGCTGGGTGATGGTGGAGCCGCCCTGCGGGTCGCCGCCCGTCAGCGTCGCCAGCGTGGCCCGTGCGAGGGCCCGCGGCGAGATCCCGCTGTCCGTGCGGAAGGAGCGGTTCTCCGCGGCGATCACCGCTTCCTGCACATGCCCGGGGACCGCGGACAGCGGGACGTCCTGCCGGTCGACCGGTCCGCGCCGGCCCAGGTAGGCGCCGCCCGCGTCGAGGAACACGGTGCTCTGGGTGACGGTCTCGGGGTGCGGCTTGGGAACGGTCGTCAGGTGGTACGCCACGACGGCCGCCGCGCACAGGCCCGCGATCAGCGTGAGGAAGACGTGGAACAGCAGGCGGAGCCGTCGGCCCCGGGTACGCCGGTACCGGATCCGCAGCGGTGTGCGCCGCCCTCCGCGCCGGAGCGCCGACCGCGTCCCCTGGCCCGGTCGGCGTGCCGCTCGCGCCGCTCCGGCTGTTTCTGCTGTTCCGCCTGTTCCGCCTGTTCCGCCTGTTTCGTCTGCTCGTGCCGTTCCCGGCCCGGTCGTCCCGTCGGAACCGTTCATATCCGCCGCCAGGTGCTGTCCGACCGTGCGGCGACCCTGCCCGAGGCGTCGTACACCGTGACGATCCGCTCGTCCCCTCCCGCGTCGAAGAGCATCCGCATGTTCCTCTCGGGCAGCGGTGCGCTCGCGTACCAGATGCCCCAGCCCGGATTGCCCGCCAGGACCAGGACCTTCGCGGTGGTCCTGACGTCCCCGGCGCTCACCTCGACACGGCCCGGCTCGCCGTTCAGACCGTGGAAGAGGCCCGACAGGAAGAACCCGCCGGGCACGCTGTCCACCCGCACGGAGACGCCCGGTCCGCCGCGCGGACGGTCGCTGTTGTCCCCCGGGAGATCCGTGGACACCGACCAGTGCCCGCCGTCGGCCGTCAGCCACACCCGCACCCCCCTGCCGACGGTCACCCGCTCGCCCGGCGCCACGACCCGGACCGGGCTCGACGCCGAACCGGCGCCGCCCCCCGCCCGGGCTCCGGACGCCCCGTCCTGCGCCCCGCCGCCCCCGACCCGGTCGGCCACGAGCGGGGCCACGGGCACGAGCAGCGCCGCGCAGGCGGCCGACACCACGGCGAGGCGCCGTCGGCGCCGGACGCGGCCCCCGGCCTGGAGATCGGCCAGCGGCACCTCGGACGGGACGACGTCCCGGGCGGCACGGGCGTACACCTCGCGCAGCCGCCCGGGGTCGCCGCCGGCCGCTTTCAGACCGTGTCGGAAACGGGCCCGCACCGTGCTCGCCGAGCAGCCCAGCAACTGGGCGATCTCCGCGTCCGCCAGCCCTTCCCGGATCCGCAGCACCACCACGGCCCGCCGCCGCGCGGCCCGCCGCCCGCGCAGCCGGCGCAGGTGACCCCGCACCAGATGGCGCAGCACGTGGAAGTCCCTGTCGTCGCGCGGGACGCGTCGCCACCGCGCGCACGTCCGCACCAGGGTTCTGCGCACCAGTTCCTCCGCCGCACGGGGGTCGTCGGTGAGCAGGCGCGCGGTCACGAGCAGCCGGGGCCAGTGCGTCTGGGCGTACGCGGCGAAGTCGTGGCCGGTGGGGAGCACATCGCGGGTGGGTGGCACGGGGGGAGGTCCTTAAGGCTCGGGAACTCGGTCGTGGCCGGACGGGCGGGCGTCCGTCCTGGTCAGGCAACTGCCGGGTCGTGCGGGTAGGTTGGGCAGCCGACGAGCCGTCACCGTCATGGAGGACGAGCCGTCACCGTCATGGAGGGGGAGCACGGAACCGCCGCGCGCCGTCTTCCCGGTGGGGTGCGCCTCGCCCGGTGCGACCTACGCGACCACGGGACCTGTACGCACGGCGGAGGCGGCCGGGTTGCAAGAAAACCGGGTCGCAGGAAAAAAGGACGAAGATTCCGGTGGGGGCATGACCGAGGACGAGTTCGACGCCTTCTACGCGACCGCGTTCCCCCGGCTGACCGGGCAGCTCTACGCCTTCACCGGAGACCACGGCGAGGCCCAGGACGTCGTCCAGGAAGCGTTCGTACGGGCCTGGGCCCGGCGGCAGCGGTTCCTCGCCGACAGTGCTCCCGAGGCGTGGATCCGCACGGTGGCCATGCGGCTGGCGGTGAGCCGCTGGCGGCGCTCGAAGCGCTGGCTGGAGCTGGTGCGGCGCACTCCGCCGCCCGACTCCACCCCGGGGCCGACCCCCGAGAACGCCGCGCTCGTGGCCGCCCTGCGCGAACTGCCCGAGGCCCAGCGGATGGCGATCGTCCTGCACCACCTGTGTGACCTGAGCGTGGAGCAGGTAGCCTCCGAGACCCGTGCGCCCGTGGGGACGGTCAAGGCGAGGCTGTCCCGGGGGCGGGCGCAGCTGGCGAAGCGGCTCGCGACGGACGAGGCCGACGGGCGGGCCGACGGGACCCCCGGGCGGGTCGACGAGGCCCGCGGGCGGGTCAGGAAGGAGAGCGGCCGTGGCCGATGAACTTTCCGCCGCGCTGCGCGAGTTGGCCGCGGCACACGCGACCGACCCGGCCGTCGGCGGCCCCGCGACACGGGCCCGGGCGATGCGCCGCGTACGCCGCCGCCGGGCCGCCGCGACCCTCGGTGCGGGGACCGCCGCCCTCGCGCTGCTGGGCCTCGCCCTGAGCCTGCACCCGGGCGGGGACCGCGACGACCCGGACCGACGCGGTCCCGCGGCCGTGGCCCCGCCCCGTTCCACCCCGTCGCCCGTCTCCGGCACGCTCGACCCGTACGGGCGCACCCTCACGTTCGGTGGTCGGGTGATGCCGATCCTCTCGGCATCCGAGGCCCTGTTCCGGGCCACGGGCCCGATGACGGTGGTCGCGAAGGAGGACCCGAAGGAGATGCCCCTCGACGTGCCCCGCGCGGGCCCGACCATAGCTCCCACCACGGTGAGCGTCCGGTACGTGGTCGAACTGCGCGACGGGGAGGGCCTGCCGCACTACGTCGGCCTCTCCTCCCCGCAGCTCAAGGACCTCAGCGACGACGACACCGAGGACGGCTGGATCGGCCTCGGCGCCGAGGACGCCGAGTGGTTCCACGCGCGGGTGCGCCCGGGCGACACCATGCCGGTGACGACCGCGACGACGCCGACGGCCACGCCCTCGGCCGCCGTTCCGGCACCCGGCGCCACGGCATCACCCCGTGCCGCCGGTGCCCGCGAGGAGCGCTGAGACCAGGCCCGACTGCGCGGCCGCGGCCCTCAGCGAACCGGCCGCCGAGGCATCGGTGGCCAGGCTGCCGACACCGACGGGCGCCGGTGCTGCGGTGACGGCCGCTCCGCTCGTCGCGAGCAACAGCTTCTTGTAGCGATCACGCCAATCTGACGAAGGCGTGCGGGGCCCTCCTCCTGGCGTGCGGGTGGGGCACCGATCGGGGGACGGGTGCCGAGCTGCCGGCCTCCCGGCAGGGTGCGCTTCAAGAGTTTCGAATGCGCTGTCTGACCTTTCGCGTCAGGCCTCGTCGCCGCCATACGGAAAGCGCGCCAGGAAGCTGCGGCCGCCCCGGCCGTCATGCCCCGCGGCCGGTGCCCCGCGGCCGGTGGCCGGCGGGCGGTGGCCGGCGGGCGGTTCAGGCGGCCGGTTCGGGCCAGGCCGCCATGGCGTACTCGGCCACGCGCCGCAGTTCCGCCGTGGTCGCCCCGTCCCGCGCCTGCTGTGACATGCCCTGCACGACCGCGGCGAAGTAGACGGCCAGGGCCCGGGCGTCGGCCCCCTCGGGAAGCGACCCGCGGTCCTTGGCGTCCCGCAGCCTCTCCTCGAAGGACCGGATGTTCGCCACTCTGCGCGCGCGCAGGTCCTGCTCGATGTGGGCTGTCTGCGGGGAGTAGTTGGTCGCCGCGCTGATGACCAGGCACCCTGCCGGGTGCTCCGGGTCGGTGTAGGACACCGCCGCCTCGTCGAGCATCCTCGCGAAACCCGCGCGGGCGTCGCTCTCCTGGGCGAGCGCGTTCTCCATGAAGGCGCCGAAGGTGCTGCCGTAGCGGTCGACGACCTCGGTGAAGAGGCTGCGCTTGTCGCCGAAGGCCGCGTACAGGCTCGGCGGAGAGATCCCCATCGCGGCGGTCAGGTCGGAGATGGACGTGCCCTCGTAGCCGTGCTGCCAGAACAGGAGGGTGGCCCGCGCGAGTGCCGCCTCGCGGTCGAAACTCCGCGGCCTGCCGCGCCTGGTCGTCGTCATGCCCGGATTTTACAGCGATCGCTACGCAATTCGCGTACAGTGATGCGTAGTCATCGCTACAGAATTACGAGGCGAAGGGGAGACCATGGGGACGCTCACGGGCAGGACGGCGCTGGTGACCGGCGGCAGCCGCGGGATCGGACGCGCGATCGCCGAGCGGCTCGGAGGCGACGGGGCGCTGGTGGCCGTGCACTACGGGCGCGACGGCCGAGCCGCGGACGAGGTCGTCGGTGCCGTCAGGGCCAGGGGCGGCACCGCGTTCGCGGTCCACGCCGAACTGGGCGGGGCCGGGGGCGTCGAGACCCTTTGGGAGGGCTACGACCGCCAGGTCCTGGAGCACTCCGACAGCACCGGCCTCGACATCCTCGTCAACAACGCCGGCATCACACTGCGCGGCGAGATCGAGGAGACCACGGTCGAAGCGTTCGACGAGACCGTCGCCCTCAACATGCGGGCCCCGTTCTTCCTCGCGCAGCAGGGGCTCAAGCGGTTGCGGGACGGCGGGCGGATCATCAACATCTCCTCCGGGGCGACCCGGATCGCGCTCACCGACATCATCGCGTACGCCATGACCAAGGGCGCCGTCGACGTCTTCACCCTCACCCTCGCCAAGGCCCTCGGCGGACGGGGCATCACGGTCAACTCCGTGGCCCCCGGCATCGTCGACACCGACATGAACGCCTCCTGGCTGCGCGGCGACGAGGCCGCGCAGAGGTCCGCGGCCGCGCTCTCCGCCCTCGGCCGGGTGGGCCGCCCCGAGGACGTCGCCGACGTCGTCGCCTTCCTCGCCTCCGACGACGCCCGATGGGTGACCGGGCAGGTCATCGACGCCACGGGCGGTTCCGCGCTCTGATCCGGTGGCCGGCGCCACGGCCCCGGAAGCGGGCGCCCGCAGGCACCCACGCTCGCCCGCACGCGTGTCCCGGACCGTCACGGGTGAGGACGGGGCACGGCGACGCCCGGCGCCGACGACGGCCGCGACGGATTCCGCCGCCGTCCGCGCATGGTCAGCCGTTCTCGAACCGGGGTGGGCCCGGGAACGGCGCCCCCGCCACTCGGTGCCGGATCGTGCGACGGCCTCCTCGCCCCGGCCCGCCCACACCGGTCGGTACCGCACCGCATCGCCGCACCGCACCGCATCGCCGCACTGCGACGGCGCGTTCCGGCCGGCCTGCGGCTCAGTGGTCGTCGGTGATGGTGGTCGCGATGCCGTTGCTGATCTCGACCTTCGCGGAGAAGCCCTTCTTGGCGGCCGCCTCCAGCTCGGCCTCGGTGCACTCGGCGCCGCCCTCGCCGCCCGGCCCGGTGTTCACGGCGTCGCAGATGTCGTCGTAGCCCACGATCTTGGTGTCGTCGGCGACGAGGAACTGCTGCTCGGTGCCCTTCATGTCGGAGACGGTGTACTTGCCGGGCGCCAGGTAGGAGACGTTGCCGAGCCAGGTTCCGTTGACGCCCTTGCCCTTGTCGATGCCCTCGACGACGGTCTCGCGGGAGTCGGAACCACCGTCGGAGCCGGACGCGGAGTCCTGCTGTGCGGCGCGGCGCTCGGTCACCAGGGTCGCGACGCCGTCCTTCATCTCCACGTCGGCGTTCACGGCGCCCTTCTTGAGGGCCGACTCCAGCTGGTCCACCGTGCACGGTGCGTCCACCTTGGACCCCGCGTCGCCGCAGATCGTGCCGGCGCCGTAGACCTCGGTGTCGTCGGCGGCCCAGAACTGCTGGTCCTCCTCGCCCGGTACGGACACGATGTACTTGCCCGGAGCGAGGTAGGTCACCTTGCCGTTCTTGAACGAGCCGCTGACGCCCTTGGAGCCCTTGGAGCCGGCCGCCTTCTCCACGGCCGCCGCCGCCGGACTTGCCGCGCCCGCCGTGCTCTTGCCGGACGAAGTGTCGTCGGTGCCGTTCTGGCACGCCGTCATCAGCAGTCCGGCGGTGACCGCGGCGGTGGTGAGGACGGCCTTGCGCAGGTGGCGGTTCTTCACGGGGGTTCCTTCCGAAGGCGGGATCAGCGGAGAGCCGGCGGCGCTTCCACCGTTTCCCCCTCTGCGATCGATATGAGGGCCCCCGGAGCCCGCAGGTCACGCCCGTCTTCCCTCCGGACCACCGCTGTGGCAGAACAGTGACACGGCAACACATCGACTGGGAAAGACAGTTGGCCGAAAATGCCCTGCCTCGCACGGACACGTGCACGCGCACGTCCCCACGCATCCGGTCGGCGCACGTCCGCGGCCTGTCCCATACCGCTCGGACTCCCCGTGCGGGTGGGAACCTGGACCACCCACCCCGCCTGCGCGCCCACCCCTCCCTCCGGCCCGACCTCCGCGGCCCTTCCCGGCGAGATTCCGCCACGAGCTGCGGAGCCGCAGGCCGACGCCAGGCCCGACACCGGAGGGGCGATGTTGTGCCTCGGCGTCAACTGCCGCGACCTGCTGTTCCGAGAGGCCGAGAAGCCGAGAGGCCGAGAGGCCGAGAGACCGTGGGGGCGACTGGCGGCGCCGGGCTGCTCAGGCCGGCGCCTTCCAGGCCGTTTCGTGCCGGCGGGCGTCTGAGGACCACTGACAACGCGGCCCGGAGAGTCGGCGGGGGGCGTTCGGGCTGATGGCAGATGATCCGGCTGCGAGGAGTGCGGCACGCGCCGGCCGTCGTCCTCGGCCTGACGGCGTGCGCGGTGGCGGACCGACAGCGCACCCCGCGCCATGGCGACCTGGCGCACCCTCGCGGTCGGCGCCCTGCGACTGAACGGCGCGAAGAACATCGCCCCCCGGCCGTCGCCGCAGTGCGCGTGACGCCCGCCGACCCCTCACGCTCCCCGGCCTCGCCTGAGCACGAAGCGGACGTCACTCGACCACGCCGAAGCCCTGAGGGTGTCGCAGAACAACTTCAGGCTTTGGTCTTGGCCGGGCGGGCTGTCTCGCGAGGCCATCGAGTGGAACGGCGCTTCGGCGTTCGTGAGTTGTTTTCCGACGGCTCCCCGGGCCGCTCAGGGGCCGACCGGGTCCGGCGCATGCGTTCTCGGCGTTCTATCGTGCCGAGAACGAGAGGTGAGGACGCCTCAGATGGTCGGGGTGTCGTCAACGACCGGCCTGTGAATCTCAATGACCGGCTTCCACCCCGCGGAGAACTCGATGAAGTCCGCACGGGTGGGGTAGGTGTCGATCGCGCGACGGTCACGCTTGGGGCTGTCGCTCCCCTTGCGTCCCCGGGGAATCTGCTCCTCGAAGATGTCGACCTTAACGTCGGGAACCTCCTTGAGGCCCTGGCGCCAGATCTGCACGACGTCGGCGCCGAACGCCTGCCGGGCCGCAGCGTAAAGGGCCGTGAGGGCCCCCCTGTCCCCACCAGGGACGAAAAGTGCCAGGTCCAGCACGACACCGGCGGACTGGAGGACCTCGATGGTCACCGAGCCGTTCTCGTCGGCCAAGTAGATTCCGGCTTCATTCTCGTCGTCGGGAAGGCAGGAGACCTCTTCCTGGAATACGGTTCTCGCCGTGATCGAGCCGCCCTCGAAATTCTCGCCGGACTTGGTCAGAAAAGCAGGGACATAGCAGTCGGGAAGCTTGAGTTCTGCCGTGTCGGCGGAAATGAATATCCTGTCCTTCACACCGAGCTTCGTCACCTCTTCCAGCGAGAGGCGGCGAGCGGCGATCTTCTCCGTGTTCACGATTTCCCTTTCAGGTTGCACTGTCCCTCCGAACAGGGACGCTACCACGAAACTCTGAGGTCAACTGCCCAGTAATCTTTGGGCAAATGGCCTCCGATGACCTGCACGGAGGATACCGAAGCGAGTGCCGCTCGGTCGGGAACGCGCATCCGCCGGGTAGTGTCCCTCGTCCCCGTGTCGGGGATCAACCGGCGGCTGCTTTTCGGTGCGTTGGGTAGCGCGGAGGAACTAGAAGATAGTTTGCGGTAGATACCGCCCATATCGCCTTCGGGGGCGGCGAGGTAAGGCGATCCATTCGTCGTGCACCTCGAAGAGCGCAGCGGAAACCAACCGGGTGGTCCGGCGACGCGGCAACGGAGACCCCCACCGGCGACGTCTGGATGGAGCGCGAACCGGAAGTCGCTCACTGTCGCGCCCTCTTCGGTCAGGGCTTCGGCATGGTCGGCCGACGCCCGGTTGCCGACGTGGCGTCACGTCGGGCGGGGTTCGGTACACGGCAGGCACGGACGTCCGCGATCATGGAGTTCTCTGCGTTCTGTGACCTTGGACCGTCCGGGCCTGCCGACGCACCATCTCTGGTCTCCCCTGCTTTTGAACAGCTCGGACCGCATCCGGATGTGTCCGGGAGCGGTCTTCCGGGTCTGCTTGAACGCCTCGCGCAGGTCCCGGACCCGTGGGATCCGCGGGGGGAGTACGGCACCTCCTCGTGAGGCTCCCGGCACTGACGGCCTGTGCGGTCCTCACCGGAGCGCGATCCCTGCTCGCGGTGGGTGAACGGGTGGCAGACGCACCGCCGGCCTGCTCGAACGGCTCGGCGCGGCCGTCGACCCGCTGGCCCCGAGACGGTCCTGGCGCGCGGAATCCACGATCCGGCGGCTGCTCGCCGGAATCGACGCGGACGCCCTGGACCGGGCGGTCGGAGCCTGGATCGCGGACCGGCAGACCAGGGGACAAGGGGGCAAGGGGACAAGGGCTGCGAGGGCTCGCGGTCGACGGGGAGTCGCTGCGGGGTGCGGCCCGCGCGAAGGGGCGGAAGATCCACCTCCTGGCCGCCTGCGACCACGTGGACGCACTGGTCCTGGCCCAGACGGACGTCGGTGAGAAGACCGACGAGATCACCCGCTTCCGGCCTCTGCCCGACATCCTCGAGGATCTGGCCGGCACGGTCGTCACCTTCGCCGAGGACGCCTCCCGGCTACGGACCGGAAACACTCCCAGAGCGATGGCCACCCACGGAAACCTCGAGATCGGAGTTCTCCGCCTGACCGGCGCCCGCAACATCGCCTCCGGCCTCCGCCGGGCAGTCCGAGACCAAACCCGGCCCCTTGCCCTTCTCGGCCTCACATGATCAAAACGGACGACGTCAAACTACGCCGAAGCCCTGCCGGTGAGGGCCACCCGAGCGCCGTACTGCGAGCCCGCTGCCCCCTTGTCCGGCCGGCGAGTGCCGTAGAGCGCCCTGATCCGCAGGGGAGGGCCGGGCAAGCACGCTGCGGGTCAGGCTACTTGGCGGCGCAGACAAGGGGGTGATCGCGCGGTTCGATCCGGGAGTCACCGGCCCGAGGGGTCGTCTCGTCCCTTACGTGTCCACCGCCCTCGCGTCGGGACTCGTGCCGACGACGGCGTTCTCGGCGAAGTCGGCGCCGTAATCGGTATCGGCTGATCCGCCTGCCGCATTCGGTTCCCGCACCCAAGATCAGCAACGACGTGGAAAGTGCCGCCACGCCCGCCTGCGACGCGCAGGCCATCGGCAGATCAGCCCAAGAGAAGCCGTAGCTGATCAGCGCCGAGGAAGTCGACCCCACGCTCAGTACCAGGAAGAGCCGACTCGTCTCACCGGGAACCGGCCCTCCCTTGGCAGCCCACTTCTTCATGCCTTCGACGAACCAGAAGGCGACCAGCGCGGCCACTTCGAGCCCTGACAACAGGATTGCCAGGCCAAGGTCCAGGACCCACTTCAACATGTTCATCATGCTGAACCGGACAGATGGCCGCACGCCTGAGTACGGCTACTCAAATGGAATGGCCATAAAACGGGACGTCGCAATGCGGCCGCCACAAAGGCTGCGGCAGGAGCGGTGTCCGACGAGGCCACCTGTTCCGTGCTTCCAACGCCGACGCACACCTGGCACCAGAGGATTCACCCCGCTGCCGAAACGCTGGGCCGTGGAACTGACCTACGGGTGGCTGATGTCCCACCGCCGCCCGGCTCACGACTGCGAAACCCTTCCCACCCGCTCCGAAGCCATGATCCACCTCACCGTGACCGACCTGACGGCCCGCGCCTCACCGGTGAAGCCACCATCTCCTGGCGCGACCCGACATCACGGGACCAAACGGCCATCCCGGGATGAAGCATCGGAACAAGACGACCTCCAGGGACCACGGCGGCTCCGCCCACCACAACGAGAAGCCCACGGGCAGCTGACCGCGCCCTTGTGGTGCGGATGTGGTGCGCAGCCCTCCACCGGTCTGGACAACAAAGAACCCCCGGGTCATCGACCCGGGGGTTTCTGCTGGAGCGGGTGACGAGAATCGAACTCGCGCTCTCAGCTCGGGAAGCGACGGCGCTTGCGCGAGCGTGAGGCTGCTGACCTGCGTGGATTCAATGTGCTGCGGTAGGCGTGGGCGTCCTGTGGCACCGCTGTTGACCGTAGGTGTCCGCTCTGAAGGGCACACTGTGGGCACGACACTGCGAGGTGGACGGCCACTGCTCTGATGTGGACTGCTCGGTGTGCGGGCTTGGGCATGCGCAGAGCGACTGAGCGCGGCAGTTGCGGTCGCGCATGGCTGCCGGGCCCTCGCCTCGGCTCGGAAGATCACAGAATGCGGGATCACCCCTACGGACTTCGACCTCCACGAGAAGTGGTTCGGTGCAAGATGCGGCGAGCACGTTGCGGGGCCACAGCTCGATGCCGCACACCCATGGTGAGCGCGGCCAATTTCGTCGTCTGCGATCGCGGCATCCGATGAGCCGACGGACGAGGCACCTACGTGTGTCAATCCGGTACATGAACTACTCTTGGTACATGTCCATGAAGCGCACGAACGTCTACGCCGACCCCGAAGACCTGGCGATCATCAAGGAGGCCGCGAAGCGTCGGGGGATAAGTGAGGCCGAGATCATCCGTCAGGGCATCCACCTCGCGGCCATGGCGAACAGGGTCTGGGACGAGCCGCTGTTCTCGCGCACCTTCGAGGGGACGGGACGCACACCCTCCAGATCGGAGGTGCGTGACACGGTCGCCGACGCTGTCCGCCGTGGGACCGACCCGGATTCCGGAACCGCCGCGTGATCATTGTCATCGCCGACACGTCCGGTCTCCTGGCGGCCCTGGACTCGGCTCACCCGGAACACCGGGCGGCGAACGAGGCGATCATGGCGGCCGGCCTCCTGGTCATGTCCCCGCTGCTGCTGGCCGAACTGGATCACGTCGCCACGCGCGAGCTCGGCAGGGAGGCCGCCCTCGGCGCGGTCGACGACCTCCGGCGCTGGATGAGCCGGGGGCGTGTCGTCATGCCGGAGATCACGGAGGACCACCTGGGCGCCGCCCAGTCCGTCCGTGTCCGCTACCGTGCGCTGGACCTCGACCTCGCTGACGCGGTCAACGTGGCGCTCGCTGCCGACTACGACACGGACGCGATCCTCACCCTCGACCGACGTGACTTCCGGGCCGTACGCCCCTTGGGCCACCATAAGGCGTTCCGGGTACTCCCCGACGATCTCCCGCTCTGATACGACGAGAGTCGAACTCGCGTTCTTCGCTCGGGAGTGACGGTGCTCGGGCAACTCGTGCGGCTCTGGTGCGCACGGATGCTGTGCGGCAGGGTGGGAACGGTCGCTGAGAACACATGCAGTCGTGTCTCCACCATGCTGTCCGCGCTACGTCGGCCTCACTTCCGTGAGGTTCACGCAGTGGCCTGGGCTTCGTGAGCCAGCTCGTCGAAGGAGCTCTCCCACACCTCCCGGACATCACGGCTGACCAGTGTGCGCAGTGTGGGCCATAGGCCGACCAGAAGGTCGCGACTGAGGAACTGGACCAGATCGTCTTGCGCTCCCTCGGTCAGGACGATCCGGCAGTAGTTCATCCACAACCGCGGCTGATCGAGATCGAACGTGGTCAGCCCCGGCCGCGCCAGATGCAGCGGCAAGGTCACTGTGCCGTGCTGAGGGCCGACGAGCTCGGAGAGGGTGGCAGGCGCGCCGAGCGGACTTGGCACGGCGAAGACCAGAGGGACCGGGCTGTGTTGCCATACGTCGATCATCCAGGAAGAGCCTGCGGTGGGGCTTCTTGATCCGCAGACTGGCGCAAGCCCTTCTCAGGTAGACCCTTAACAAGAGATGCTCTTCACCTCTCGGTGATCGGGTAGCAAAAGAGGGTGACGGTAGGGCAAAGTAGCTGCTCAGCTCCTTGGTGGTCCTTGAAAATCTGAAGCGCGACCCATGTGTCTTGCCCGCTTGTCGATGTGCGCACCGTCGGTGCGCTGATTGACGCTCCCACTGTCGCCTCTCTACCGTTCCCTCATCGAGAGCAACCAGGACGGTGTACGGGGGTTTCATGGACGGTACGGGTCTCAGCGACGATCGCCTGCTGTCGAGGGCCGAACTCGCGGAACTGGCAGGGGTGATGCGGCCGGCGGTCACCAACTGGCAACGTCGGTACGAGGATTATCCGGAGCCGGTCAGGACGGGGGAAACGGAACTATTCAGTCTACGGGCGGTCCTCCGCTGGCTCGACTCCCGTCAGATCCCGTCACGTGCGCGTGCGTCCGACGAGCCGGCCGGGTTCACCTATGCCGACCGTATGCGGCGGAACCTCGTCGCGTCGGACGATGCCCGCCAGGGAGCGGCCGCACTGGGTGATGAGGCAACAGGCAGCGGTCCGTTGAGCGACGAAGAAGAGCGTGCGCGGCAACTTGCGCAATTGTTGGGACCGATGGCAGACGCCGTGCGCGGCGGCGCATCGATGACGGACTACCTTGCCTTGCTCCTCTCCCTGGTCTTTCTTCAGGTGAGCGGAAGCCCGCGCTCGATGTCGCTCCCGCGTACGGTGCAGTCTCGATCGAGGGCTGCCACGGCGGCGTTGTTGCAGGAGATCGGGGAGGCAGCCGACGAGGCACTGCGCCTGCGCGGTGTGCCGCCGGGCATGCGGACAGCCATCGTCAGGCTGGAACCTCGGGAGTACGGGGATGTTGTCGAGGTGATCCGCCTGACCGACGGCTTGGGGATCGACGAGTTCCGACAACTGGTGGATCAATTCGGCTCCCGAGCCGCGCTTCCCAGCGGAGAGTTCTTCACTCCACGTGCCGTGGTGCGGCTGATGCGGGACGCCGCCCTAGGGGACGAGGACTCCGCGCGACGCGTCTACGACCCGTATGCGCGCGCAGGCGAGATGCTTGACGGAGTCGCTGAACGCCTCGGTGGTGTCGTGCCTCTGTCTCTGCGTGGTGAGAGTCCGCAGCGCGGCACACTTCGGCTCGCCGGAATGAACCTCGCGCTGCACGGTATTCCGGTCGAACTGGAAGCTGGCACCGCGGCCCCATGGAACGAACGTGCCTGGCCGAAGGGCCACCGAGCCGATCTAATTCTGACCAATCCGCCTTTCAACGCTCACGGGGCCGTGCCGAAGCCGCGTGAGGGCATCGACTGGCCGTACGGACCGCCTCCCTCCGGTAGTCCTGCCTTCGCCTGGCTCCAGCACGTCCTGGTGTCGCTCAAGGACGAGGGCCGTGCGGGTGTGGTGATGCCGGTCAGCGCGGGCACCTCCACAGACGTCCGGGAGCGGGAGATCCGGAGCAGGCTGGTGGAGGATGGCGCCGTCGAATGCATTGTCGCGTTGCCGCCTCAGCTCTTTTCCGGGGCTCAGGTGTCCGTCTGCTTGTGGTTCTTGCGGAGTTCCGCGGCGGTGCGCGAGGAGATCCTGTTCGTGGACGCCCGGGACCTGGGTGACAAGGCGACTCGCGGACCCCGAGTCCTCTCCGACGAACACGTCGGGGCTGTCACGAGAACCGTTCAGGCATGGCGACGAGGGACCGGATTCCGCCTCGGTCGGCAGAGCGCGGGCCATCTTGCGGTCGCTGCTCCGCTGGAGGCGGTGCGGGCTGCCGGTTACTCGCTCAGCCCCGCCGACTATGCGGACCGATGGATGTCCACGGCGTCACCAGCTGAAGCGGCTACCGAGGCAGCAACCACAGAGCGGGTGCTCGCCGAGGCGAGGCGTCGAACGAAAGCCGTGGACGGCACGGTCGATGCGCTCTCGTACGGCCCCTTGCCGTCAGCCACCGTGCTCTCGTACGACGGGCTACCTCATGACTGGCGTCGGGTTCCGCTGGGAGAACTGGTCGACATCATGGCTGGTCCGTCCTACACACGTCTGCCGGCCGAGGTTCGCTCCGCGGCAGGCGATCTCCGTGTCGTGATGCCCAAGCACCTGCGTGAGGGTCGTATCGACGATCGTGACATGGAGAAAGTAAGCGTGGATGTCGCCCGCGCACTGGCAAGGTTCCGTCTCAGGCCCGGGGACATTCTGTGCGTGCGTTCCGGTGCCCAGATGCCCCCTGCCTTGGTCGAGAAGGCGCAGGACGGTTGGCTGTTCAGCACCAATCTGCTGCGGCTGCGTGCCCTGGAGACGGATGGGGAGCCACTTGTCCTCCCCGGCTACCTGCTCGCCTACTTGTCTCTGCCGGAGACGGTGCACTGGCTCAAGGAGTACGCCCGCGGCACCGCCGTTCCTTCCCTCAGCGCCGCCACACTGGCACTTCTGCCCGTACCGCTGCCGCCCCTTGCCCACCAGCGACGAATCAGTGCCGTGCTGGATGCCGTGAACGCGCAGATCACCGCGCACCGCGAACTCATCCAGGCCGCGACTCAGCACCGCAGCACACTCGCCGCGCATCTGCTGACCGGCGTTCTGGTCCCCGAATGACGCACTCCTCTCCTTTCAGTCCGTCCGCGAAGGAAGACTTCTGTGAATGCTCCGCCGTCCGAGTCACGATCCGGAACGAGGTACCTGTGGCTGCTCGTGGCAGCGCTGTTCTCGCTCGTGGTGGCTCTTGTCGCTGGGATCCTGAAGACCAGCACCGGAGCCGCATTCGCTGAGGCAGTCCTTTACGGCGGCACTGCTTTTGCCACGTCGATGGGCCTCTGCGTGCTTGTCCTGTCTGCAGTCGGCCAACTCTGAACAAGCTGACACGCTTTTCGGAACATCCTGCTGCGGCCGCGCGCGTTCACCTCTGCTGGGAAGCACCGCGTGCGCGGGCCACAGCTCAACCGTCGGACAGAGTGTACAAACGGTGCGAATTCCCTGATCGGTCCAGACAATAAAGAAGGCCCGGGTCGATGACCTGGGCCTTCTTCGTGGAGCGGGTGACGAGAATCGAACTCGCGCTCTCAGCTTGGGAAGCTGATGTTCTACCATTAAACTACACCCGCGTAAGACGCCGGTCGGGCCGGTGTCTGATCGCGGGGTCACTCTACCTCATCCTTGGCCCCCGGCGCTGAAGCCCTGGGGGCCGAGTGTGTTTCGAGGGGCGGGATCCGGGTGCCCGGGGCGGGAGTTGGGGCGTACGGTAGAGAGGTCGGAGAGGGGCCCGGGGTGGACGGAGTGCCGCCTGGAGGGTCGTCTCGTTCCTCCCGTAATGTGGCTTTCGTCGTCCGGCGAGCAGCAGCCGGACGTGGCTCTTGGGGAAGGGACTCGACGACTTGATGGCTCACACCGTCGTCCGTTGTGCCGATGGGCACGTGTTCAGCACCGCTTCGTTCCCGATGCAGCAGGCCGAGCGGCTCGGTCCCGGACGGCTCGTCCGGTGTCCTCGGTGCGCCCGGCTCCGCAGTGTGGTGCCGGTGACCTTCGAGAGGCGGTAACGGCGAGAAGCGGTAGCGGCGAGCTGCGGGAGCAGCGAGCGGCACCAGTGGCAGCAGCCTGGCGCGCGGAATCGTCCTGATGACGGCCGGTCCGCGCGCCTTGCGTATCCTCAGGGCGTGCTTCTCTCTGACAAGGACATCCGGGCCGAGATCGACGCCGGACGGGTACGGATCGATCCCTACGACGAATCCATGGTGCAGCCGTCCAGCGTCGACGTGCGCCTCGACCGCTACTTCCGGGTGTTCGAGAACCACCGGTACCCGCACATCGACCCCTCGGTCGAGCAGGCGGACCTCACACGGCTGGTGGAGCCGGAGGGCGACGAGCCGTTCATCCTGCACCCCGGTGAGTTCGTCCTGGCCTCCACCTACGAGGTCATCACGCTTCCCGACGATCTCGCCTCCCGGCTCGAGGGCAAGAGCTCGCTCGGCCGGCTCGGGCTCGTCACGCACTCGACCGCCGGTTTCATCGACCCCGGCTTCTCCGGGCACGTCACCCTCGAGCTGTCCAACCTCGCCACCCTGCCCATCAAGCTGTGGCCGGGCATGAAGATCGGGCAGCTGTGCATGTTCCGGCTCAGCTCGCCCGCCGAGCACCCCTACGGCAGCGAGCGGTACGGGTCCCGGTACCAGGGGCAGCGCGGACCGACCGCCTCCCGCTCCTTCCTCAACTTCCACCGGACCCAGGTGTGAGCGGCGTATGAGCGGCGCACGGGAGAACCTCAGCTACGAGCGGTTCGGCGTCGCCGTCCGTGAACTCGCCCAGACCATCGTGGACGACGGCTACGAGCCCGACATCGTGCTCAGCATCGCCCGCGGCGGGGTGTTCGTCGCCGGCGGCCTCGCGTACGCACTCGACTGCAAGAACCTCCACCTGGTGAACGTCGAGTTCTACACCGGTGTGGGTACCACCCTCGAGATGCCCGTCATGCTCGCGCCCGTGCCCAACGCGATCGACTTCTCCGACAAGAAGGTCCTGATCACCGACGACGTCGCCGACACCGGCAAGACCCTCAAGCTGGTGCGGGACTTCTGCCTCGACGCCGTCGCCGAGGTCCGCAGCGCCGTGATCTACGAGAAGTCCCACTCCCTCGTGAAGTGCGAATACGTCTGGAAGCGCACCGACGACTGGATCAACTTCCCGTGGAGTGTCCTGCCCGTCGTCCGCAGGTCGGGGGAGCCGGTCACTCCGTCCAAGGAAGCTCTCTGACCTGAGCCGGGAGCGCTGACGGCCGGGACCGCCGCGGTGGTCCCGGCCGTTCGGCTTTTCCGGTCGCTCGTCCTTTCCGGCCGTTCGCCTTTTCCGGCTGTTTCCCCGCTCGTCTTTTCCGGTCGCTTCCCCACTCGGACCCGGTCGAGGCCGCCGCCGGCCGCCGCCGCCGGCCGCCGCCGCCGGCCGGCTCCGCGCCGGTGACCTCGGTGATCCGGATGGCCCGCTCACGATTTGGGCCTTCCGCGTAACCCGTTCGTACCGCGCCGCTAACATGTTCGAACTCGCGATGAACGCCCCTGTCGCCCTTCCTTCACCGGAAAACCATGCCATCCGGCGTGTTGATCATCTTGGTCAGTCGAAAACTATTAAATCGGTCAAACACTTGATATCTATAGCATCGCGGGTGTTTTCGCGAATAAAAGGCAGAACCGAGTTCTCCGGGTGGCGTCAGCCCCGGACGATCCTGTGGGCCGCGGGGATGACCGTGGCCCTCGGCTTCCTCGTCGCGCTGGAACTCGTGGCGCGTCGTCTCGGCCTGCCGGGGCCGATGACCACGCAGGCGCGGGAAGTGATCCTCCCGCCCAAGTCGGGTGGCCTGCTGTACGCCTCCATGGCGTTGATGATGGTGGTGCTCACCTGGCGGCAACGGCTGATCGCCGTCGGCGCCGCGATCGGTGTCGATCTCGCCTTCCTGTCGGTCCGGTGGGCGGCCGGCGTCGAGGTGACCGAAGGCCACCCCTTCGGCAACGGCGCCCTGTGGGTGACCCTCGGCTGCGCGGTCGTCGCCGTCACGCGCCGCACCGGCCCGGAACGCGTCCTGCTGCTGAAGGGGGTCGCGCTGGCCCTGCTGCTGATGGCCGGCCGCAAGACGGGTGACACCTGGCTGCTCATCACCTCGCAGACCCGCCCGCTCGTGCTCGACCAGTACGTGGCGACCGCCGACCACGCGCTGGGCGACCCCTCGTGGCTGGTCGGCCGGGTCGTGGAGGCCAGCGGCCCGATCGGCTTCAACTTCCTCGACTTCGTCTACGGCCAGCTCGCGGTCGCCGCGGTCGTCGCCGCGCTGTACCAGCTGCGCAACGTGGCGGTCGAGCGCCGCTTCCCGCGCCACCACCTGGTGCGCACCTTCCTGGTGATCGGCCTGATCGGTCCGGCCTTCTACATGATCTACCCGGTGGTCGGGCCGATCTTCGCCTACGGCACGGGCGCCGAGCACTGGGCGGACGTCAGCCTGTGGGCGCCGGACATGCCGCCCAGCGAGCCCTGGGCCGTGGCCGACCTGTGGCCGCAGACACCGCCGCCGCTCCAGCCCCCGCGCCCCATGTCCTTCGACGAGATCACCCCGCGCAACTGCATGCCCAGCCTGCACACGGCGTGGGCCACCGCGATCTTCATCCACTCCAGGAAGGGCCCGCGCGTCCTGCGGTACGCGGGCACTTTCTGGCTGATCGCCACCCTCTGCGCGACGCTGGGATTCGGCTACCACTACGGCGCCGACCTCATCGCCGGAGTGGTGTTCACGCTCACCATCGAGGCGGCTCTGCGCGCGTTCGACCGGGGCTGGGACCGCTCGGGGCTCCTGCTGGCCGCGTACGGCGCGGCGGTCTTCACCGCGCTCCTGGTGTCGTACCGCTACCTGCCGTCGGAGATGGCCGAGCACCCGTGGGTGTTCGGACCGCTTCTCCTGCTGGCGATGGGCTCGGTGGTCCACGGCTACGTGCGGACGACCACGCGGTGGGAACCGGAGGCCGCGCCGGCGCGGAAACCGGAACCGCGGCCCGAGCTGATCGTCTGACGCGTGCCGCCCCCGGACGGCGGCCGCACCGTTGGAACGAGAAAGGCCCCCGGACGTCCGGGGGCCTTTCTCGGTGTCGGTGCCGGGGGGTCAGAACGTGCCCAGCTTCACGATCGACAGGATGGCGACCAGCTGGATCGCCGACGCGCCGAGGGCCTTCGGCCAGGGCAGGTCGTGGGAGCGGCTCACCATGAGGGTGAGGAGGGCGCCGGCGGCGACCCAGGTGGCCCAGCCCAGCAGCTGCACGAACGACGCGTCGCCGCCCAGGAACATGGCGAAGACCAGGCGCGGGGCGTCCGTGAGGGACATGATCAGCATGGAGAGGCCGACCGTGGGCTGCCAGGCGCCGTCACCGCCGAGCTGGCGGGCCAGGGTATGGGTGACGACGCCCAGGACGAAGGAGCTGATCACCATCGCCACGGCCGTCGTCAGGACGATCGGGATCGCGTTGGACAGCGTCGCGTTGATCGTGTCCGCACGGGTGTCGTCGAAGCCGAACACCGCGAGCAGGCCGTAGAGGAAGGTGACGACGAGGGCGGGGCCCCACAGCGTGTAGTCCCGCATCCGCAGGAAGGTCTGGCCGGGGGACAGGACGACGCCCCGCAGGAGCTGCTTCCAGTGCAGGCGCGGGCCGGTCGGACCGGCCGGGGCCGCGGCGCCCGCGTGGTACGTCTCGCCCTGGTTGTACTGCTGGTGGTCGTCGATCGAGAACGCCTGGGTGTGACCCGGGTTGTTCGCCGCGTACGGGTCGTGCGGGGGCGCGCCGTAGTGGTCGCCGCCGCCGAAGTACTCCGGCTCGCCGCCGCCCTGGCCACCGCCGTTCGACGGGGGCCACTGCTGGCCTCCGCCGCCGCCGTACTGCGGCCGCTGCTGCGGTGGGTACGGCTGCTGCGCGGGCGAGTAGCCGTGCGGAGACGGCCCCGGGGGCGTCTGCCGCCCGCGGGGAGGGTCATGGGGTCGCGCTTGCGGGGCGCGGCCGTCCCGGCCGCCACGTCCGATCCTGAATCCAGCCACGTCATCGAACGTACCTGGTCCCGGAGAGTGACGTACGGGGCCGGGCCCTCCGGAAGCGGCATTGCGGCCGACCTGTGACATCCCCTAAGGGGAGACCCGTACGACCGTCCGGGGGAGCCCCGGGACGGGCACCGGTGCCGGCGGCCCGGGACGCGCGGTACGGCGGCCGGGACGACGGCGCCCCCCGTCCACGGGGGACGGGGGGCGCCGCAAGGTACCGTCGCCGGCGGTCACTTCACCGGCTGGGGCTCCGGCTCGGTCTCCGACTCGGCCGAGCCCGCGGGGGGTTCGTCGTCGACCGGGGTCCTGACGGAGTCGAGGAGGAGCTGGGCGACGTCCACGACCTGGACGGACTCCTTGGCCTTGCCCTCGTTCTTCTTGCCGTTCACGGAGTCCGTGAGCATGACGAGGCAGAACGGGCAGGCGGTGGAGACGATGTCGGGGTTCAGGGACAGGGCCTCGTCGACGCGCTCGTTGTTGATGCGCTTGCCGATCCGCTCCTCCATCCACATCCGCGCGCCGCCGGCGCCGCAGCAGAAGCCGCGTTCCTTGTGGCGGTGCATCTCCTGCTGGCGCAGTCCGGGCACCGCGGTCATGATCTCCCGCGGCGGCGAGTAGATCTTGTTGTGGCGGCCCAGGTAGCACGGGTCGTGGTAGGTGATGAGGCCGTCGACCGGGGTCACCGGGATCAGCTTGCCCTCGTCGACGAGGTGCTGGAGCAGCTGGGTGTGGTGGATGACCTCGTAGTCGCCGCCGAGCTGCGGGTACTCGTTGCCGAGGGTGTTGAGGCAGTGCGGGCAGGTGGCGACGATCTTCTTCGCCGACTTCGGCTTGCGGGACTCCTCGGTGACCTTGCCCTCGTCGTCCGTCTCCTCGCCGAACGCCGTGTTCAGCGCCATGACGTTCTCCATGCCGAGCTCCTGGAACAGGGGCTCGTTGCCGAGGCGGCGGGCGGAGTCACCGGTGCACTTCTCGTCGCCGCCCATGATCGCGAACTTGACGCCCGCGATGTGGAGGAGTTCGGCGAAGGCCTTGGTGGTCTTCTTGGCGCGGTCCTCGAGGGCGCCGGCGCAGCCGACCCAGTACAGGTACTCGACCTCGGAGAGGTCCTCGATGTCCTTGCCGACGACCGGCACCTCGAAGTCGACTTCCTTCGTCCACTCCAGGCGCTGCTTCTTGGCCAGGCCCCAGGGGTTGCCCTTCTTCTCCAGGTTCTTGAGCATCGTGCCCGCCTCGGACGGGAACGAGGACTCGATCATCACCTGGTAGCGGCGCATGTCGACGATGTGGTCGACGTGCTCGATGTCGACCGGGCACTGCTCGACGCAGGCGCCGCAGGTGGTGCAGGACCACAGAACGTCCGGGTCGATGACGCCGTTCTCCTCGGCGGTGCCGATGAGGGGGCGCTCGGCCTCTGCCAGCGCGGCGGCGGGGACGTCCTTGAGTTGCTCCTCGGACGCCTTCTCCTCGCCCTCCATGGTCTTGCCGCCACCCGCGAGCAGGTAGGGGGCCTTGGCGTGCGCGTGGTCCCGCAGCGACATGATCAGGAGCTTCGGGGAGAGCGGCTTGCCGGTGTTCCAGGCGGGGCACTGCGACTGGCAGCGCCCGCACTCGGTGCAGGTGGAGAAGTCCAGCAGGCCCTTCCAGGAGAACTGCTCGACCTGGGAGACGCCGAAGACGTCGTCGTCGCCGGGGTCGGCGAAGTCGATCGGCTTGCCGCCGGAGGTCATCGGCTGGAGGGCGCCCAGGGCGGTGCCACCGGTCGCCTCGCGCTTGAACCAGATGTTCGGGAAGGCGAGGAAGCGGTGCCAGGCGACACCCATGTTGGTGTTCAGCGAGACGACGATCATCCAGACGAAGGACGTCCCGATCTTGATCATCGCGGTGAGGTAGACGAGGTTCTGCAGCGCGCCGACCGACAGGCCCTTGAAGGCGAGCACCAGCGGGTACGAGGCGAAGTACGACGCTTCGTAGTGGTCCACGTGGTGGAGCGCGCCCTCGAGGCCGCGCAGCACGTAGATGGCGAGGCCGATGGTGAGGATGACGTACTCGACGAAGTACGCCTGACCGGACTTGGAGCCCGCGAAGCGGGACTTGCGGCCGGGCCGCGAGGGCAGGCTCAGCAGGCGGATCACGATGAGCACGGCGATGCCGAGGATCGTCATCACGCCGATGAACTCGATGTACATCTCGAACGGCAGGAACGTGCCGATCAGCGGCAGCGTCCAGTCGGCCTGGAAGAGCTGGCCGAACGCCTGTGCCAGGGTGGGCGGCAGCGTCAGGAAGCCGACGGCCACGAACCAGTGGGCGATGCCGACGACGCCCCAGCGGTTCATGCGCGTGTGGCCGAGGAACTCGCGCACGAGTGTCACGCTGCGCTGGTAGGGGTTGTCGGTCCGGGTGCCGGCCGGGACCGGCTGGCCCAGCTTGAAGTACCGGACGAACTGGCCGATGGCACGGGCGAGCAGGGCGACGCCGACCACGGTCAGGGCCAGCGACACGATGATCGCGGCGAGTTGCATGGGGGCTCCTCGGGCCTGCGAGGTTTGCGGGGTTTCGTCGGCGGCGCCGACATTACTAAGCGGTAACTTATGCAGTCCGTCTGAGACTACCCCTATCTTCCGCCGCACTGTAGCCGGGCACGGGGTGATCTGGATCGCTGAGGGTCACCTCAGGTCCGGTGCCGGAACGGCGCCGGGGGGCCCGGTCCCAGGGCGGCCCGGGGGCGGTCCGGAGGTGGCTCAGGGGTGGCTTGGAGGGCGACTCGGGGGGGGGGGGGGCGACTCGGGTCCGGCCCTGATGTGGCTCGGGGGAGCGACTCGGGTCCGGCTCGGGGGGCGGGGGAAATCGGATCGTGTTATTCGTACCAAATAGATACATTTATGACTAATTTATAGCCGTGCTCTACGGGATCGTCGCCGCCGCCACCGCCCTGCTCCTCGCCGCCGTCCTCGCCGCGCTGCTGCGCGTCCCCGCCTTGCGACTCGGGCTGCTCGACCGGCGGCAGCGGCAGCGACGCGTGCCGCTGTCCGGGGGCGTGGCCGTCGTGCTCGCCACCTGCGGGGTCGCCGTCACCGGCGACCGCACCGGCCTCGCGCCGCTCGGCGAGGGGATCGGCGCGCTGCTCGCCGCCGGGGCGGGCGTCGCCGCCCTCGGGCTGGTGGCGGACGCCTGGCGGCTGAAGACCCGGTTCCTCCTCGTCGGTACGGCCGTGGCGGCGGCGTTCGTCGTCCCGTACGCCGACACCGGTGTGCCCGCCGGGGTCGCCGCCGTCGGCTGGATCGCCTGCGTCGCCCTCGCCTTCCGGGCGCTCGACCACGCCGAAGGGGTGGGCGGCACCGTCGGGGTCGTCACCGCCTTCGGCGTGGCCGCCTGTGCCGCGGCCGAGGTGATGGACGGTCTGGCGGTGCTGCTGAGCGTGCTCGCCGCCGCGCTGACCGGCTTCCTCATGCACAACTGGCCTCCCGCGCGCGTGGCGCTCGGCGGCTGCGGCGCCATGTTCACCGGTTTCCTGCTCGCCGCGGCGGCCGTCACCACGCGCGCGGGGCAGGACGCGGCCACCGGGGCGGGGGTGCTGTTCGCGCTCACCGCGGTCGCCGTGGCCGACGTCGCCCTCGTCGTGCTGGCCCGGCGCACGGCCGGGCGCCCGCTGCTGCGCCGCGGCCCCGACCATCTCGCCCACCGGCTGCGCCGGCTCGGCCTCACCCCGGCGGGGGCGACGGTGGCCGTCGGTGCGCTCGCCTTCCCGGGGGTGCTCGTGGGGACGCTGGCGCACACCGGGGTGCTGGGCGCGCCGGCCGTGTCCTGGGTCGCGGGCGGCGTGCCCGTCGTCGTCCTCGTGCTGTGGCGCGTACGCGCGCGCGTGCCGGGACAGGGTCGCACCGGCACGGAGACGCGTGCGGGACGGGGGCGCACGGGTTTGGAGGCGCGTGCGGGCCAGGGTGCCCGCGCGCGGCAGGACCTGTCTCCGCAGCACCCTCACCGCCCCCGGCGTCAACCCGTGTCCCTGCTTCAGCCCCCGCGGGAGTCGGTGGAATCACCCTTGCGGGCACCTCGTCACATCGCGTCGCCGCAGGTCAACGGCTCCTTGCGTGTAAGGAACGGATAAGAGTTGAGTCCGGCCGACTCATGTCTGTTGACCCGGCGGTGAGTGTCGTGCACACTTGAGCCTGTTCCACTCAAGTCAGCTGGAGGAAGATCACCATGGCACGTGCGGTCGGCATCGACCTGGGCACAACGAACTCCGTCGTCAGCGTTCTGGAGGGCGGCGAACCCACCGTCATCACCAACGCCGAGGGTGCCAGGACCACGCCGTCCGTCGTCGCCTTCGCCAAGAACGGCGAGGTGCTGGTCGGCGAGGTGGCCAAGCGCCAGGCGGTCACGAACGTGGACCGGACCATCCGCTCGGTGAAGCGCCACATGGGCACCGACTGGAAGATCGAGCTCGACGGGAAGCAGTTCAACCCGCAGCAGATGAGCGCGTTCATCCTGCAGAAGCTGAAGCGGGACGCCGAGGCGTACCTGGGCGAGAAGGTGGCCGACGCGGTCATCACCGTCCCGGCGTACTTCAACGACTCCGAGCGCCAGGCGACGAAGGAAGCCGGTGAGATCGCCGGTCTCAACGTCCTGCGCATCGTCAACGAGCCCACCGCGGCCGCGCTCGCCTACGGCCTCGACAAGGACGACCAGACGATCCTCGTCTTCGACCTCGGTGGCGGCACCTTCGACGTGTCCCTCCTGGAGATCGGTGACGGCGTCGTCGAGGTGAAGGCCACCAACGGTGACAACCACCTCGGTGGTGACGACTGGGACCAGCGTGTCGTCGACTACCTGGTGCAGCAGTTCAAGTCCGGTCACGGCGTGGACCTCGCCAAGGACAAGATGGCCCTCCAGCGCCTCCGCGAGGCCGCCGAGAAGGCCAAGATCGAGCTGTCCTCGTCCACCGAGACCTCGATCAACCTGCCGTACATCACGGCGTCCGCCGAGGGCCCGCTGCACCTGGACGAGAAGCTCACGCGCGCCCAGTTCCAGCAGCTGACCGCGGACCTGCTGGAGCGCTGCAAGACGCCGTTCCACAACGTCATCAAGGACGCCGGCATCAACCTCTCCGAGATCGACCACGTCGTTCTCGTCGGTGGTTCCACGCGTATGCCCGCCGTCGCCGAGCTGGTCAAGGAGCTGACCGGCGGCAAGGACGCCAACAAGGGTGTGAACCCGGACGAGGTCGTCGCCATCGGCGCCTCGCTCCAGGCCGGTGTCCTCAAGGGCGAGGTCAAGGACGTCCTGCTCCTCGACGTCACCCCGCTGTCCCTCGGCATCGAGACCAAGGGCGGCATCATGACCAAGCTTATCGAGCGGAACACGACGATCCCGACCAAGCGGTCCGAGATCTTCACCACCGCCGAGGACAACCAGCCCTCCGTGCAGATCCAGGTCTACCAGGGCGAGCGCGAGATCGCGGCGTACAACAAGAAGCTCGGGATGTTCGAGCTGACCGGTCTGCCGCCGGCCCCGCGTGGCGTCCCGCAGATCGAGGTCTCCTTCGACATCGACGCCAACGGCATCATGCACGTGACGGCGAAGGACCTCGGCACCGGCAAGGAGCAGAAGATGACCGTCACCGGCGGCTCCTCGCTGCCGAAGGACGAGGTCGACCGCATGCGCCAGGAGGCCGAGCAGTACGCGGACGAGGACCACCGCCGCCGCGAGGCCGCCGAGGCCCGCAACCAGGGCGAGCAGCTCGTCTACCAGACGGAGAAGTTCCTCAAGGACAACGAGGACAAGGTCCCGGGCGAGATCAAGACCGAGGTCGAGGGCGCGATCGGCGAGCTGAAGGAAGCCCTCAAGGGCGAGGACACCGCCGAGATCCGCACCGCCACCGAGAAGGTCGCGGCCGTCTCCCAGAAGCTGGGACAGGCCATGTACGCCGACGCCCAGGCCGCTCAGGCCGCCGGTGGTGAGGCTCCGGGCGCCGGCGCCAAGGCCGCCGACGACGACGTGGTGGACGCCGAGATCGTGGACGACGAGCGCAAGGACGGTGCCGCGTGACGGAGGAGACCCCGGGTTTCGAGGAGAAGCCCGACGTCCCCTCCGGCGCCACCCCTGAAGACGCCGAGCCGCAGGCCGAGACCTCCGCCCCCGCGGAGGAGTCGGCCCCGGCCGGGGACGCGAACCAGACAGTGGCACTGGTGGCCCAGCTGGACCAGGCCCGCAAGGCGCTCGACGAGCGCACGGCGGACCTCCAGCGGCTCCAGGCCGAGTTCCAGAACTACCGCCGCCGGGTCGAGCGGGACCGGATCGCGGTCAAGGAGATCGCCGTCGCGAACCTCCTGACCGAACTCCTGCCCGTGCTCGACGACATCGGCCGCGCGCGGGAACACGGCGAACTCGTCGGCGGGTTCAAGTCCGTCGCCGAGTCGCTGGAGACCGTGGCGGCGAAGATGGGCCTGCAGCAGTTCGGCAAGGAGGGCGAGCCCTTCGACCCGACGATCCACGAGGCCCTGATGCACAGTTACGCCCCGGACGTCACCGAGACGACGTGCGTGGCGATTCTCCAGCCCGGGTACCGGATCGGCGAACGCACCATCCGTCCCGCGCGGGTGGCGGTCGCCGAGCCCCAGCCGGGCGCGCAGGCCGTCAAGGGCGACGAGGCGGAGGCCGGCGACGACAAGGAGAGCGGTGGCCCGGACGAGGGCTGAGCTTGACGAGCGGATGAGGAAGGAGGGACGTCGGGGATGAGCACCAAGGACTTCATCGAGAAGGACTACTACAAGGTTCTCGGCGTCCCCAAGGACGCCACCGAGGCCGAGATCAAGAAGGCGTACCGGAAGCTCGCCCGCGAGTTCCACCCGGACGCCAACAAGGGCAACGCCAAGGCCGAGGAGCGCTTCAAGGAGATCTCCGAGGCGAACGACATCCTCGGCGACCCCAAGAAGCGCAAGGAGTACGACGAGGCACGCGCCCTCTTCGGCAACGGCGGCTTCCGTCCGGGGCCGGGCGCGGGCGGCGGCTCCTTCAACTTCGACCTGGGCGACCTCTTCGGGGGCGCCCAGGGTGGCGGCGCCGGCGGTGGGGCCGGCGGCTTCGGCGGCGGACTCGGTGACGTCTTCGGGGGCCTGTTCAACCGCGGCGGCACGGGCCCGGGCACCCGTACCCAGCCCCGGCGCGGCCAGGACATCGACACCGAGGTCACCCTGACCTTCACGGAGGCCATCGAGGGCGCGACGGTCCCGCTGCGCATGTCCTCGCAGTCCCCCTGCAAGGCCTGCTCCGGCACCGGCGACAAGAACGGCACGCCGCGCGTGTGCCCGACCTGCGTCGGCACCGGCCAGGTGGCGCGTGGCTCGGGCGGCGGGTTCTCGCTGACCGACCCCTGCCCGGACTGCAAGGGCCGCGGCCTGATCGCCGAGCACCCCTGCATGGAGTGCAAGGGCAGCGGCCGCGCCAAGTCCTCCCGCACCATGCAGGTCCGCATCCCGGCGGGTGTCACCGACGGGCAGCGCATCCGGCTGCGCGGCAAGGGAGCACCCGGTGAGCGCGGCGGCCCGGCCGGCGACCTGTACGTGCTCGTCCACGTCGACGCGCACCCGGTCTTCGGCCGCAAGGACGACAACCTCACGGTGACCGTGCCGGTGACGTTCACGGAGGCCGCCCTCGGCGGGGAGGTCAGGGTGCCCACGCTGGGCGGCCCGTCGCTCACGCTGAAGCTGCCGCCCGGCACGCCCAACGGGCGCACCATGCGGGCGCGCGGCAAGGGCGCGGTGCGCAAGGACGGCACCCGCGGCGATCTGCTGGTCACCGTGGAGGTGAGTGTTCCGAAGGACCTCTCGGGGAAGGCTCGGGACGCACTGGAGGCGTATCGCGAGGCGACCGCGGGTGAGGATCCGCGGGAGGAGCTGTTCGAGGCAGCGAAGGGAGCTTGAGAGTGATGGACGGCCGTCGTCGCAATCCGTATGAACTGACTCAGGAGACCCCGGTCTACGTCATCTCGGTGGCGGCTCAGCTCTCCGGCCTGCACCCCCAGACCCTGCGCCAGTACGACCGCCTGGGACTGGTCTCCCCGGACCGCACCGCCGGCCGGGGCCGCCGCTACTCGGCCCGCGACATCGAACTGCTGCGCACCGTCCAGCAGTTGTCCCAGGACGAGGGCATCAACCTGGCGGGCATCAAGCGGATCATCGAGCTGGAGAACCAGGTCGTGGCCCTGCAGTCCCGCATCGCGGAGCTGGAGGACGCCCTCGACGGGGCGGCGGCGACCATGCGGCAGCGCGAGGCCGCGGTGCACGCCTCCTACCGGCGCGACCTGGTGCCGTACCAGGAGGTCCAGCAGACCAGCGCCCTGGTCGTGTGGCGGCCGAAGCGGCAGCAGGCCGCGGACTGACGACGCGACAACACGTCCGAGGGGCCCGGAGGTCGATTCCTCCGGGCCCCTTCGCGTCCTCCGGGCCCCTTCGCGCGCTGTCCCGGCGGGGCGGACCGTCAGACGCGCGAGGCGCGACGGCGACGGGTGCCGAACCACGCGGCGGCGCCCCCGAGGGCCACCAGGGCGGCGGCGAGACCGGCGTACCGGCCCGCGCCGGAGCCGGTCTCGCAGCGCCGGAAGCGACGGTTCCGCAGGTCACGGCGATTACCGGCTGACCATGACCTCCACCGAGGCGCTCTGCTCGCCCGGCCGCCCGTACGCGTCGACGGCCCGCACGGTGACGGTGCAGGGGCCGGTGTACGACGGGGTCCACGACAGGCTGCCGTCGGTGGTCAGCCGGGTGCCGCTGCTGCCGCACGCCCCGGAGACGTCCCAGGAGTGGCCGCGCAGCACACGGCCCCCGTCACCCGCTCCGGGCGCGATGCCGACCCTGATCGGGAAGCGCGTGCCGCCCTCCGAGACCACCGTGAGCCGGGGCGCGGCCGGGCCGGTCGCCGTGGCGGGGGTGAGCCGTTCGACGACGCCCTCCGCCGAGGGGACCGACTCGTCCCCGGCGGCGTCGACGGCGGCCACGTAGTAGTACGCCTTGCCGGCCGGTGCGGTCGTGTCCTCGTACGCCGGTGCCGAGGTGCTGCCCAGCGGGGACCAGGCACCGGTCGGCGCCGTCCTGCGGTACACCCGGAACCCGGCGGCCGTGGATCCCTCGCCGGGTGTCCAGGTGAGGGTGGTCGACGCGTCGGCGGGCGTGGCCAGGACGCCGACCGGGGCGGGATCGGCGGAGGCGGGGGGCCGGATGACCGTCAGGCCGGCGGAGACCGGGGAGATGTTCCCGGCGGCGTCCAGGGCGTAGATCCCGTACCGGTAGGGCGTCCCGGCCTCCGCGGTGCGGTCCGTGTACGACGCCTGGAACACCGTCTCGGGCCCGTCCGGGTCGGACCGGCCCTCGGGTGCGGCCCACACCTCGTAGTGGTGGACGTCCGCGGAGGCGTTCCAGACCAGGGAGTTGCCCGCGGTGGTGCCGAGCGCCGACAGTCCGGTCACCGGTGCCGGGCCGGTGCGGTCGGCCGTGGTGACGGTCCTGACGGCGGTGCCCGCCGACTCGTTGCCCGCCTTGTCGTGGGCGCGCAGCTGGTAGGCGTACGAGGCGCCGGTCACCGGGAGGGTGGTGTCGGTGTGGGTGAGGGAGGCGCTGGAGAGCAGTCTGGTCCAGGAGGTGCCGGTGGCGGGCCGGCGGTAGACCCGGTAGCCCGCGAGGTCCATCTCCCTGTTCTTCGCCCAGGCGAGCCGTGCCCTGCCGGTGGCGGGGGCGTAGGTGACGCCGAAGCCCGTCGGGGCCAGGGGCTTGACCTTGTCGACCGTGGCGGCGGTGCGGGGCCCGTAGGCGAAGGAGACGTCGGCGCGGCCCGTCCAGTGGACGTGGTCGACGCGCAGGGTGTGCCTGCCCGCCGGCAGGGACAGGTTCACCGTCTTCTTCGCGGTGGTCGAGACGTTCTTCCACAGGTCGGCCTTGCGGACACCGTCGACGTACACGCGGACGCCGTCCTGCGCGGCGATCGAGAACGTGAAGGGGCCGCCCGAGCCGAAGTCCCTCGTCACGGTCCAGCGGACGGCGAAGTTGTCGGCGGACATCCGGGGGAGCGGGGCGGCGGTGCCCCAGTTCTCGCTGATCGCCGCGTCGCAGCCGGTCTGCTTCGGGGTGCCGGAGAAGGTGGTGTTCGCGTAGATCTGGCGCTTGTACACCGGCGAGGCGCAGGCGGTCGCCGCCGAGGCGGGCGCGGTGGTGGCGGCGAGGAGACCACCGGTCGTGGCGAGCACGACGACCGTCGCGAGTCTGGCTGGCTTCATGCGGTCCTCTGTTCGGGTGGGACGGCCGGACGGTCCGTCGTGGTGACGACCCGTGAGGAACGCGGGGAGTTGTGCGGTCGTTCACGGTTTTGTGAACTCGTGTCGCGTGGAGGGTCCGTAAAGGGGTTTTGGAGGGTTTCCGTCCCGTCTCCATGTGTCTTCACACGCTAAGCGGAGTGTGATGTTGTCACTTCGTTAAGTAGTACGGCTTGACGCCGGCGGTCGCTGCCGCGTTGGCTTTTGAGCCACCTGGGTCAACATGTCGCACCCATGTCCGGAACGCACCTGAAGTGAGCCCTCGAATGCGTCGTATCGCCATAGCCGTGGCTGCCTCCACGATGTCCCTCTCGCTCGCGGGATGCGGGATGCTGAGCGCGGCGGAGGACGGCGGCGAAGCGACGCCGACGAAGAGCAACGACATCACCGTCGGCGTGCTGATGCCGGAGAAGACGAACACCCGTTACGAGGAGTTCGACTACCCCATCATCAAGGCGAAGGTCGCCGACCTCACCGGCAACAAGGGCAAGACGGAGTACGCCAACGCGGCCGCGAAGAGCGAGACGCAGGTGACCCAGATGGAGCGGATGATCGACGAGGGGGTCGACATCATCCTGCTCGACGCCGTCGACTCGCACGCCATCGCGGACACCGTGCAGAAGGCCAAGGACGCCGGTATCCCGGTCATCGCCTACGACCGGCTGGCCGAGGGCCCGATCGACGCCTACGTCTCCTTCGACAACGAGCTGGTCGGCGAGGTGCAGGGCCGCACCCTGGTCGAGGCGATCGACACGCCCAGCACCGCCGACAAGATCGTCATGATGAACGGCTCGCCGACCGACCCGAACGCCAAGCAGTTCAAGGACGGCGCGATGTCGGAACTGAGCGGCCGGGTGACGATCTCCGAGTCCTTCGACACCAAGGACTGGAGCCCGGAACTCGCCGAGTCCAACATGGCCGAGGCGATCGAGAAGATCGGCAAGGGCAACATCGCGGCCGTCTACTCCGCCAACGACGCCATGGCCGGCGGCATCATCAAGGCCCTGCGCGCCGCGGGCGTCGAGGACCTGCCGCCGATCACCGGCCAGGACGCGGAGCTGCCCGCGGTGCAGCGGATCCTCAGCGGTGAGCAGTACATGAGCGTGTACAAGCCCTACCCGCAGATGGCGGAGGCGGCCGCGGAGATGGCCGTCGCCAAGGTCCAGGGCCGCGACATCGAGTTCGACGCCCTGACCCGCGACAAGGTCGACAGCCCCACCGACAAGGAGATCCCGGCCCAGCTGGTCACCGTGGTGGCGCTGACGAAGAAGAACATCAAGGAGACCGTCATCGCGGACGGCATCTACAAGCCGTCCGACATCTGCACCGCCAAGTACGCGGCCACCTGCCAGGCCCTCGGGCTGAACTGAGCGGCGTGAGCCGGTAGGGACGGCGGCGCCGGGCAGGCGCTCGCCGCCCGTGGCGAGGCACCGAACGGGCCCCCGGAGCACCGCCGGCGTCGGCGTACGTCGCACGGCGCCGCTCTCGTGGTGCACTGGCGGGTGCTCGCCGGGCGGTCGGCGGATAGCCGGCGGGAGCCGCCACGTCGAGCCACCCGGTCGCGGTCGCGGTCGCGGTCCCGGTCGTGGTTGCGGTCCCGGTCCCGGTCGCGCGGGCGAAGCCGTTCACGTCCCGCGGGGTGGACGAGGCCGGGGCGGACGTCTTCGCACACAGTCGGAGCGGGCGCCGCTCGGCTGCGCAGCGCCGGGCCGGACCGGGGCCGCTCGGCCGCCGGGCCGCCGGTGCCCGTCCGACGGCCCCCGTCCCCGCCCCCGCAGCCGGTACAGGCTCCTGAGGCCGTCGGAAGCGGGCGCCTGCCCGGCGCGGAGCCCGTACCAGGCTGTCCGGCGGTCGCTCAGGACTGCGGCGTCGCCCGGCCCGGCTGAACCCGGCCCGGCCCGGCCCGGCCCGGCTGAACCCGGCCCGGCCCGGCCCGGCCCGGCCCGGCTGAACCCGGCCCGGCCCGGCCCGGCCCGGCTGAACCCGGCCCGGCCCGGCGCTGCCCGGCCGAACCCGGTTCAGCCCGGCGCTGCCCGCGCAGGGCCCGGCACTGACCCGGTAGGGCGGGCACCGTCCGGTCCCCTTTCCGGGGTGCTGTCGGCGCGCACCGCCGCAGGAGTGCCGCCCAGGCCCCTGGACGTCGGCCGGGCACGCCTCCGGCGCCCGCACCCGCCACCCGCCGGGCCGCCCCCTCGTCGTACGACCCCCTCAAGGGTGTCGAGGCCCCCGGCCCTCGGTGCGAGGACCAGGGCGCCCGGGCACGGGGCGTGCCCGCGCCCGCAGACTGCGTCCGGCACGCCCCGGCCGGTGGCCGCGAGGGCCATCGGGGCGTCCCGGTGGCCCCGTTGCCCGTTGCCCGTTGCCCGTTGCCCCGTTCGCCCGGACGGGAGCGGTACGGCGGCCGCCCGGCCACGCCGGTGCCGACGTCGGCTCCTGGGCGTGCGGACACCGCGTCCCGCCCGCCACCGCAAGGGGGCGCACGGGGCGCCGGAGGCGGGACGCGACGCGGTGATCACCTGGTGGGTTGCGGGACGCACGGGCGTGCGAGGACCCGGACGGGTTCCCGCCGGGCGTCCGCGGGGAGCATCAGCTTGTTGCAGTGTGAGGGGCGGAGGCCGGGAGGAACCCACGTAAATGGGCGGAATTCAAAGGGGTCGTGGGGAGGAGCCGTGTTGCGGAGCCGGTCCGGGGCCGCGCATAGTTGCGCTGCGGAAAACGCGGACGACGCGCGACACGCGGACGGCGGGGGTGGGATGGGCGATGGCCGGGCACGGGGCGGAGGAGCATCCTCACGGTGCTGACCGACTGTGCGAGGCCGGGGACCGCGTGTACTCCCGGGCCGTACGGCGGGGCCGGGTGTCGCGCCGGGACGCCGAGCCGGTGCCCTGTCTGCTGGACCTCGCCCTGCTGCACCCCGACCCCGACGACATGGAATGGCTGGTTCCGACCTCTCCGCAGGAGGTCATGACCCGGCTGCTGCGCGGACTCTACGACGAGGTGAGCGCCAGTCGGCGGCGGATGGGATCGGCGGTCGCCGCCTTCGAGTGGTACGCCGGGCTCGGCGGGACCGCGCCGGGCGGCCAGGCCGGGGAGGGCGTGGCGATCCGCGTCCTGGACGGGGCCTCCCGCATCCAGGCCGCCCTCGACGAGGCGACGGAGGCGTGCACCACCGAGGTGCTGACGGTGCAGCCCGGCGGCATCCGGCGCGAGCACGAGCTGTCGGAGGGGCTGCACCGGGCGCTCGCCCTGCGCGGGCGGGGCGTGCGGATGCGCGACCTCTACAACCACGTCGCCCGGCACGGCCAGGGCCTGCTCAACTACCTGGACCTGATGGGCGACGCGGTCGAGGCCCGCACCCTCGACGAGGTCATCGACCGGCTGATCCTGTTCGACCGCACGGTCGCCTTCATCCCCGCCAACACCGACCGCACGATGGCGCTGGAGCTGCGCCACCCGGCCCTGGTCGCCTACCTGGGCACGGTCTTCGACCGGCTCTGGCGGCTGGCGGTCCCGCTGTCCGCCGCGCTGCCCGACACCCGCGTAGAGGGCGTCTCGCACCGCGAGCAGTCCATCGCCGCGCTGCTGGCGGAGGGGCACCAGGACGCGGTGATCGCCGAACGCCTCGGCATCAGCGTGCGCACCTGCCGCGCGCACATCGCACGCCTCTCGGAGACGCTCGGGGCGGCCAGCCGTACCCAGCTGGGCGTGCGCATCGCCCAGGTGGGCCTCGACGTGCCGCGCACCGCGGATCCCGCTCAGCCCTCCGGGTCGAGGATCCCCGAGCGCCCGATGAGGTAGCCGAGCTGGGCGCGGCTCTCGCTGCCGAGGGTGGCGGCGAGTTTGGCGATGTGCACCCGGGCCGTGCGGACGTTCATGCCGAGGCGGTCGGCGATGACGGCGTCGGTGTGGCCCTCGACGAGGAGGGCGGCGATGGCGCGCTGGCGCGGGGTGACGCCGTCGCGGGTGGGCCGGGTGACCGTCTCGGGGTACATGGGGGTGGCCAGGCGCCAGAGCCGGTCGAAGACCGTGACCAGGAAGGAGATCAGCGCGGGGTGGCGGATCTCGAGGGCGAGGCTGCGGTCGGCGTTGGCGGGGATGAACGCCACCGTCCGGTCGACCAGGAGGAGCCGGTCGGTTATCTCGTCCAGGGTGCGGGCCTGCGCGTCGCCCCGCAGCTGCTCGTAGCGGGACAGCACGAGGGGCCGGTACCGCTGCGTGTGCTGGTAGAGGGCGCGGATACGGCCGCCGCGGTCGAGGAGCGCCTGGTCGCGGCGCATGGCGACGGCCTGGGCCGCCTCGCCGCGGGCGCCCGTGTGGTGGTGGTTGGGCTGGATGCAGAGGACCTCCCGGGCCGCCTCGCCCATGGCGTCGGTGATGGCCTGGTTGATCTGCTCCGTACCGCTCAGGATGCGCAGGGCCGACGCCTCCGCGTCCGCGGTGCTCCGCCCGTCGATCCGCATCAGCGGCTCGAACTCCTCCAGCAGCAGGGCCTCGCGCCGCCGTTCGTCGGCGACGCGTGCCGCCGAGGTGCGCAGGAACCGGTGCAGCGCGGTGGCCGGGGCGACCGGCCTCAGTACCCGGGGCTCGCCGGGATCCGGGTGCAGCAGACCGAAGCCGAGCAGGCAGGGGGCCTCCTCCTCGGCGTCCTTCCCGGTGACGTGTCCGTCCCGCAGGGCCCGTGCGTACAGCTCCAGGCCCGCGGCGCACAGCTCCTCCACACCGTGCTGCGGGTGCGGCGGCGTGTTCACGGCGCGGTGTCCTCCTGCTTGAGGATTCCGGACTGTGCTAGGAGATAGCCGAGTTGGGCGCGGCTGCCGCTGCCCAGCGTCGAGGCGAGTTTGGCGATGTGCGCGCGGCAGGTGCGGACGTTCATGCCGAGCCGGCGGGCGATCGCCTCGTCGACGTGGCCCTCGACCAGGAGCTTGGCGATGGAGTGCTGGATGTCGGTGATGCCGTCCGGCGCCGGTTCGTAGGGGGCGCCCGCGCTCAGGGGCACGGCGCGGCTCCACATGAACTCGAAGACCTTGATCAGGTAGCGGACGAGGCCGGGGTGGCGCAGTTCGAGCGCGACCTGCCGGTCGTCGCGGGTGGGGATGAAGGCCACGGTCTCGTCGCAGATGATGAGGCGTTCGACGAGTTCGTCGATGGTGCGGTACTCCACCTTGCCGTCGGTGAACTGGGCCACGTAGGCCAGCGTTTCGGGGCTGTGCCGGGCCGTGTGCTGGTACAGGGTCCGGATGCGCACCCCGCGGTCGGTCAGCGGCTTGTCGCGGTCGAGGGCCTGTTCGAGGGTGTGTTCCAGCCGCCGTTGGCCGGGCTGGACGGTGAGCATCTCGGACCGGCACTGTGCGGTGGCGAGGTCGAGGGCGCTGTTGATCCGGTCGAAGCCCTCCAGGACCGTGATGGAGTGCGTGGAGGCGGTGGACTGCGCGCTCAGTGCCATGAAGGGTTCGAAGGCGTCGGCGATCTCGATCGACATCCGCCGGTGTTCGCTGATCTCGCGTTCGATGGGGTTCAGTCGCTGGGCCAGGGCGACCGCCGGCGGTACGGGACGCAGCCAGTCGGCGTCGTCGGGGTCCGGATGCAGGAGGGCGAACTCCATCAGGCACGGAGCGGGTTCCGCGTCCACGCGTGCGATGCGTCCGGCGCGCAGCGCCTGCGCGTACAGCCGGGCGCCGGCCTCACACAATTCGGTCACCGCATGGGGATGTGTCCCTTTAGTCCCGATAGTTTCCAAATTTCCACCCCCCAGGGTCCTGAACATGCAGGAACATGATGCACCGATCGTGTGGCCACGACGTGCCCGAATGAGCCATCGTCTTACTCGACGGGGGAAGAGGTGACCATCAAGTGAGGACGAAGCCGACTATGGGCAAGAGAAAGCTTCGCTCGGTTCTTGTCGCCGCCTTCTCTGCCGCTGTGGCCTTCGGAGTACTGAGTGGCCTCGCGGGCGCGGAGAGCGGCGCTCCGGCGGACAGCAGCTGGGGTTCGGGGCAGCCGAGTGTCGTCGTCACCGACGACAGCAGCTGGGGCGTGGTGACGCCGAACGGTGGCGACGACAGTAGTTGGGGCATCGTGGCGCCGAACGGCGCGGACGACAGCAGTTGGGGCTGACGGGCAGATGACGACCCCTCCTGACGACCGCTCCTTCCGACGCGAGATGGCCACGGCCTACCGCTCCGGCTGGCACTTCATCGACCTGGTCACCGCCATCCCCCACAGCGGTGACTCGTTGATGGTGACGGTGTTCGGGGAGCCGGTCGTCGTGACCCGGGACGAGGACGACGACGTACGTGCGTACCGGTGTCTGCGGCGCCCCCGCGGAGCCCCCCAGCCCGTGCGGTGCGCCATCCGGTACGGAATGATCTTCGTCAACCTGGACCAGCGGGACCACCAGCTGGCGGAGTCGGCGAGCCCGGCTGTCCCCAGGACCATTTCAGCCACCCCCCGCAGTGCCTGACGCGATTCCCCCGTCGTAACAGATCGCGCAGGTACTTCCCCCCGCAGCGGCGTCACCGTGACCTGAACACGGTGACGCCGCTGTCGTTCGCGGGGACGTTTCCGGTTGTCGGACCCCCGTGAGGTGGCCGGAAGTCACCGGTGCGGATCTCGTCACCCGCCGACCGGTCCGTCGCCCCCGTCCTCCCGGTCCGTCGCGCTCTGTCCTTCCCGGCCCGTCGCGCCCGTCGCGCCCGTCGTGCCCCGTCCTCCCGGGCGCGCCGCGCCCGTCCTCCCCGGCCCGTCGCGCCCTGTCGTCCCCGGCGGGTCGCGCCCGTCGCGCCCGGCTCACCCGCCGTGCCCCTCAGCCCCGGCCCATCGCCCGCGTCAGCTCGATCTCGATCACCACGCGCGTCGGATTGGGGCGCGGGGTCCGGCCGTAGCGCTCGGCGTAACGGCGTTCCGCCTCCGCGACCCGGTCCGGCTCGGCGCGGACGAGGGCCCGGCCCTCCAGCGTGGCCCAGCGCCTGCCGTCCACCTGGCACACCGCGACCCGGGCGCCCTCCGCGCCGGCCGCCAGGACGTTGCGCACCTTCGTGCTCGCCCGGTCCGCGATCACCCGGGCGAGCCGGCCCCCGGGGTCGTACGTCACTCCGACCGGAACGACGTGCGGAGAGCCGTCCGGGCGTGGTGTGGTCAGGGTGCACAGGTGTTTTTCGCGCCAGAAGTCGAGGTACGGCGCGTCGGGAGCGCCCGGGTCCTGCGGGTATGCGGCCATGGCTGGAACCTAGCCCCTGGAGGACTCCCGGACGCAACCTTGAGTGGAATAGACTCAAGTTTATGTACGCTGACAGAGTCAGTGACGACGGCTGACCCGCAAGGAGGAGACAGCGACCGTGGACGCAGAGCTGACCAACCGGAGCCGAGAAGCCATCCAGACCGCCGGCAACCGGGCCCTGTCCGCAGGACACCCCGACCTCACCCCGGCACACCTGCTCCTCGCGCTGCTCCAGGGGCAGGAGAACGAGAACATCGTCGACCTGCTCGCCGCCGCCGGCGCCGACCAGGCCGCCGTGCGCGCGGGCGCCGAGCAGGTGCTCGGCTCGCTGCCCAGCGTGGCTGGGTCCACCGTCGCGCCCCCGCAGCCCAACCGCGAACTGCTCGCCGTGATCGCGGACGCCCAGGAGCGCGCGCGGGAACTCGGCGACGAGTACCTCTCCACCGAGCACCTGCTCATCGGGACCGCCGCGAAGGGCGGCCGGGCCGGCGAGGTGCTCGACCGGCAGGGGGCCACCGCGAAGAAACTGCTGGACGCCTTCCGCAAGGCCCGCGGCGGACGCCGGGTGACCAGCGCCGACCCCGAGGGGCAGTACAAGGCGCTGGAGAAGTTCGGCACCGACTTCACCGCCGCCGCCCGCGAGGGCCGGCTCGACCCGGTCATCGGCCGGGACACCGAGATCCGGCGGGTCGTCCAGGTGCTGTCCCGCCGCACGAAGAACAACCCGGTCCTCATCGGCGAGCCCGGCGTCGGCAAGACCGCCGTCGTCGAGGGGCTCGCCCAGCGGATCGTGAAGGGGGACGTGCCCGAGTCCCTCAGGAACAAGCGGCTCGTCTCGCTCGACCTCGGGGCCATGGTCGCCGGGGCCAAGTACCGCGGTGAGTTCGAGGAGCGGCTGAAGACCGTCCTCGCCGAGATCAAGGACTCCGACGGGCAGATCATCACCTTCATCGACGAGCTGCACACCGTCGTGGGCGCCGGCGCGGGCGGCGACTCGGCGATGGACGCGGGCAACATGCTCAAGCCGATGCTCGCCCGCGGTGAGCTGCGCATGGTCGGCGCGACGACCCTGGACGAGTACCGCGAGCGGATCGAGAAGGACGCGGCACTGGAGCGGCGCTTCCAGCAGGTGCTCGTCGCCGAACCGTCCGTCGAGGACACCATCGCCATCCTGCGCGGCCTCAAGGGGCGCTACGAGGCCCACCACAAGGTCCAGATCGCCGACAGCGCGCTGGTCGCCGCGGCCACCCTGTCCGACCGGTACATCACCTCCCGCTTCCTGCCCGACAAGGCCATCGACCTCGTCGACGAGGCGGCCTCCCGGCTGCGCATGGAGATCGACTCGTCGCCCGTCGAGATCGACGAACTCCAGCGCGCCGTCGACCGGCTGAAGATGGAGGAACTCGCCCTCGACAAGGAGACCGACCCCGCCTCCCGCGAGCGTCTGGAGAAGCTGCGCCGCGACCTCGCCGACAAGGAGGAGGAGCTGCGCGGCCTCACCGCCCGCTGGGAGAAGGAGAAGCAGTCCCTCAACCGCGTCGGTGAGCTGAAGGAGCGGCTCGACGACCTGCGCGGCCAGGCCGAACGGGCGCAGCGCGACGGCGACTTCGACACCGCCAGCAAGCTGCTGTACGGCGAGATCCCGACCCTGGAGCGCGACCTGGAGGCCGCGTCCGAGGCCGAGGAGGAGGCCGCCAAGGACACCATGGTCAAGGAGGAGGTCGGCTCCGACGACATCGCCGACGTCGTCGCCTCCTGGACCGGCATCCCGGCCGGCCGCCTCCTGGAGGGAGAGACGCAGAAGCTGCTGCGCATGGAGGACGAGCTGGGCAAGCGGCTCATCGGCCAGGGCGAGGCCGTCCGGGCCGTCTCCGACGCCGTGCGCCGCTCGCGGGCCGGCATCGCCGACCCCGACCGCCCGACCGGCTCCTTCCTCTTCCTCGGCCCGACCGGCGTCGGCAAGACCGAGCTGGCCAAGGCCCTCGCCGACTTCCTCTTCGACGACGAGCGGGCCATGATCCGCATCGACATGTCGGAGTACGGCGAGAAGCACAGCGTGGCCCGGCTCGTCGGCGCCCCGCCCGGCTACGTCGGCTACGAGGAGGGCGGCCAGCTCACCGAGGCCGTGCGGCGCCGGCCGTACAGCGTGGTGCTGCTGGACGAGGTGGAGAAGGCGCACCCGGAGGTCTTCGACATCCTGCTGCAGGTCCTCGACGACGGGCGCCTCACCGACGGACAGGGCCGCACGGTCGACTTCCGCAACACCATCCTGGTGCTGACGTCCAACCTGGGCAGCCACTACCTGGTCGACCCGCTCTCCACCGAGGCCGAGAAGAAGGAGCAGGTCCTGGAGGTGGTCCGGGCGTCCTTCAAGCCGGAGTTCCTCAACCGGCTCGACGACCTGGTGGTCTTCTCGGCGCTGAACAAGGAGGAGCTGTCCCGGATCGCGCGGCTCCAGATCGACCGCCTCGCCAAGCGGCTGGCCGAGCGGCGGCTCACCCTGGAGGTCACCGAGGAGGCCCTCACCTGGCTCGCCGACGAGGGCAACGACCCGGCGTACGGCGCCCGGCCGCTGCGCCGCCTCGTCCAGACCGCCATCGGCGACCGCCTCGCCAAGGAGATCCTCGCGGGCGAGGTCAAGGACGGCGACACGGTCCGGGTCGACGCCTTCGGGGACGGCCTGATCGTGGGCCCCGCGCCGACCGGAAAGACCCTCTGACCGGCGCCCGCGCCCGGCCGGACACACGCCCTGAGCGGAATTGCGCCAACCGGAGGTGAACCCTCGGGGCGGGGGTTGCCACCCCCCGCCCCGCATGGGGGAGGATGGCCAGATCCGTACGAAGGGAAAATCACGGTGACCATCGACCCGTCCTCGATTCCGAACTTCGGGGGCCAGCCCGAGCCGCAGCCCCAGGGACCGGCGGGCCCCGTCGTTCCGGATCAGGACCTCGTGAAGCAGCTCCTCGACCAGATGGAGCTGAAGTACGTCGTCGACGACGAGGGAGACCTCGCGGCGCCGTGGGAGGAATTCCGCACGTACTTCATGTTCCGCGGCGAGGGCGACCAGGCGGTCTACTCGGTGCGCACGTTCTTCGACCGGCCGCACCAGATCGACGAGAAGCCCCAGATCCTGGAGGCCATCGACGACTGGAACCGCCGCACCCTGTGGCCCAAGGTGTACACGCACACCCACGACGACGGCACCGTCCGCCTCATCGGCGAGACGCAGATGCTGATCGGTGCCGGCGTCAACATCGAGTTCTTCGTCTCCTCGACGGTGAGCTGGGTGCGCGCCTCCATCGAGTTCGACAAGTGGCTCGTGGAGCAGCTGGGCCTGGAGTCGGCGTCGGCCGAGGACGCGGACAAGCCCGCGGACGACGAGTAGCCGGCCTCCCCGCCCCGGGCGAACGGCGCCCGCCGCCCGCCCAGGCGACCGAGAGCCCGGCCAGGGCCGCGACCGACCACGGTCGCGCGCCAGGGCCGGGCTCTCGCCGTACGCGGCCGCGGTCCGGTCGCCCACAGGCTGTGGACGGCGGATGCCTCGCCGGGCGCGGCTCAGCTCCCGTCCGTCCAGTACTGCTGGAGCCTCGCCACCGCCTCGTCCCGGGTCATCCCCGCCACGACGTCCTCGCCGACGCCCGCCCGGTGGATGAGCAGATGCACCAGATCGGCGGGAAGCGCCTCGCGCGGCGGCTTGGGAGCACCCCGGTCGGGCAGCTCACCCCGCTGCGCGCAGGCCCAGAACACGTCCTCGGTCACGTCCAGTTGGTCCCGCAGGATGTGCCGCCACATCGCCATGCCGTACGTGGTGCGGTCGACCGGGTGCGAGATGCGGGTACGCAGGACCCGGCCGTCGTGCAGGGTGAGTTCGTAGGTCACGTGGTGGGTGCCGGTGCGCCCGCGCGCGTCCCGGACGCGCAGCCACTTCTCCACGCGGCAGAAACGGTCGTGGTTCTCCCGGTCGGGCTGGGGCCGGGTCACTGTGGAGCACCCACCAGCCAGTCGCGCAGTTCCCCGTCGTCGCTGAGGGCGACCAGCTGCACCAGGCCCCAGTTGTCCGCGTGGTTGGGGGCGAGCCGCAGCCTGGCCTGCCAGTCCTCGGCGTACTCGCGCAGGACCTGGACCATCTCCCCTATGGCCTCGTCGAACGACGCCCCGTCGGCGGCCAGCGGCAGGCCGGGCAGGAAGACGGACCAGCCCCCCGCCTCGGCGACCACCTCCGCCTTCGAGGGGCACACCAGCGACAGGCAGTGGCGCAGCCGCTCCACGTCCACGACCGCCGAGCGGCCGGAGTCACGCCGCACGGTCGCCACCCGTCCCTCGTCGGCCGCGTCGAGGAGGTCCTTCAGGTGCGCGCGCGCCTGGGTGTAGCTGTCATAGTGCACCGCGGCCGCCATGACCCGCCTCCTCGTTCGCCCTGTTCTTCCCAGGGTGCGCCCCGGTTCCAGGTACGTCAAGTACGCGACGTACTTCATGCGTGGCCTGCTGCTACGCATGGTGCGACGCCCCGGTGGACACCTCCGCCCACACCGTCTTGCCCACCGGCCGACGGGGTTCCGTCCCCCAGCGCACGGCCAGGACGTCCACCAGGAGCAGTCCTCGGCCGGACTCGCCCTCGGGGTACGACGACGGCGGGGCCGTGGGCGGCCGCTTCGCGGCGGCGGCGTCCGCGACCTCGACGCGCACCAGATCCGCGGCCGCGTCGAGGACGAGCCGCAGCCCGAAGTCGTGCCCGGGGACGCGGCCGTGCCGCACGGCGTTCGCCGCCAGCTCGCCGACGACGAGCGCGACCGCGCACGAGGCGTCCGACGCCGGCGGGTGCCCCCACTCCTCCATGCGCCGGACGGCGAGACGCCGGGCGAGCCGCGCGCCACGGGGCGTGGAGGCGAACCGCGCCGCGAACGAGGGCAGTTCCTGCTCAGGGGTGGTCGTTGTTGTCAGCACGGCTTGTCCGTCCTTGTCCGCTGTGAAGAGGGAGAACTCCCGTGACGTACACGCTTCGTCACGTTCCGTACCCAAGGATCGGCAGGCCGCCCTACGCTCAACAGGTGACACAGCCTTACTTTTCCTCCCGTAAGGAACGGAAGTGACGCCTTGGCCAACGGAATTGACCCCAGTACGTCCATGGCGGCCCTCTTCGGCGCGCGGGTCCGCAGGCTCCGCACGGCGGCCGGGCTGACCCAGGCCGAACCGGGCGACAGGACGCACGTGGTGAGCACGCGCATCACGCAGATCGAGCGGGCGTCCGGAGCGAAGCCGACCCTGGAACTGGCCCGCGCCCTGGACGCGGCCCTCGGCGCGGACGACCTGCTGGTGGACCTGTGGCCGTACGTCTACCGGGAGGCGTTCCCGGACTGGTCGAGGAAGTTCATGGAGTACTCGGCGCGGGCGGTGGCCGTCCGGCAGTACGCGGCACACGTGGTGCCGGGTCTGTTGCAGACGGAGGACTATGCGCGGGCGGTGCTGAGAGTCGGCCGAACACTCGGCAGCGAAGAGCAGTTGGAGGAGCGGGTCGCCCTTCGCATGGGACGACAGGAGCGTCTCGGCAGCCCCGACCGTCCCGAGCTGTGGGTGGTCCTCGACGAGGCGGTGCTCCGGCGTCCGGTCGGCGGCCAGACGGTGATGCGCGAGCAGCTGACACGGCTTCTCGATACCGTGACGAAGTCTCACATCACCTTGCAGGTACTGCCGTTCGACCAGGGTGAGCACGACGTCATGGGCGGCTCGCTCACGGTGCTCACCATGCCGGACGGCTCGGAGACCGCCTACACGGAAGGCGCGCACTTCGGCCAACTCGTCGAGGATCCGGACGAGGTGAGGAGTTTCGCGCTGACCTACGATCGGCTGCGGGCGGCAGCGCTGCCCCCGCTCATGTCGCTCGACATGATCCGATCCGTGAGGGAGGACAACCACCGTGGAGCGAAGGTCCCGTCCCGATCTGAACGGCGCCGTGTGGCGCAGGAGCAGCTACAGCAATCAGGAGGGGGGCGACTGCGTGGAGGTGGCCGACGGGTTCCGGGCCGTCGTCCCGGTTCGTGACAGCAAGGTCCCGCAGGGTCCGGCGCTGTGTTTCGAGACTGCCGCCTGGGCCGTTTTCATAGGCGAGTTGAAGGCCGGGCAGCACTGTTTCTGAGGCGGCCGGGTCCCGGCCGCCGTCCGTGTTCCGGGCTCACCGGACCCTTGTCCGCGAGGGTCCGGTCGGCCGCTGACCTCCTGAAAGAACCGGGGGAAAGAACTACCCGCCCCCCCACCCTCCCCGGCCGTGAAGCCCGCGTCACCCGTCCGGGTGACCGGCTTGCGGGGGCGGGACACGGGCGGTTACGTTCGCCGCGCAACCCCACACAGACGACGGCCCCCGGCCGGGACTGCAATCCCGATCGAGGGCCTGACCGATCAGGAAGCCTCAACCTTCCCAATGGCTGACTCGCAGTCTAACGCGCGCCTGCGCGCCGACGCCGGAACACCGACCTCCGGCGTGATCCACGTCCGCACCCGCCTCACGGCCGACTTCACGGTGATCTCCAACGCCCTCGCCCAGCGGCGCGGCAGCGCGGTCACGGTCGGCGTCGCGGCGTACATCGCCTCCCTGCCCGACGGCTCCCCCGTGAGCATCGCCGCCCTGTGCGAGCACTTCAGCGAGGGCGAGATCCTCATCTCGCGGGCGCTCCGGGAACTGGAAGCCGCCGGACACCTGGAACGCCGCCGCGAGCGAACCCCCTCCGGCCAGGTCCGCACCCGGACGTACTTCTACGACGTCCCCGGCGGCGCGCCGAACCCGGACGGGCCTCCCGAGCCGCCCCGGCCCCGGAGGAAGCCCGCCGTCGCGACGACGACCCCGCCGGCACCAGCGGCCGTACGGCAAACCGCGCGGCCCCCGTACAGGCCGAGCCCGAGACCCCGGCCCCGCTCGCCGAGCCCGAGACCCCGGCCCCGCTCGCCGAGCCCGAGAGCCCGGCCTCGCTCACCGAGGCTGAGACCCCTGCTCCGCTCACCGGGCCCGAGACCCCGACCCTGCTCGCCGAGGCCGACCCCCGAGCCGTCGCCGTACTCGCCGGCCTGCGCCGGGCCGACCCCCGCCTCATCCTGTCCGAACGGGAGGTGGCCCGCCTCGCCCCGGCCGTCAGCCGGTGGCTCGCGGCGGGCCTGCTGCCCACCCACATCACGGACCACCTCACCGCCGGGCTCCCGTCCCCTCTGCTGGCCCGCCCCGTCGGCATCCTCCCCTACCGGCTCGGGGAGACGCCCCTGCCGCTACCGGTCAGAAGCGCGGAGCCTCCCGTACGCCCGGCGGTCGTACCCCGGGTGAACTGCGACGGCTGCGAGCGGCCGATGCGCACGGCGGGACACGTCCGCTGCCGGGACTGCCGCGCCGAGGACGAACTCCGCGCGGCGGGCTGAGCAGAGAAAATGGCCGACAGATTCGCGGGCGGGCTTGCGTCCCGGCGGCTCCTTGCCCCGAGGAAACAGGATGACGCCGCCAAGTCGTTTTTGCCCGCGCTACCCGAGGTGTTCCCGTGGGCGCGTCATCTGGATGCCGAGGACGTCCGGCAATTCACGGTCGAGCTTCTGGAAGCGCTGTCCGATGCCGCCGAGCCGGTCGCCAGGGAGGCCGTGCACCGAGCGATCGTCTCGTGGCGGGCAACCGCACGCATCAACGCCGACCCTGTACCCGCCTCCGAACACATCGGCAGTGTCACCCCGTCCGGTCGAGGACCGGGTTCGTCTGAGTACAGATACTCAGACGCCATGGTGGCCGATACCGATGGGGCACGTGATGCAGGGGCATTACGGTACGTCTTGGTCAGTGCGGTGTTGTGGTCTCAGGCTCGCATTCGCCCGTCCACGCACGACAAGACACGGGGAGGCATCGCGCATGGTGTGGGAGGAGTGGGAGCAGCTCAAAGCCGTTGCGGTCGAGCGGCACACTAACTACGCAGATGCAGCTCAACCAACTGCCGGCCGACCAGGGAGGCAGCGGTGGCGGCGGAGGGCCGTGGGACAGTGGTGGCGGTTCCGACGGGATGCGGTCCGACAAGGCGGTGTGGACCAAAGCCGGGACGAGTGTGGGGGGACTGCGCGAGCCCATCACCAAGGCGCTGGCGAGGATGGCAGACGGTCAGACAGGACTCGGCAAGGATTCCGAATGCCTTACCGCTGCGGCTCAGTTGGAGGTTTACGGTTCCTGGAAGCGCTATCTCCAGGATGTGAGCAAGCGGTGCGGCAAGCTGGCCGAGCTGTTCGAGAAGGTGGGCAACGACCAGCTGAAGACCGATGAGGCGATCAAGGCTGAGATCACCGGGCTGAAGGTCCAGTACGAGGACACTCCCGCCGGCGGCGGTAAGTCCGAGGGTCGGTGATCGGGAGCCATGGACTACGCGACGCTCAAGGCCCTCAAACCGTCCGAGTTCGCGGATGCCGCGGACGGGTACCGCACAACGAGTGACATGGCCGGCGCCGCCAAGGACCGCATCGAAAACCAGATCGCCGCGGCCATGCGTGAGTCCTTGAAAGGCGAGGCCGCCGACGCAGCACTGGGCCAGCTCAAGGAAGCGGCCGAGAACTTCCACTACACCCAGGTCGAGTGCGGTCTGATCAGCACGGCGCTCAACGGCTTCTCGTACGACCTGGAAGCAGCCAAGAAGAGGCTGGATATCGCAGTCGCGGGCGCGTTGACGGAAAAGTTCACCGTCAACACCGACGGTTCGATCAGTTATCCGTCGGGCGGGGAGGGAACCGACGGCAGAATTCCCGAAGGCGGCACGGTGTCCGGCCTGACGGACCCGACTGCTGCCGCGATCGGTCGCCAGGCGGGCAACGTCGATCCCAATCCCCACCGCCTTCTGGCGCAGGAGTACGCCAATCAGATCGCCACCGCTCTCAAGGAGGCCACGGAGGCCGACGGGAAGTGGGCTCCGAAGCTACGGGCGCTGAAGGCCGACGACGACCTGACCGTCTCCGACCGCGACTGGGCAGACGTGAAGCAGGACACCGACGGTGTCCTCAAGGGTGCCGGAGAATATCTCGACAGCATCAAAGAACCACCCAAGAGTGGCAGCCCGGAGGACAACGCCGACTGGTGGAAGAGCCTCACCGCAGAGCAGCAGACGGCCTACCTGACCCTCCGTCCGGCTGCCGTCGGCGCGCTCGACGGTCTGCCGGCCGAAGTTCGTGACGATGCCAACCGTACGGTTTTGGCGGAAACGCAGGCGAAGTACCAGATGCATCTGGACTCCATTCCTCCCGAGCCTGAGCGCTACATCTACGGACCCCACGGTGGCTATCCGCGTTTGAACGAGAAATGGCAGGAATGGGACGAAAAATACAGTGACAGAAAATCCTCTCTGGAAAATACCCTCAAAGGCATGAATTCCATCCAGAGTCGCTTTGATGCCACAGGTAAGGACGGACTTCCTCCGGCTTACCTCCTTGGCTTCGACACCAAGGGTAATGGACACGCGATCGTCGCCAACGGAAACCCGGACACGGCGGACCATACGGCAGTATACGTGCCGGGAACGAAATCACGCCTCGAAGGAGCCGGTGGGGACATCGGGCGAATGACCAGGGTATGGGCAGAAGCTCACGCAATGAATCCCGGTCAGTCCGTGTCCACGATCACCTGGATCGGCTACGACGCCCCGCAGAACATCGCGCCGGAGGCGATGGATGACCACTGGGCGTATGACGGAGCACCGAAGCTCAACAGATTCCTGGACGGACTCGAGACGGCTCAAGGCGGTCCGGACGCCAGCCACACGACAGTCATCGGCCACAGCTACGGTTCTACGACGGTTGGCGCCGCGTCCATGGCGGAAGGGGGCATGTCGACGGACGACATCGTCGTGGCAGGCAGCCCTGGCATGCTCGTGGGCGATGCGAATGATCTCGATGTGGGTAAGGGCCATGTATGGTCCGAGGCCGCGACCAGCGACCCCGTGCCGGCTGGTGGCAAGGTGGCTCGCCTCGGCGGTGAAAAGTGGGACGTCGAGACCTGGAACGGAATTCCCTTCAACGCCGGGTACGTTCAGGTCATCCCCTCCGGCGAAGCCTTCGGCGCCCATCGCATGGACGTGGACACAGGTGGCCACAGTGACTATTGGAATGAAAGCTCGCAAAGCCTCAAGAACCAGGCAGCGGTGGTTGCCGGCCGCTACGACAAGGTAGAGGAAGACGATTGATTTCCCCCGACCGCAATCGCCGCCTTCGGGTGCTCCGCCTTGGTGCTGCCTTCTTGATCGCTGTTCTTTCTCTCGCCGGAACAGGATGTTCGAGCACAGTGGACCGCAGTGAAAACGCATCTGCAGCTGATGAATCCGCCAGCTCCAAGAGCACTACGCTCGGCCTGGAAGAGGCTCGGGAGAAGGCGAAGGCTGTTTCCAGCCAGATCTACGACATGATTGGCATCAAGGAAGGGAAGGTGACTGAGCCCGGACCCGGTATCGCACCCTGCGAAGAAGACCCTGAGCGCCTTTACAGCACTGTTCACCCGTGGTCCGTCTACGGCGTCTCCGAGGACGAATTGAGGGACGGCTTTCAGCGCCTGAAGGGCAATCTCCCTGAGCAGGGCTGGAAGATCGTCGAATACGGCCCCAACAACAGCAAGAGCAAGACGCTGGAGATTACGGCCGACTCCAAGAAGGAGCCCTTCTCCTTGAATGCTGAGCTGTGGGTGTCGAGCCCTGCAACCGGGACGGAGAAAGACCCCAAAATTTTGGTCAATCTCACATCCGGATGTTTTCGCGCCCCTGAGGGGGCAAATCTTGACCAGGAGTTCTAGCTTTCATAAATGAACGGCTGGTCAAGGGCGCCGGGCGGAAGGCGTCGTCTCATGCGCCAGGATCCCGGTCGCGGCGGCTGAACCGCAGAGCACAAGCAGCGTGGACAGGGTCCAAGCGCGCATCATGGCGGCGCAGGCTACCGATGCTGTCGTACTCCTCGAAGCCGCGATCGCGGTCTCCGTCGCCGTCCGCAGACGTCGGGCACTCGTGAGAGAAACCTACCCACCATGTTCGAGCTGTTGCCCGGTGAGGATCCGGAACCCGGCATCAACCGCCGGTGGCCTGCGTGAGCGCTGCGTGACACAGGGGTCAGCAGGCGCTGTGCTGGATCAGGTCGAGTCCTGTCAGTTCTCGTAGTGGTAACGGCACTGCGCGATCAGGACGCCGTCCTCGGTGGCCTTGTAGACCAGTCGGTGCTCGTCGTTGATGCGGCGTGACCAGTAACCCTGGAACCCGTGCTTGAGCGGCTCCGGTTTGCCGATCCCCTCGTTGCCGTTCCGGGCGATGTCCGCGATGAGCGTGTTGATGCGCTTGAGGATCTTCCGGTCCTGAAGCTGCCACCACAGATAGTCCTCCCAGGCGCGGGAGGAGAAGGTGATCTTCATTCCCGGCCTTTATTCTCCGGTCGCCAACTCGCGCACGGTGCCGCCGCCGTTCTCCAGTTCGTCGATGGACGCGAGCAGGCGCCGGGCGTTTGCCGGGTTCCGCAGCAGGTACGCCGTCTCCTTCAGGGACTCGTAGTCCTCAAGGGAGACGATGACGACCGGCTCACGCCCGGCCCGGGTGATGACGACCTCTTCGCGGTCGTCGGTGACGGAGTTGAGCACCTCGGCGTACCGCGCGCGCGACTCGGAATACGACATGGTCTTCACGGTCGAACCTCCTCCAACGTACAAGAAATTGTACGTCGGTCCTTGTGGTGTGGGCAAGCGCCGGATTGACGGCCGCGATCGGGTGCGCCTTCGGCGCGGAAGTTCCGGGAGGGCGCGGCAGAAGGTGATGCCGTCCGTCTCGCCGAGGGGGCGGATGTCGGCGGTGATGAAGTACGTGCCCGCCGGGCGGTAGACCGCGAAGCCCGCCTTCGTGAGGCCGGCCGCCAGCAGGTCCCGCTTGTCCGGCATGTCCGCGCGGAAGGCGTCGAAGTAGGTGTCGGGGAGGGCCAGGGCCTCGGCGACGGCGTACTGGAACGGGCCGGAGGCGACATACGTCAGGTACTGCTTCGCCGCGCGCACGGCCGAGACCAGCGGGGCGGGGCCGTCACCCGGTCGACTCCACGTTCACACACCCATTCGCGTGAGTCCGGACCGGGCTCACAGCCGGACCGCCGGGCTCGGTGAGAGCACGCTGCCCGCCGTATTCTGACCACACACGGGAAGGAGCCGTCCATGAGCGTCGACGCGATCGTGCACACCGAGTTCCCCAGGGGATACACGGTCCTGTTCGGGGCCGACGGAAAGGTGATCATGACTCCGCAGAGCGAAGAGCACTCCAGCACCATCAGATCGATGCAGATCGACTCCGCTCTCGCCCTCGGCCGTCACGCGAAGGTCACCTCCGACGTCTACATCGACTTCCCCGCCGACGAGAACTCCGCCCCTGACCTGGCGATCCTTCGCGAGGACGCCCGCCGGGAGGGCAAGCGCTACGGCTTCGAGGACGTCCTGCTGATCTCCGAGGTCGTCTCGACCTCCTCCGCACGCAAGGACTACGACGACTGCACCGCGAAGTACGGCCGGTACGGCATCCCGATCTACCTGGTCGTGGACCCGTACGCGCAGGAAGTCGTCCTCCACACCCAGCCGACCGCCACCGGCTACATCGCGGCGCACACCCACAAGTACGGCACGGGCAAGCTCCCCATTCCCCTGGCCGACGGCCGCACCTTCACCCTCGACCTCGACGAGCTCCCGCGCCCGGAGCCCGAGGCGGACGCCCGCTGACGAGGGGCTCCCGGTGCGGCCAGGCCCGTTCCGTTCTATGCCGTGAGTCCGTGCGACGAAGTCCGGTTCATCGCAAGGAAGTTCGAAGTCGCGTTTACTGCGGGCGACAACCACCACGTGCTGCCCTGAGGTAGCGGGGCCGTTCGTCCTCGGCCGAGTTGCCGGCCCCGGTTCGGCGATAGCGTGGCACGGCAAGGACTGCTGCTGACAGGTCGGACGAATTTCATGCGGATGCGGTTCGAACCCGAGGCCGAGGAGGAGTTCGAGGCGGCGTGCGGGCTGCTGGTCGACCGCCTGGGCCGGAGAGCAGGGGCTGCCGGTGGACGGATTCACTGCCGAGGCGGCCCTGGACTACCGACACCGGGCGACTGCCGACGGCCGGCTGGGGCTGTGGGAGCCGCGCCATGTGAAGGAACTGCTGCTCTCCTGGCTTCCCCAGCAGGTCACCGAGCTTCCCGGGGAGGAACGCGGCGACGCCCCGGGCACACTGCGCACGCTGCTGCACTATCTGCACGCCGCGCAGTTGGCGGACCCGCGCGGGCCCTCACTCCAGGATTCCCTTGCCGCGGTCGACAGGGTCGCGGACCAGCATCTGGCGGCGATGACGGACCGCACTCGCTGGGGACTGGCGAAGCTCTGGGCGATGACGGCCGCCGAGCAGGGCGTGGACGTCCAGGACGGGGCGGCGTTGCAGCGCTTCGCGGACCGGGCGCGGCGTGGGGAGGCCGCCTACGATCAGCAGGTCCTCGACGCGATCATAGAACGGCGGCTGACCGGCCGTGCGCTGTCCGGCTCGGCCCGAGCCGAGCCGCAACTGCCCGTCATGCTCCCCCCGGACGACGAACTGCGCCGACCGGCCGGGGCGTCGACGACCGTGGCGCAGTTGCGCGGACTCACCGAGTGGGTGGGGCAGGACGGCCGCCCCGTGACGGCGACGGGACGGCTGCGGATGGCGGATGCCCGCGAGTTGGTGGACCTGCTCGGCACTGGCGACAAGACCGAGGGGGGTGCGCTCTTCGGCCGACCTGCCGCAGCTGGGACTGCTGATGGAGTGGGCGAAGAAGACGCGCCTGGTCCGGGTGGTCAAGGGGCGGTTGTACGCGGTGGCCAAGGCCCGGCCGGTGCTGGCCGACCCGCTTCGGCTGTGGCTGCGCGCCTTCGACGCGTGCTTCGAACTGCGGCAGGCCCTGATCGGGGCGCGTAGCGGCTGGCACGTCGAGTCGATGCTCTTCGACGTCTACGAGGACGTCCTGGAGGATGTGCTGAACACGCTCTACAGCCTGCCGTTCCCGATGCCCTGGCCGCGGCTGCGCGACACGGTACACCTGGTCTACCGGAGCTCCTTCCAGCTCGATGGCGGGTTGGATCTTCGGCACCGGATGTGGTTCGAGCACGCCGACCGGGACCTGCGCACGGTGCTCGACCTGCTGGACGATCTGGGCGCGATCGAGCGTGACCGTGGGATGGCCGATCCGGTGTTCCTCGACGTCGACCTCTCCGATGCCGGACCCGAGCTGCTCGCGGACATGCCGCCGGAGTTCGCGGAGCTGCTGGGCGTCGCGGGGGCGGCAACGGACCCGGCGGCGCGGGAGCGTGCCGATGCCCGGCGGGAGGAGCTGACCGCCGGGCCGGTCGAGCTCATCCGTCTCACCGAGCTCGGTACCCGGGCCGTACGACAGCGGTTGCTGGCGGCCGGCAGGGACGCACCCTTGGTCGGTGAACTGGCCCAGGCGCCGGCGGCCGGTCTGCTGGGGGTGCTGGCCGAGGACTACGACCCGGACGCCGCCCGCACGGAGCTGGCCGGCTGGATCACGGCCCGCGGCGAGCGGGAAGGTGCCCTGCGGCAACTGACCGACGCCGTAAGGAGCATGACCTTCCACACGCGTGCGCAGGCGATGCTCGACGTGCTGCTGGCGGCGTTGTCGGACGGTGAGGGCGAGCGGCTGCTGCGCACGCTGCGGCGGGACACACAGCTGGCGCCGCTGGCGCTGAACGCGCTGGCGCACCGTGAGTTGCTGTCCCCAGAAGACATGACCGATGCAGAGTCTCTGCTGGTGCTCGCCGAGAGCCTGCTTCAGCTCGTGGAGTTGGCGGGCGGCGGGGACGGCGCCGAGGAGACGCTGCGCGCCCAGGGTCCCCAGGCCAGGGACGCGGTTGCCGCCGCGTTGGACTCCGCGCACCCGGACCGGTCCGGACTCGACGAGCTCAGGCAGCTGGCGGCCCGGGCACTGGGTACCCACGGCACCCGCATCCGCCGCGCCCGGAAGGCTCGGCGCTCCTCAGACAAGAGCGGCCGCAAGCGGCGCCGCTGACTGGGCAACACCGCCTGTGCCCCCCCAGGCGCCGGGTGCGCTGGCACTGGCACGGAGCCGGGCGGAGGGAAACCGATGGGTCCCGGTGTCGTACGTCCTCGGTGGCGCGTTACCGTCGGGGTCGTGGTTGAGGGGTGGGGCGAGGACGGGCTGCGGGCCCTGCGTGGCGCGCTCCACGCGCAGGACGGAGTGGCGCTGGTTGCAGCGTTGCGTCGTGGACCCGTGCGTGAGGCGCTGCAGCCGGCCGGCGATGGTGTGGCCGGGGCCGCGGCGCAGGGCCTGCCGGGGGCTGCGGAGATGGCGGCCCTGTTTCTCGGCGCGCTCCAGGAGCGCGGCTTCCGGGGCGATGAGGAGCTGGCGGATCGGTTGCGCGCGGCCACGGGAGACGCGGCGATCCCCCTCCTGCGCCCGCTCGCGGTCGATCTGGAGATGCTCGCCATGCTGCTGGAGGGCGACCCGGCCGAGTCCGGTGGCCGGATCGATCTGTCCACCGGGGAGTGCCGGCCTGCGTTCACCGATGAGCCGGGGCCTGGGCCCGAGGCCGAGGAGGACGACGATCCCGAGCGATGGCTGTACGTGCCGGCTCTGGGGTCCCGGGCCGGTTACCGGGACATGGAGCTGTTCGAAGGGCCCGGAGGCGACATACGTCAGGAACTGCTTGGCCGAGCGGACGGCGGCGACGAGATCGGGGGCGCCGGTAACCCAGGCGACGCCTTGTTCGCGCACGTATTCGCGTGAGGGCCCACGGGGCTACATGTTCGAGAGACAGTGGGCTGTTGTGTACACATGGGACACTCGGTACCCTTGGGTACATGACGCAGCCCATGCCCATAGAGTCGATCCGCGATGTCCGGGCACACCTGGCCGAGGTCGTGGAGCGGGCCGATCGGGACGACGTACCTACCGTCATCACCCGGCGCGGCAAGCAGGTCGCCGCCGTGGTGTCCATCGAAGTGCTGCGCAAATACCAGGAGTGGGAAGAGCGCGAGATCAACCGGATCATCGACGAGCGCATGACCAACCCGGCACCCGGCATCCCTATCGAGGACATCATGAGGGAGACGCTGGCACGCAGTGAGTGAGTACCGCACCGTCTTCCGAGCCGAGGCTCAGGCCGAACTCCGCAAGGTGCCGCGAGACATGGCCCTCCGCATTTTGGCCAAGCTGGCTGAGCTGGAGAACGACCCGATGGGGTTCAACACCACGGCCCTCGTCTCCCAGCCCGACCGGCGGCGCCTACGGGTAGGCGACTACCGCGTGATCTACACAATCGACAACGGCGAGCTGGTGGTGTGGGTCGTACACGTCGGGCATCGCTCCACCGTCTACGACACCTGAGCTCCGACATGGGTCAGTGCGCGAACGCCTTGCGGAGCCGTTCCGCCGCGTCCGCCAGTACCTCGACGCGTTTGCAGAACGCGAAGCGGATGTACGGCGCGCCCGCGTCCTTGTGGTCGTAGAAGACCGCGTTGGGGATGGCGACGACGCCCGCGCGTTCGGGGAGGGAGCGACAGAAGGCGATGCCGTCGCTCTCGCCGAGGGGCCGGATGTCGGTGGTGATGAAGTACGTGCCCTGTGGCCGGTGGACGCGGAACCCGGCTGCGCGCAGGCCGTCGCTGAGCAGGTCCCGCTTGGCCCGCATGTCTTCGCGGAAGCCGTCGAAGTACGCGTCCGGCAGGCGCAGGGCCTCGGCGACCGCGTACTGGAAGGGTCCGGAGGCCACGTACGTCAGGAACTGCTTGGCCGAGCGGACGGCGGCGACGAGACCGGGGGCGCCGGTAACCCAGCCGACCTTCCAGCCCGTGAACGAGAAGGTCTTGCCGGCGGAACCGATGGTGACCGTCCGCTCCCGCATCCCCGGCAGCGTGGCCAGGGGCACGTGCTCGGCACCGTCGAAGACCAGGTGCTCGTACACCTCGTCGGTGACGACCAGCAGGTCGCGCTCCACCGCCAGTTCGGCGATCGCGGTCAGCTCCTCGCGGGTGAGGACCGTGCCGGTCGGGTTGTGCGGGGTGTTGATCAGCAGGAGGCGCGTGCGGTCCGTCACCGCGTCGCGCAGCTCGTCGAGGTCGAGGCGGAACCGGGCCTGTGCGGGGTCGGGCCGCAGCGTCACCGGCACCCGCGCGGCGCCCGCCATGGCGATGCAGGCCGCGTAGGAGTCGTAGTACGGCTCCAGGGCGACGACCTCGTCCCCCGGCTCCAGCAGGGCCAGGAGGGCGGCGGCGATCGCCTCGGTCGCGCCCGCGGTGACCAGGACCTCCGTGTCGGGGTCGAACGTCAGGCCGTAGCGGCGGTGCTGGTGCCCGGCGACCGCCGTGCGCAGCTCGGGGACGCCGGGGCCCGGCGGGTACTGGTTGCCGCGTCCGTCCCGCAGCGCCCGTACGGCCGCCTCGCGGATCTCCTCGGGCCCGTCCGTGTCCGGGAAGCCCTGGCCGAGGTTGAGGGACCCGGTCCGCAGGGCCAGCGCGGACATCTCGGCGAAGACCGTCGTCCCGAACTCGGCGAGACGGCTGTTGAGGAAGGGGCGTGCGGTGGCGGTCATACCGGTCATCCTGCGCCGAAGCTCTGGACTTCCTCAAGTGTGCTTTGGCGGCCGGGGCGGCCGGGCATCCCCCGTGCACGCGCCGGTCGCACCGGTTGCGCGAGGCGCCCACGGGGGGCCGCTTCGGGGGATTCGGAAGGAGGGTGAGAGCCATGGCAGTCGGCATCATCCTGGCGGTACTCGCAGTCGTCGTCCTGCTGGTGGTCGTCATCGTCACGGCCGTCCGCAGGAGCACCGCCGGACACCGGGGAGCGGCCCGGCCCGGCTCCCGTTCACGCGGGGGAAGCGGCGGCGGCAGCAGCAGCACGGACAGCGGCAGCAGCTGGTGGGCCGCCGGCGGCGGGGCAGCCGTGACGTGCGGCTCCTCCTCGGGCAGTGACTCGGGCAGCGGTTCCGGCGGCTCTCACTCGGGCGGCGGTCACTCCTGCGGGGGCGGCTCCTCCTGCGGGGGCGGCGGCGGCGGATGCGGCGGAGGCGGCAGCTGACACGGGGCAGCTGAGCTTTCCCGGGGGGAGCCGCACCCGGGCCGCGGGGCCGTCCCCCGACCGAGGGCGCCCCGCGGCCGCACCGTGTCCGGCGTGTCCGGCGTGTCCGGCGTGTGGGGCGTACGGGGTGCACGGGGCGTGCGAGGGCGGTTCCCGGCCGCGCCCGCGCACGCCGAGGTTGAACAGTTGAGCTGAGGAGCCCTCTGAGGGATGGAAACCCCACGAAGTTGGGTAAAAACGCTGTGGTGTCGCCACAGTTCATGATTCCCTCTAAAACACCAACGCAGCCCCTCGGACCCCTCGGACGTCTCGCGCGGACGTCCTCCCCACGCCGGGCCGGCCGGGGCCGACTTCCCTCGGAGCCACCGGGGGTGCGCCGGACCTTTCCTTCTTCTGTGCGTTCTAGCGGAGCCGAGTCATGCTCACGACCCTGAACACCTCCTACACCGACACGTGCGCGGCCGACCTGGCCTGGGCCCTGGGGCGTGAGCCGCTGCCCGCCCTGGCCACGCTCGACCTCGAACTGTCCGGAGCCGTAATCCAGTTGAGGCTGCTCGGTGCCTCGCACCAGGTGCTCCTTGAGGAGGAGCGGGGCTTCTGTTCCGAGACGGTCGCGTGCATCCCCGGCAGCAGCACCCCCCTCCCGCTCGGCGTGGCCAAGCGGCTGGGTGACTGGGAGTACGAGTTCGCGGCCCGCGTCGAGACGCTGACGCCGGACCAGTTCGCGAGCCGGGCCCAGGAACTGCTGGCCCTGGTCTCCGACCACCCGCACGGCCTCGCGGGCGTCTTCCCGGGCAGCCCGCACGCCTTCACGGCCCTGCTCGCGCAGCGCCACGAGGGCCATGTGCACTGGCGGACCTGGCACGCCTACCCGCAGGACGGGCAACTGGTGGCGACCAGGACGCGGGTGGGCGTGAGAGTGCCGGCGCACTGAACCGCGCCTCGATGACTCAAACGCGCGGGCACCTGATCGACCGCGAATTTCACACGTGTGGGTGACGAAGGGTGTCGTAATCGTCACGTAACGTCGCAGTCGTGATCGAACCGCACGCACCGGCCCCGCCCGGTGTTCCGTCCCGGCGCGGGCCCGCGCGACTGCCCGTCCGGCCGGACACCGGACGGTTCCTGGTGCTCGCGTGCGTGTTCGTCTGCGCGGCCTGCGGTCTGGTGTACGAACTCGAACTGGTTGCCCTCGCCTCGTACTTGATGGGCGACTCGGTCACCCAGACCTCCGTCGTGCTGTCCGTCGTGGTGTTCGCGATGGGCATCGGCTCCCTCGCGGCCAAACGGCTGCGCCGCCTCGCCGCCGCCGGTTTCGCCGCCGTCGAGGTGGTCCTCGCCCTGGTCGGCGGCTGCAGCGCCATGGCCCTGTACGCCGTGTTCGCCTGGACGGGCGGCTGGGGCGGCCCGTGGGAGAACGGCCCGCGCGTCCTGCTCGTCGCCTTCTGCCTCACCATCGGACTGCTCATCGGTGCCGAGGTGCCGCTGCTGATGGAACTGATCCAGCGCGTCCGCCGCCAGGACGCGGGCGGCGCGGTCGCCGACCTGTTCGCCGCGGACTACGTGGGCGCGCTGGTCGGCGGCCTGGCCTTCCCGTTCCTGCTGCTGCCCTTCCTGGGCCAGCTGACCAGCTCCCTGCTGACCGGCGCGGTCAACGTGATCGCCGGGGGCGCCCTCGTCCTCGGCCTGTTCCGCCGCGACCTCACCCGCCGCACCCGCCGGCTCCTCCTCGTGGCCAACGGCACCGTCCTCGCCGTCCTCGCCTGCGCCGCCGTGCTCGTCGACGACTTCGAACAGGCGGCCCGCCACGCGGTCTACGGCGACGACGTCCGGGTCGCCCTGCACACCGGCGTCCAGGAGATCGTCCTCACCGGCGGCACCCGCGGCCGCCCCCTCGCCCTCTACCTCGACGGCCGGCTCCGCGGCGGCGGCCACGACCAGCTCCGCTACCACCGGGCCCTGGTCCGCCCCGCGACGGCCGGCCCGCACGCGCGCGTGCTCGTCCTCGGCGGCGGCGACGGACTGGCCGTCCGCGAGGTCCTCACCCGACCCGGCACCCGCCGCGTCGACGTCGTCGACCTCGACCCCGCCCTGATCCGGCTGGCCCGCGCCGACCCCGGGCTCTCCCGCCTGAACGGCCACGCCATCGACGACCCGCGTGTCCGCGTCACCGTCGGCGACGCCTTCCGCCGGCTGCGCGAGACCCCGTCGGGCACCTACGACGTGGTGATCGCCGACCTGCCCGACCCCGGCATGACCGCCGGCACGAAGCAGTACTCCCAGGAGTTCTACGGCCTCGCCCGCCGAGCCCTGCGCCCGGGCGGCCGGCTCGCGGTCCACGCCGGCCCGGTGGACGTCCGGCCGTACACCTTCTGGACGGTCGAGACGACGATGCGCGCGGCGGGCCTGCGCACCGCCCCCTACCGGGCCGAGGGCGACTGGGGCTTCGTCCTGGCCGCGGCCGGGACCCGCCCCGACCTGCGGCTCGGCCCCGGCGAACGGGCGCTGCGGACGGGCCCGGCCGGCCTGCGGGCCTCCACCCTGGTCCACCCGCGCCACTGAGCGGGCCTCCACTCTGGACCACCCGCGCCACTGAGCGGGCCTCCACCCTGGACCACCCGCGCCACTGGGCGCGCGCAGGGTACCCCCGGCCGGTGCGCGGGGGTGCCGATCCAGGTTTCGGCGGGTGCATTCCCGGACGCGCTGGGTAGGCTCCGCCCTTATGGAGCATGAGGTGTTCGTTCCGGTTCCGGCAGAGCGACTGCGGGCGGCCCTCGCCGACCCCGCGCGGGTGGCCCGGGCCCTGCCCGGCTTCCAGCAGGACGCGGGCACCGAGCCCGTCGCCGGCCGGCTGAAGCTGCGCGTGGGCGGCCACACCATCACCTACCGCGGCGCCCTGCGCGTCACCGCCCGCGAGGACGGCGGATACGCCGTCGAGGGCGGCGCCACCGAGGCCCGCGGCTCCGGAACGGTCGAACTCGCGCTCGCCCTGGTCCTGCGGGAGACCGACGGGGCCACCACGCTCCGCTTCGCGGGTACGGCGACGGCGGACGGCCGGATCGCGGAACTCCCGGCGGACGCCGTGGACTCGGCGGCCCTACGCCTCCTGGACCGGTGGGCGGAGAACCTCGGGGCCGAAGCGGAAGCGGAAGCGGAGGGGGCGGCGGCCGGGGAACCTCCCGCCGCGGCCACCGTCACCGAGGCCGAGGTCCCCCCGCCCGGCCCCGCCGTTCTGAACTCCGTGAACGGGTCGGCCGACGCGGACGACCTGGACGACGTCGACGACGTCGACGGCCTGGACGACACCGACGACGTCGAGGACGCGGACGACCTGGAGGACGCGGACGACGTGGGCCCGACGCACGCGGTGGACGCCGTCGCAGGGTTCCCGGACCCCGGCGTCCCCCTGGCCGAGGCCGCACACGCGCGCCGCACGATGATCGGACGCAGCGCGGAGGAGGTGGACCACGCCCCGCCGCGCGGCCGGTACGCCCCGGTCCCGGCGCCGCAGACCGCCGCCCGGGACAACGCCCTGCGCTGGGCGGCCCCCGCGGCCGCGCTGGCAGTGGCGTCGGCGATCGTGGTCGGCCGGGCGCTGCGGCGCCGCCGGTGACCCGGACGCCGCGCCGGTGACCCGGACGTCGTGCCGCCGGTGACCCGGACGCCGTGCCGCCGGTGTCCTGAACGCCGCGCCGGTGTCCTGGACGCCGTGCCGCCGGTGTCCTGAACGCCGCGGTGACACCCGACACCCCCTTGATCACCTCGATAGGGTCGTCCCGTGAGCGACGAAGACTTCACGCTGACCGCGGGAGACGCGGAGGTGACCGTCCGGCCCGGCAACGGCGGGCGGGTCGGAGGGCTGCGGGTCGGCGGGGCGGAGCTGCTGCGGCAGGGCGACCGCTTCGGCTGCTTCCCGATGGTGCCCTGGTGCGGGCGGATCAGGGACGGCCGCTTCCGGGACGGCGCGGACGTGCACCAAATGCCGCTCAACGCCCCGCCGCACGCCATCCACGGCACCGTCCGCGACGGCGCCTGGAAGGTGGCCCGCAGGTCGGCGGACGAGGCGGTCCTGACGTACGACCTGGTCGACCCCTGGCCCTACCCCGGCCGGGTCACTCAGATCGTCGCGCTGACCGAGGACGCGTTGACGCTGTCCATGGCGGTGGAGACGCACGGCTCGTCGTTCCCGGCGCAGATCGGCTGGCACCCCTGGTTCAACCGGAACCTCGGCGCCGGGACCGCCGAGACCGGCGGGACCGGCGGGACGAGTGAGGACGTTCAGGTCGCCTTCGACCCCGCCTGGCAGGAGGAGCGCGGCGGGGACCACCTGCCGACCGGCAACCGGATCGAGCCGAAGCCCGGCCCCTGGGACGACTGCTTCGGCATGCCCGACGGCGTCTCGGTCACCCTCACCTGGCCGGGCCGGCTCCGCCTGGAGGTGACGAGCCGGGAGAAGTGGGTCGTCGTCTACGACGAGCAGGAGGCCGCCGTGTGCGTGGAACCGCAGACCGGCCCGCCCGACGGCCTGAACACCCTCCCGCGCCTGGTCACGCCCCTGGAGCCGCTGGAGGCCACGACCACCTGGTCCTGGACCCGCCTCTAAGCTGAGGGGCATGACGGACGACGTACGCGGCGCGCTGCTGCAGCAGATCAAGGACAAGGCCGTGGTGCACGGCAAGGTGACCCTCTCCTCGGGTCTGGAGGCCGACTACTACGTCGACCTGCGCCGCGTCACCCTCGACGGCGAGGCCGCCCCGCTGGTCGGGCAGGTGCTGCTCGACCTGACCGCCGAGCTGGACTTCGACGCGGTGGGCGGACTGACCATGGGCGCCGACCCCGTCGCCGGCGCGATGCTGCACGCCGCCGCCGCGCGGGGCCGCAGGCTGGACGCCTTCGTCGTGCGCAAGGCGGCGAAGGCGCACGGGATGCAGCGGCGCGTCGAGGGCCCCGACATCAGGGGCCGCCGGGTCCTGGTCGTCGAGGACACCTCCACCACCGGCGGGTCCCCGCTGACCGCCGTGGAGGCCGTGCGGGAGGCGGGCGCCGAGGTGGTGGCCGTGGCGACCATCGTGGACCGGGCGACCGGCGCCGCGGAGAAGATCGAGGCGGGTGCGGGCGTGCCGTACCTGTTCGCCTTCTCGAAGGATGAACTGGGTCTGGACTGACGACCCGGTATGACCTGGACTTGACCGGCACACGGACCTGCCGCGCAGGTCTGGAAAGATGGGCACGACGATGACGTCGCACCCAAGGTCTAGGTCAGGGCCGTAAGACTCAGAACGCCAACCCGCACACCCAAGGAGCGGACGAATGCCCATCGCAACCCCCGAGGTCTACGACGAGATGCTCGACCGGGCGAAGGCAGGCAAGTTCGCCTACCCGGCCATCAACGTCACCTCGACCCAGACCCTGCACGCGGCTCTGCGCGGCTTCGCGGAGGCGGAGAGCGACGGCATCATCCAGATCTCGACCGGCGGCGCCGAGTTCCTGGGCGGCCAGTACAGCAAGGACATGGTGACCGGCGCCGTCGCCCTCGCGGAGTTCGCGCACATCGTCGCCGAGAAGTACCCGGTCACGGTCGCCCTGCACACCGACCACTGCCCGAAGGACAAGCTCGACGGGTACGTGCGTCCGCTGCTGGAGCTCTCCCGCAAGCGCGTCGAGGCCGGCCTCGGCCCGCTGTTCCAGTCCCACATGTGGGACGGCTCCGCCGAGACCCTCGCCGACAACCTCTCCATCGCGCAGGAGCTGCTGGCGAAGGCCCGCGCCGCGAGGATCATCCTCGAGGTCGAGATCACCCCGACCGGCGGCGAGGAGGACGGCGTCTCGCACGAGATCAACGACTCCCTCTACACGACGGTCGACGACGCGCTCCGCACCGCCGAGGCCCTCGGCCTGGGCGAGAAGGGCCGCTACCTGCTCGCCGCGTCCTTCGGCAACGTGCACGGCGTGTACAAGCCGGGCAACGTCGTGCTCCGCCCCGACCTGCTGAAGGAGCTCAACGACGGCGTCGCGGCCAAGTACGGTCAGCCGGCCGGCAGCAAGCCGTTCGACTTCGTCTTCCACGGCGGCTCCGGCTCCTCCGCGGAGGAGATCGCGACCGCGCTGGAGAACGGCGTCGTCAAGATGAACCTCGACACGGACACGCAGTACGCCTTCACGCGTCCCGTCGTCGACCACGTGTTCCGCAACTACGACGGCGTCCTCAAGGTCGACGGCGAGGTCGGCTCCAAGAAGACCTACGACCCGCGGACCTGGGGCAAGCTGGCCGAGGCCGGCATGGCCGCGCGTGTCGTCGAGGCCACGCAGAACCTGCGCTCGGCGGGCACGAAGATCAAGTAACGGCCCGCCGGCCGGATCATCCCGGTCCGCTACGCCGTACCTCGCGAGCCCGGTGCCCCGGCGCCGGGCTCGCGGTATACCTGGGACCATGCCCGACGTCCGGCTGGCCTCGCCCCAGGGCAGGTGGATCCTGTTCACCACGGTCCTCGGCTCCAGCATGGCCATGCTGGACTCGACCGTCGTCAACATCGCCCTGCCCCGCATCGGCCGCGACCTGGACGCCGACCTCGCCGCCCTGCAGTGGACCTCCAACGCCTACCTGGTCACCCTGGCCGGGCTGATCCTGCTCGGCGGCTCCCTCGGCGACCGGTACGGCCGCCGCAAGGTCTTCGTGGTGGGCGTGGTCTGGTTCGCCGTGGCCTCCCTGCTGTGCGGACTCGCCCCGAACGCCGGCGTGCTGATCGCCGCCCGCGCCCTCCAGGGCGTCGGCGGCGCCCTCCTGACCCCCGGCTCCCTCGCCCTCATCCAGGCCTCCTTCCACCGCGACGACCGCAGCCGGGCCGTGGGCCTGTGGTCCGGCTTCGGGGGCGTCGGCGCGGCCGTGGGGCCCTTCCTGGGCGGCTGGCTGGTGGACGGTCCCGGCTGGCGCTGGGTGTTCCTGCTCAACGTGCCGCTCGCCGTGCTGTGCGTACCGGTCGCCCTGCGGCACGTCCCCGAGTCGGGCGACGGGAAGGCGCACGGCCGCTTCGACGTCCTCGGCGCGGTGCTGGGCGCCGTCGCCCTCGCGCTCGTGACGTACGCGCTGATCGAGGCGGGCGGGGGGTCCGCGACCGTGGCGGTGGCGGCGGTGGCGGCGGTGGCCGGTCTCGCCGCCGCGGTGGCCTTCGTGCGGGTCGAGCGGCACCGCCCGGACCCGATGATGCCGCCCGGCATCTTCGCCTCCCGCCAGTTCACGGCCGTCAACCTGGTCACCCTGTGCGTGTACGCGGCCCTCGGCGGCTTCTTCTTCCTGTCCGCGCTCCAGCTCCAGGTCGTGGCCGGCTACTCCGCCCTCGGCGCGGGTACGGCCCTGCTGCCGACGACCGTCCTGATGCTGCTGCTCTCCGCCCGCTCCGGCCAGCTGGCCGAGCGGATCGGCCCGCGTGTCCCGCTCACCGCCGGCCCGCTGCTGGCCGCGGCCGGGATGCTGCTGATGCTGCGGGTCGGCCCCGGCGCCTCCTACGCCGCCGACGTCCTGCCCGCCGTCCTGGTGCTCGGTCTCGGCCTGGTCACCCTGGTCGCCCCCCTGACCGCGACTGTCCTGGCCTCGGTGGACGTCTCCCGCGTGGGCTTGGCCAGCGGCATCAACAACGCGGCGGCGCGCGCGGCGGGCCTCGTCGCGGTGGCCGCGCTGCCCCTGCTGACCGGGATGGGCGCGGAGGCGTACCGCTCGGCCGACGCCTTCGACGACGCGTTCGGGCGGGCCATGCTGTGGTGCGCGGGGGCGCTGGTCGTCGCCTCGCTGATCGCCTTCACGACCGTACGCCGCCCGCCCCCGGACTGCCGCCACCCGGAGTGCAGGACCCACGGGGCCGTACTGGCACCCCCGCTGGAGGGGGAGCGGGCGTCGGCGCGGCTGCCGGCGGGGCCCGCGGAACCGGAGAGCTGAAGGAAGGCGGGAGGGGAGGGGCGCGACCCCGTCGGCGTGAACCCCGGCGGGTCCTCCAGACTGGACCCATGTCCATTCACGAGAACCTGCTCGGGGGACCGCCCCCGACCCACCTGCCCGACGATCCCGAGCCCCGCGAGCTGCTCGCGGCCGGCACGGCCCCCGCCGACGTCGCCGCCAAGTACCCCACGTCCTCCCTGGCCTGGGCCCGGCTCGCCGACGACGCGTTCGAGCGCGGCAGCGTGGTGGAGTCGTACGCCTACGCCCGTACCGGCTACCACCGCGGCCTGGACAGCCTGCGCCGCAGCGGCTGGAAGGGCCACGGGCCGGTGCCCTGGGAGCACGAACCCAACCGCGGCTTCCTGCGCGCCCTGCACGCCCTCGCCCGCGCCGCCGGGTCGATCGGCGAGCGGGAGGAGTACGAGCGCTGCACGCAGTTCCTGAAGGACTCCTCGCCGACGGCGGCCCAGACGCTGGGCTAGTCCCCGGCCGGTCCTGGGCCGCTCCCAGGCCGCTCCCGGGCCGGTCCTGGGCCGGTCCCGGGCCGCTCCCGGGCTGAGTCCCGACCGGCCCCTTCGGGGTACGGGCCCGCCCGGTGCGACCGGGCGGGCCTTGCACTTTCGGGTGACGATTGCGGAAGATGCCCCCTGGGGACCGGGGCCCCCGTGTCGGTAACGGCAGGGGCGGACCGCTACCCGGAGTACACATCAGGAGACAGCGATGTCCCACGAGGCTCACGAGCCCGAGACCCCGCATCTCGACTTCGCAGGCACGACGCCGTACGAGGACTACGTCAAGGCGGACGTGCTCACCCACCTCCAGCACACCCTCTCCGACGATCCCGGAGAGATGGTCTTCCTGGTCACGACCCAGGTGATGGAGCTGTGGTTCACGGTGATCGTCCACGAGTGGGAGACCGCGGCCGGCGCCCTGCGCCGGGACGACGTGCCGACGGCCGTCGCCGCGCTGAAGCGCTCCGTGCGCGAGCTGGAGGCGCTGAACGCCTCCTGGAAGCCGCTCGGACAGCTCACGCCGGCCCAGTTCAACTCGTACCGCGGCGCGCTGGGCGAGGGCTCCGGCTTCCAGTCCGCGATGTACCGCCGCATGGAGTTCCTGCTCGGCGACAAGTCCGCGTCGATGCTGGTGCCGCACCGCGGCGCCCCGCGCGTCCACGCCGAGCTGGAGAAGGCGCTGCACGAGCCGAGCCTCTACGACGAGGTCCTGCGGCTCCTCGCCCGGCGCGGGCACGCCGTCCCCGAGGCCGCTCTGACGCGTGACGTCTCCCGACGCTACGAGCCGTCGCCGGAGGTGGAGGCGGTGTGGACCGCCCTCTACGCGGGCGACGAGTCCGACGAACTCGCCCGCCTCGGCGAGGCGTTGACCGACGTCGCCGAGCTGGTGTGGCGCTGGCGCAACGACCACCTCGTCGCCACCCGGCGCGCGATGGGAGCCAAGACGGGCACGGGCGGTTCGGCCGGCGTGGCCTGGCTGGAGAAGCGCGCGCGCAACAACGTCTTCCCCGAGCTGTGGACGGCGCGCTCCCATGTCTGATCTCCGGTCCGGTCTCTCCCACAGGGCCCACGAGCTGGACTCCGCCGACGGACTGGCCCACAAGCGCAAGGAGTTCGTCCTCGACGAGGTCGTCTACCTCGACGGCAACTCGCTGGGCGCGCTGCCCGTGTCCGTCCCCGGGCGGCTGGAGGACGTCGTCCGCCGCCAGTGGGGCGAGCTGCGCATCCGCTCCTGGGACGAGAGCGGCTGGTGGACCGCGCCCGAGCGGATCGGCGACCGGATCGCCCCGCTGGTGGGCGCGGACGCCGGGCAGATCGTCGTGGGCGACTCCACCAGCGTCAACGTCCTCAAGGCGGTCGTGGGCGCGGTGCGGCTGGCGGGGGAGGAGCGGGACGAGATCCTCGTCGACGCGACCACCTTCCCCACCGACGGCTACATCGCGGAGTCGGCGGCCCGGCTCACCGGCCGCACCCTGCGGCCGGTGACCCCGGCCGAGGTGCCGGCGGCCCTGTCGGACCGTACGGCCGCGGTGCTGCTCAACCACGTCGACTACCGCACCGGCCGGCTGCACGACCTGCCCGCCCTCACCGCCGCCGTGCACGCGGCGGGCGCGGTCTCCGTGTGGGACCTGTGCCACAGCGCGGGCGCGCTGCCGGTCGGCCTCGACGAGCACGGCGTGGACCTCGCGGTCGGCTGCACCTACAAGTACCTCAACGGCGGCCCCGGCGCACCGGCGTACCTGTACGTGCGGCGTGAGCACCAGGGCCGCTTCGACTCCCCGCTGCCGGGGTGGAACTCGCACGCCGAACCGTTCGGCATGCGGTCCGCCTACGAACCCGCCCCGGGCGCCCTGCGCGGGCGCGTCGGCACCCCGGACATCCTGTCCATGCTCGCCCTGGAGGCGGCGCTGGAGGTCTGGGAGGGCGTGTCCGTCGACACGGTCCGCGCCAAGTCCCTCGCCCTGACGGACTTCTTCCTGGAGTGCGTCGCGGCGTACGTCCCCGACGGCACGGTGGAGTGCCTCACGCCCCGCCCGCACGAGCAGCGGGGCAGCCAGATCGCCCTGCGCTGCGACGGGGCGGACGAGGTGATGCGCCGGCTGATCGAGCGCGGAGTGGTCGGCGACTTCCGCCGGCCGGACGTGCTGCGCTTCGGCTTCACCCCGCTGTACGTCGGATTCGCGGACGTGGAGCGGGCGGCGGCGGTGCTGGGGGAGGTGCTGGGGGGCTAGCTCCTTCCTTCGCACCGGCCCGGTCGCACCGGCCCGGTCGCACCGGGCCGGTCATCCCCCGGTACGGACGTACACCCCTGCCGCGGCAGCCGCGTGCGCGGCGCGCGCGGCCCGCTCCGCGGCAGGGGCGTCCGGCACCACCCCCGCGGTCAGCCACTCGTAGTACAGCGGTGCCGAGACCGCCCGCACCACCGCCCCCGCGTCGGTCCCCGCGGGCAACTCCCCGCGTGCGACCGCCTGTTCCACGCACGGTGCCCACTCGGCGACCCGCACCGCGTAGAACCGCCGCAACGCCTGCGCCGTACGCGCGTCACAGGCCGCCGCCGCGATCACCGCCCGGAACAGCGCCCCCTGCCGGACGTCGGCCAGCGTCCGCTGCACGAGACCCGCGTTGGCCAGCAGGTCGGTCAGCACCGCCCCGGTCTCCGCGCGGGGCGACGACGTCTCCGCCATCTCGGCGAGGAGATCGGCGACCAGCCCCGTCACGGACCCCCACCGCCGGTACACGGTCGTCCTGCCGACCTCCGCACGCCGCGCGACGTCCGCGAGGTCGAGCCGGTCGAAACCCTCCTCGACCAGGACGTCCCCGGCCGCCCGCAGCACGGCGGCACGCACACGTGCGGTGCGCCCTCCGGGACGCACGGTGCCGGGCTCGGCGGACATGACGGCCTCCTTGGCGCACGCGCGGGCGACGTCCCGCGCAGGACGTCAGCGTAACGAAACAACAGAACCGTTTGACCCTCACCGAGCGTGACATCCGTGTGTCCGCGCACGTCACCGGCCTGATACCGTCCCCGCCAACGGCCGAATCCCCACCGGGGCCGCCAGAACCGTTCCGTCCAATTCCGTTTTGCCGCTGAGAGGTTGGAGCATGCCGGACGACGCCGTCGCAGCCCGGGCCGCCGCCGAGGAGGAGTCGGCCTTCTCGCATCCGGCGGTCGAGCCCGACGCCACCGCCGCCTACGGCGACCATCCCGACCAGCTGATCGACTTCTACGCCCCGCGCGGCGCGACCGGCCCCGTGCCGCTGGTGGTCGTCCTGCACGGAGGAGCGTGGCGGGCGCCGTACGACCGCCGGCACCTCACGCCGTTCGCGGACTTCCTGGCGCGGCGGGGCTTCGCCGTGGCCAACGTGGAGTACCGGCGGGGCGCGGCGGTCGCCGGGGGCGGGGCCGCCGGTGGCACGGTCTTCGCCGGCGCGGTCTCCGGTGGTACGCCGGGCGGGGCGGTGACGGCGGCGGGCCGCTGGCCCGACACCTTCGACGACGTCGCCGCCGCGCTGGACGCGCTGCCCGCCCTCGTCCGGGAGGCCCTGCCGCAGGCGGACACCCGCCGCACGGTGCTCACCGGCCACTCGGCGGGCGGCCACCTCGCGCTGTGGGCCGCGGCCCGGCACGTCCTGCCGGCCGGCGCGCCCTGGCGCGTCGACGGGCCGCCCCCGCTGCGCGGCGTGGTCGCCCTCGCGCCGATCGCCGACTTCGGGGTCGCGGAGAAGCTCGACGTGTGCGGCGGCGCGGTGCGGCAACTCCTCGGCGGCGAGGCGCACGCCGGCGAGCGGCGGCCGTACGCCGACCCCGCGCTGCTGCTGCCGACCGGCATCGCGACGACCCTGGTCCAGGGCCGCACCGACCTGATCGTCCCGGAGGCCGTCGCCGAGTCGTACGCGGACGCGGCGGCGAAGGCGGGCGAGGTGGTGGGCCTGACGCTGCTGGAGGACGTCGGCCACTTCCCACTGATCGACCCGGTGGCGGACGCGTGCGCGGTGGTGGCGGAGGAGATCGCGCAGCTGGCGTGGTGAGGGGACGGCGGGGCTGCGGTGGGGGGCCGTCGTACCCCGGCCCGTCGTACCCCGGCCCGTAGTACTTGAGAGGGACCCGGCGAAACCCCTCTCACTGGTGACGACCGCCGCCCCCGCCTCCCCCTACGGTGCTGATGTGACCGAGACGACCCAGACGCCCCAGACACAGACAACGCCGCCGGACGACCCGTACGCGGCCTACCGGCCGCGCAGCCCGGAGATCAGGGCGGCCGTGGGCGCCGTGCGGGGGCTGCGGGAGGACCTGTTCGAGGATGCCTTCGCCTACCGTCCGCTGCCCCGCCGCGAGCCGGACGGCCGCCTCACCCGCCGGCTGACCGGCCGCAAGCGGGTGTACGCGACCTGGTCCCGGCACGCGCTGGTCGGAGCGGGCGGCGCGCTCGCCTTCCTGGCCTCCTTCGCCGAGGACAGCGGCCTGGTGGGCCTGGTGTGCGGGCTGCTGGCGCTGGCACCGGTGCTGCTGACCCTGGTCCGCCCGGTGGGGGCGTTCTGGCTGTCGCTGGTGTCCACCACGCTCGTCGCCGCCTTCGGCTCGGCGTGGAGCGACTGGCCGTGGCTGCCGGGCACGTTCATCTCCCACCTCCTCGTGCTGACGGTCGTGGCGATACGCACCCGGCCGCGCACGGCGGCCTGGATGTGGCTGCTGACCGTCGTCTACGGCCTCGTCGCCGAGGCGGTGTTCGGCGGGAGCCACTACTACACCAACGTCGGGCCGATGCTGGTCGTCTCGGCGCTCGTCCTGCTCGCCGTCACCGTCTGGCACATCCGACGGCAGGCCGAGGAGGAGGTCACGGCCCAGCAGACGGTGACCGCGCACGAGCGCTCCCGGCGCACGCTGCTGGAGGAGCGCACCACCATCGCCCGCGAGCTGCACGACGTGGTCGCCCACCACATGTCGGTCGTCGCCATCCAGGCGGAGGCCGCCCCCTACCGGGTGGAGAACCCGCCGCCCGAGCTGGAGAAGGCGTTCGCGACGATCCGGGAGAACGCGGTCGCGGCCCTGACCGAGCTGCGCCGGGTCCTGGGCGTGGTCCGCGCCGAGGACTACGAGGCCCCGGACGCCCCGCAGCCCACGCTCGCCGAGCTGGACGGGCTGCTGGCCAACGTGCGGGAGGCCGGTCTGCCGGTCGAGAAGGCGGTGACCGGCGCGGTGCGGGAACTGCCGCAGGGCGTGGAGCTGTCGGCGTACCGGATCGTGCAGGAGGCGCTGAGCAACACCCTGCGGCACGCGCCCGGCGCGAGCGCCCGCGTGGAGATCGGCTACGTGCTCGGCGGGCTGGGCCTGCGCGTCGTCAACGGCCCGCCGACCGACCCCGCCCTGGTGAAACCCTCACCGGGAGCCGGGCACGGCATCACGGGCATGCGGGAGCGGGTGACCATGCTGGACGGCGAGATGACGGCGGGCCCGACGGGGGACGGCGGCTACGAGGTGGCCGTGTTCCTCCCGGTGCCGATGGCCACGGCGGACGACGGTGCGGCATGACCATCCGGGTACTGGTCGCGGACGACCAGATGATGGTCCGCGAGGGCTTCTCCGTCCTGCTCAACGCGATGCCGGACATCGAGGTCGTCGGAGAGGCGGTGAACGGCCGCGAGGCGGTGGACCGCGTCCGTGAACTGGCGCCCGACGTCGTCCTGATGGACATCCGCATGCCCGAGCTGAACGGCATCGAGGCGACACGGGAGATCGTGGCCGCGGACGGCACGGCGAAGGTGCTGGTCCTCACCACCTTCGACCTCGACGAGTACGTCTACCAGGCGTTGCGCGCCGGGGCCTCCGGCTTCCTGCTGAAGGACGCCTCGGCGCGCCAACTCGCGGACGGGGTACGGATCGTGGCCGCCGGGGAAGCGCTCCTCGCCCCGTCCGTCACCCGGCGTCTGATCACCGAGTTCTCCCGGCTGTCCGACGGCCCCCGGCTGCCCCGCGCCGCCCAGGCGTCCTACGGCGACCTGACCGAGCGCGAGACGGAGGTCCTGGTCCTCATCGCGCAGGGCCTGTCCAACGCGGAGATCGCCGGGCGGCTGGTGGTGGCGGAGTCCACGATCAAGACGCACGTCAGCAGGATCCTGGTGAAGCTGGGCCTGCGGGACCGTACCCAGGCGGCGGTGTTCGCCTACGAGGCGCGGCTGGTCAGGCCCGGGTGAGACGCCCCTGGTCAGCAGTGGGGTCGACGGGCTAGCGTCCGGTCATGGCAGCAGTCGACGACCTTCGCTTCGATCCCTGGGACCCGGCGTTCGTGGCCGACCCGTACCCGGCGTACGCCGAGTTGCGGGAGCGGGGCCGGGTGATCCGCTACGAGCGCACCGACCAGTGGCTGGTGCCGCACCACGCGGACGTCTCGGCGCTGCTGCGGGACCGGCGGCTCGGGCGGACCTACCGACACCGTTTCACGCACGAGGACTTCGGGCGGACGGCGCCCCCGGCCGAGCACGAGCCGTTCCACACCCTCAACGACCACGGGATGCTCGACCTGGAACCGCCGGACCACACCCGGATCCGGCGGCTGGTGTCCAAGGCGTTCACGCCCCGCACGGTCGAGCGGCTCAAGCCGTACGTCGAGCGGCTGGCCGGTGAGCTGGTCGACAAGCTGGTGGCGGCCGGCGGCGGCGACCTGCTGACGGACGTCGCGGAACCGCTGCCGGTGGCGGTGATCGCCGAGATGCTGGGGATCCCGGCGTCGGAACGGGCCCCGCTCAGGCCGTGGTCGGCGGACATCTGCGGGATGTACGAGCTGAGCCCGTCGCCGGAGACGGCCCGCCGGGCGGTGCGGGCGTCACAGGAGTTCTCCGCCTACCTGCGGGAGCTGATCGCGGCCCGCCGCGAGGAGCCCGGCGACGACCTGGTCTCCGGGATGGTCGCAGCCCACGACGAGGGCGACCGGCTCACCGAACAGGAGATGATCTCGACGGCCGTGCTCCTGCTGAACGCGGGCCACGAGGCGACGGTCAACGCCACGGTCAACGGCTGGTGGGCGCTGTTCCGCGACCCCGGCCAGCTGGCGGCCCTGCGCGCCGACCACGCGCTGGTCCCCTCCGCCGTGGAGGAGCTGATGCGCTACGACACCCCGCTCCAGCTCTTCGAGCGCTGGGTCCTCGACGAGATCGAGATCGACGGCACGGTGATCCCGCGGGGCGCGGAGATCGCGATGCTGTTCGGCTCCGCCAACCACGACCCCGCGGTCTTCACCGACCCGGACCGCCTGGACCTGACCCGCGCGGAGAACCCGCACATCTCCTTCAGCGCGGGCATCCACTACTGCATCGGCGCACCCCTGGCCCGCATGGAGCTGGCCGCCTCGATGCGGGCCCTCCTGGAGAAGGCGCCCACCCTGCGCCTGGCGGCGGAGCCCGCCCGCACACCGAACTTCGTGATCAGGGGCCTGGAAGGACTCGACGTGGAGATCGCCTGAACCGCCGGACTCCCGGTCCCGGGCGCCCCGCCACCGGGCGCCCCAGTCCCTCGACAGGTCCTCGTCCGGCACCCCGCCCGGTCCCGCTCACCGCTCCGGCAGCACCAGCCCCAGCGCGCCTTCGCGGACCACCCACGTCCGGCGCCGTACGGGCCCCGCCACCGCCGTGTCGGCCCGGTAGCGGAAGTCGGCCCCGGACACCGTGACGGTGCGGCCGCGGGCCTGCAGCGGGGACGCCTCCGCGCCCACCGAGACCGGCCGGACCTCCACCGCCGCCGTGCCGGAGGCGTCCGGGGTCACCGTCACCGCCTCGACCGGCTGGTCCAGGTCGACCAGCGTCACCCCGTCGACCTCGACGCGCAGCCGGGCGGGGCCGGGCGCAGGCGGGGCCGGGGCCGGCCGGGACGGCACCAGCGTGCGCACCAGGGACCGGCAGGTCGTCCGCAGCCACGGCCGTACGCCGGCCGCGTCCGGCTGCGCGTCCCGGCCGGACAGCGGCGGTATCCGCAGCGCGCCCAGGACGACCCCGTCGCTGTCGTCGACGAGCAGGTCCAGACGCCGCTCGGCGCCGTCCAGGACGGCCCGCGCCGCCGCGACCGCGCCCAGGGGCACCCCCAGGGCGTGCGCGACGCTCAGGGAGCCGCCCACGGGCACCATCGACAGCGCGCATCCGTCCAGCTCCCGCCGCCGGTGCAGCAGGGTCACCGCCCGCATCAGCGCGCGGTCGTCCCCGATCACCACCGGCCGCCGCGAGCCGCGGCGCGCGAGGACGCGGGCGAATTCCTCGGCGTCCTCCGGGAGGCACACTTTCGTCGCCGCACCCGCGCTGAGCACGTCTTTCGCGATCCGTACGGACTCTCCGTCCGTCCTCAGGGCGACCGGATCGATGATCACCAGCAGCTGCTCCGGCGTCGCGAAAGTCGCCACCTCGGTCCTGCCTCGCTTCCTCGGGTAGCATCTTTGTGCAAGAGCCCCTTGCGCTATTGCGCCAGGGGCTTCGTCTATTCCGGGGCATCCGGGTCCGACGGTGTGCGGCCGAAGACGGTCGCGCGGTGGCCGATGACGGTCGCGGTGCCGCGACCGACGACGGTCGTGGTGCACGCGGTGGTCAGAGCCTCCGCGTACGCCCCTGACCCTGGACATGCCCCACCCGGAAGGGGTGTACGCGCGTGCCCGCACTTGTGCTGCTCGGTGCTCAGTGGGGTGACGAGGGCAAGGGAAAGGCCACCGACCTGCTCGGCGGCTCGGTGGACTATGTAGTGCGTTACCAGGGCGGCAACAACGCCGGCCACACGGTCGTCGTGGGCGACCAGAAGTACGCATTGCACCTCCTCCCTTCCGGAATCCTGTCGCCCGGATGTACGCCCGTCATCGGAAACGGAGTCGTCGTCGATCCGTCGGTCCTGCTCTCCGAGCTGAGCGGTCTGAACGAGCGAGGCGTCGACACGTCGAAGCTGCTCATCAGCGGCAACGCGCACATCATCACGCCCTACAACGTGACTGTCGACAAGGTGACGGAACGCTTCCTCGGAAAGCGGAAGATCGGCACCACGGGACGGGGCATCGGCCCGACCTACGCCGACAAGATCAACCGGGTCGGCATCCGCGTACAGGACCTGTACGACGAGTCGATCCTGGAGCAGAAGGTCGAGGCGGCGCTCGACGTCAAGAACCAGCTGCTGACCAAGCTGTACAACCGCCGCGCCATCGCGGTCGAGCAGGTCGTCGAGGAGCTGCTGGGCTACGCGGAGAAGCTGCGCCCGTACGTCGCCGACACGGTCCTGGTGCTCAACCAGGCCCTCGAGGACGACAAGGTGGTCCTGTTCGAGGGCGGCCAGGGCACGCTCCTGGACATCGACCACGGCACGTACCCCTTCGTCACCTCGTCGAACCCGACCGCGGGCGGCGCCTGCACCGGTGCCGGCGTGGGCCCGACGAAGATCAGCCGGGTCATCGGCATCCTCAAGGCGTACACGACCCGGGTCGGCGCCGGCCCGTTCCCGACGGAGCTGTTCGACGAGGACGGCGCCGCGCTGCGCCGCATCGGCGGCGAGCGGGGCGTCACCACCGGCCGTGACCGCCGCTGCGGCTGGTTCGACGCGGTCATCGCCCGCTACGCGACCCGCGTGAACGGCCTGACCGACTTCTTCCTCACCAAGCTCGACGTCCTGACCGGCTGGGAGCAGATCCCGGTCTGCGTGGCGTACGAGATCGACGGCAGGCGCGTCGAGGAACTGCCTTACTCGCAGAGCGACTTCCACCACGCGAAGCCGATCTACGAGACCCTCCCGGGCTGGTCCGAGGACATCACGAAGGCCAAGACCTTCGAGGACCTGCCCAAGAACGCCCAGAACTACGTCAAGGCGCTGGAGGAGATGTCCGGCGCCCCGATCTCCGCGATCGGCGTGGGCCCGGGCCGGGACGAGACGATCGAGATCAACTCGTTCATCTGAGGCACCCGGAGAACCGCCGGGGACCGTGCCGACGGCCGCCTTCCGCTCTCGCGGGAGGCGGCCGTCGGCGCGTCCGGCGGCGCCGGTCCCGCGGGGAGACACGGGCGCACGGGCATACGCTGGAAGGAACCCCTCGCGCGTCGACGAGAAGAAGGTGAGTGCGATGCGCGTACTGCTCAAGGCAAGCATGGACACGGAAAAGGCAAACGAGGCCATCCACAACGGCACCCTGGAGAAGCTGATCCAGGAGACCGCGGAGCAGATCCACCCCGAGGCGGCCTACTTCACGACCGATCACGGCAAGCGCACCGCCTACATGGTCTTCGACCTGCAGGACAGCTCCCAGATGCCGGTGATCAGCGAGCCGTTCTTCCTCCACCTCGGCGCGGAGATCTCCTACACGCCGGTGATGAACATGGACGACGTGCGGAAGGGCCTCTCCCAGCTGGGCCGTTGAGCCCCGGGGCCGGGGCGGTCCGGCTCAGCTGAACACGATCATCGACCCCTGCGCCAGACTCCTGGTGGCCGCCGCGTGCAGCCCGAGCCACACGTGCCGTTCGCGGGCGAACGGGCTCGGGTCGTACGGCGGCGCGGCGGCCGGTTCCTCCAGCTCCGTCGGGGCGGCCGGGGGCTGCGGCGCGGCCGGCGGGTTGGCGGGGTCGATGCCGATCGAGGGGGCGACGTACTCGAGTTCCCGCAGCAGGGACTGCGAGGAGCCGAGCGGGCCGCCGCCGGCGAGCAGCTCGTCGTTGGACAGGGGCTGCGGGAAGTCCACCGGGACGTAGGCGCCGGCGTGGTCGTAGTGCCACACCAGGTGGGACTGCTGGGCCGTCGACTCGAACATCTCCAGGAGCTGCTCGTAGTCGCCGCCCAGGGCGTCGACCGGGGTCACCGGCAGTCCGCACACCTGGAGCAGGTAGGCGCGCCGCAGGAAGTGCAGGGCGTCGTAGTCGAAGCCGGCCACGGGGGCGACGTCGCCGGACAGCCCCGGCATGTACTGGTACACCGGCACGGGGGGGAGTCCCGACTCGGCCAGCACCTTGTTGTACTGCGCGAGTTCCTCGGCGAAGGGGTTGTCGGGGGTGTGGCACAACACGTCGACGAGCGGCACCAGCCACAGGTCACAGGCCAAAGAGAGCTCCTCACTCAGGGTGTCGCGCGGTCATTGCTGCCCGAACTGGGAAGGGTAGTCGGTGCGTCCTGCGTCAGCTCCCTTCGTGCAGGTCCCATACCCACACTCCGGCCACCCACCTACCGGGCCGGCCCACGAGCTCGTCCACGGTGGCCCGCAGCGGCCCGTCGTGCGGCTGCGGCGCGAGCACCAGCGCGCCCGCCCGCCAGTACGCGAGGTCCCGCCGGGCCTGCTCCCGCGCCCGGTCGTCGATCACCTGGGCGAAGCCCGTCTCCCGCACGTCCTTCAGCAGGCCCGCCGTCCAGTTCAGCGGCACGCCGTAGACACCGCCGCGGTCGCCGTCGCCGTAGGGCCGGTTGAAGTAGCCGCCCGGCATCCGGAAGCCGAGGCCGGCGGCGGTCTGCCAGTGCAGGGCCTCGGCGGCGGTGGGGTCGGGCAGCGGCACCGGCACGAGGGACTCGCCGGGGCCGACGTACCCCTTCCAGGCGCCGTCGGTGAAGAAGGCGGGCGCCCCGGCGCGCGGCTCGGACCGCAGCGGGGCCGGGACCAGGGGGAGCAGGGCCAGGCAGACGACCAGCGGGACGGCGTACCGCGGGGCCGGGGAGCGGATGCTCGCCGACCGGTCGACGGCGAGGGCGAGCAGCATGCCGAGGACGGGCGCGCAGATCAGCGCGACGCGGCCGACGATGACCGATTCCAGCAGCGGCAGGTGCGCCAGTGGTGCCCAGGGGCCGGGGAGCTCGGCGCCGGTCGCCGGGACGCGGACGCGCGGGCCCAGGGAGAGGAGGGCCGCGGCGGCCGCGGTGAACGCCAGTGCCCTGACGACGGGCCGGCGCCACAGGCCGACGGTGATCGCGAGGGCGAGGAGGAGCAGGGGCCAGCCGTAGAAGGCGTTCTGTTCGGTCCGGTTGAGGGAGAGGGCGTCCGCCCGGCCGGCGTCGCCGGCGAGGAGGGACCGCTCGGCGAAGGTGAACAGGGCGCGCACCGGGTTGGCGGCGCCGGGCCCGTGGTCGAGGTGGGTGTAGCTCTGCGGTCCGGAGAACTGCCAGGCCAGCGGGTAGACGACCAGGGTCAGGCAGACCGCCGCGGCGAGCGCCAGGCCGCGCAGCAGGGGACGTGCGGCGGCGCGGGCCGCGCGGGGGCGCGCGGCCGCGTGGGCGGCGGCGAACAGGACCATGCCCAGCGCGGCCAGCAGCAGGGCCTCCTCGCCGAGGAACACCTGGTAGGCCGTCATCAGGCCGAGGACCACGGCGTCGTGGGTGACCCGGGTGCCCGCGCACAGCCGCAGGGTCCGCTCGACGATCACCGGGATCATGAACAGGACGACGAAGTTGGGGTGGGCGTTGGCGTGGCTGACCATCGGCGGCGCGAAGGCGGCCAGCGCGGCCCCGGTGAGGGCCGCCCCGCGCCGCGTCACGAGCCGGCGCAGCATCAGCCGGTACCAGGCCGCTGCGGTGGCCGCGAGACCCAGCGTCATCGCCAGGCTGAGGGCGACGGCCGGACCCCACAGGAGCGTGACCGGGGTGAGCGGGACCGACAGGCCGAACATGGCGGTGTTCGCCATCAGGTTCACCCCGTCGGGGGCCCCCTGGAGGTCGCTGAACAGCGGGTTCCGCAGGTGTACGACGTTGTCGGCGGTCACCGCGAAGAACCACTCCCACTGGTTCTGGTCCTGGAGGGAGTCGGTGAGATAACGGTGCGCCGGGTCGAAGAAGCGGCCGGCGTAGAGCGCGACGGCCATGGCGAGGAACAGGGCGCAGGCGACGGCGTCGGCGGCCCTCACGGCGGGGAGGCGCAGGCGGACCAGGTCGCGCAGGAAGCGCGGGTAGTCCAGCGGGCGGAGCTTGGAGCCGGGCCGGGGCGACCAGTGCACGGGCACCTCGGCGACCGGCCAGCCCGCCCGCTGGAAGTGGCGCAGCACCTCCACGTCGATGGCCCAGCCGTCCAGCCGGGACGCGGCGAACGCGGCGCGGACCTTCTCGCCGTCGAACAGCTTGAACCCGCACTGGGTGTCGCGTATCCCGCGCACAACCGTCCCGCGGATGAGCAGGTTGCCCGCGCCGCCGAGCAGTTCGCGCACCGGGTGCCGGCGCTCGCCCAGCGTCGCCCCGGGCACGGCACGGGAGCCGACCGCCGCGCCGCCCTCGGTGAGAGCCTCGTCGAGCCGCTCCAACTCGCCGACGGGCACGGCGAGATCGGCGTCGGTGATCAGCACCCGGCGCCCCCGGCTGGCGCCCACGCCGAGCCGCAGGGCGTGGCCCTTGCCGCGGTTGCGGGGACTGGTGACCAGCCGCAGCCGGGGGTCGCGGCGCCGGGTGACGATCTCGCGGGTGGCGTCGGTGGAACCGTCGTCGGCGACCACGATCTCCCAGCCGTCCCACCGGTCCCCGGCGGCGGCGAGCTGCCGGGTGAGCGCGTCGAGGGTGGGGCCCAACCGCTGTTCCTCGTTGTAGGCGGGGACCACGACGGAGAGGGCGGGAGGCCGGCGGGACGCGGGCACGTCGTGGGTCTCGGGGGCGCTGTCGGACTCGGGGACGACGCCGGACTCGGGGACCCGGCCGGTCTCGGGGGCGCTGCGGGTCTCGGGGACCCGACCGGTCTCGGGGGCGCTGCGGGTCTCGGGGGCGCTGTCGGACTCGGGGACGACGCCGGACTCGGGGACCCGGCCGGTCTCGGGGGCGCTGCGGGTCCCGGGGACCCGACTGGTCTCGGGGGCGCTGCGGGTCTCGGGGGCGCTGCGGGTCTCGGGCACTTCTCGGGACTCGGGGGCGCCGTGGGACTCCTCGGCGGTGTCCGTCCCGCTCATCCGGCCGCCAGCCGCTCGATCAGCGCGAGGGAGTGCGTGTGGTAAGCGTCGATGATAGTGCGGGCCGTGGCGGTGTCGCGGCGGTGGAGGGCGTCGACCAGTTCGGTGTGGCCGGACCACAGGTTGCCGCGCAGTTCGGTCAGCCGGCGCAGGTGCTGCACCAGGCACACCCAGGTCTGCAGGCGCAGCCGGTTCAGGAAGTCGGCGAGGTAGGGATTGCCGAACAGGGCGCTCAGCTCGCGCCAGAACCGCAGGTCGTAGCCGATGAGCACGGTGAGGTCGCCGGCCGCCGCGGCCCGCTGCGCCTCCTCGCCGCGCCGGCGCACCCCCGCGACGGCCGCCGCGATCCGCGGGTCGTCCAGGCTCCGGAAGGGCTGCCTGCCCTCGTCCAGGGCGAGGAACATGCCCTCGATGACCAGGCTGCGCGCCTCGACCATCCCCCGGAAGTCGGCCACGGTGTACTCGTGCACCCGGAAGCCCCGGTGCTGGTCGGCGTCCAGCAGCCCCTGCGCCGACAGATCGACCAGTGCCTCGCGGACGGGCGTCGCGGAGACGCCGTACTGGTCGGCGATCTCCTTCACCGTGAACTCCTGGCCCGGCTGGAGCCGTCCCGCCAGCACCTCGTCGCGCAGGGCGTCGGCGATCTGCTGCCGCAGGGTGCTGCGGGTCACGGCGCCCTTGCCGCTGCTGCCGGGCATGGTCGGGGCGTCTCCCTCGTCCTCGTCGCGTACGCCGGTCGACGGCGTGAGCGCCATCGGCCGATGGCGTGCTCGTCGGTATGTACGAGCACGCCACCTTACGCGTTCGACGAATTCAGGAGCTGGTCCGCGGCTTGTCCGCACACCCGCGGCCGTCCGGCGCGCTCGACGGCCGTCGGTGCCCCCGGCAGCCGTCGTCGGCAGTCGTCCGTGCGCTCGACCGCCGCCCGGTGTGACCGAGGGCCGTCCGCTCCGCCCGGGGGCCGTCCGCTCCGCCCGGGGGCTACGCGGTGTACTCGTCGGCCACCGACAGCGCCGTGTCCAGCGCCGCGAGCCCCTCCTTCAGCTCCGCCTCGCCGGCGTTGCACGGCGGCACGAAGTGGGTGCGGTTCATGTTGACGAAGGGCCACACCCCGGCCTTCTTCGCGGCGGCCCCGAACGCGGCCATCGGCGCGTTCGCCTCACCGGTGGCGTTGTACGGCACCAGCGGCTCGCGCGTCTCGCGGTCCTTCACCAGCTCCAGCGCCCAGAACATGCCGACACCGCGCACCTCGCCGACGCTCGGGTGGCGTTCGGCCAGCTCCCGCAGCCCCGGCCCGACGACGGAGGCGCCGAGGTCCCTCGCGTTCTCCACGACGCCCTCCTGCGCCATCACGTTGATCGTGGCGACGGCGGCGGCGCAGGCCAGCGGGTGCCCCGAGTAGGTGAGGCCACCGGGGTACGGCCGCTTGCCGAAGGTCTCCGCGATCGCGCCCGAGATGGCGACGCCGCCCAGCGGCACGTATCCGCTGTTCACACCCTTGGCGAAGGTCATCAGGTCGGGCACGACCCCCGCCAGGTCGGCCGCGAACCACTCACCGGTGCGCCCGAACCCGGCCATCACCTCGTCCAGGACGAAGACGATCCCGTACTTGTCGCACAGCTCGCGGACGCCGGCCAGGTAGCCGGGCGGCGGCACCATGATCCCGGCGGTGCCGGGGATGGTCTCCAGGACGATCGCGGCGATCGTCGCGGGCCCCTCGAAGGCGATCGTCGTCTCCAGGTGCTCCAGCGCCCGCGCGCACTCCTGCTCCTCCGTCTCCGCGTAGAAGCGGGAGCGGTACAGGAACGGTGCCCAGAAGTGCACGACCCCGGCCGCGGCCGAGTCGGAGGCCCAGCGGCGCGGGTCGCCGGTGATGTTCACGGCCTGCTGGGTGCCGCCGTGGTAGGAGCGGTACGCCGACAGCACCTTGGTCCGCCCGGTGTGCAGGCGCGCCATGCGCACCGCGTGCTCCACGGCGTCGGCGCCGCCGTTGGTGAAGAAGATCTTGTCGAGGTCGCCGGGGGTGCGCTCGGCGATCAGCCGGGCCGCCTCCGAGCGGGCCTCGACGGCGAAGGCGGGCGCGAACGTGGTCAGGCGCGCGGCCTGCTCCTGGATCGCGGCGACGACCTTGGGGTGCTGGTAGCCGATGTTCGTGTAGACGAGCCCGCTGGTGAGGTCGAGGTAGCGCCTGCCGTCGTAGTCCCAGAAGTACGACCCCTCGGCGCCGGCCACGGCGAGCGGGTCGATGAGTTCCTGCGCGGACCAGGAGTGGAAGACGTGCGCGCGGTCCGCGGCCTTCACGGCGGCGCCGGCCTGGGGGTCGGTCTGAGGGGTCATGCGGGCGAGCGTAAATGTCCGCGATGCGGAAGCGGTATCGGCGTCCTGTTCCGTGGGCGGGGGGATTCCGCGACAGGTTGTCGGGCGTGAACGGCAGGACCGGACCACGACGGCGGACCTTTATTGACAGCATGCTGTCGAAAAGGCAGCATGCTGTCATAAGGCTCCACCGGCCGAGGAGAAGTCATGAACACCAGCCGCGCCACCCGCAAGCCCGTGTACCTCGCCGTCTACGACACCCTCGCCGACTGGGAGACCGGCCACGCGACCGCCCACCTCGCCCGGGGCGGGTACGAGATCCGCACGGTCGGCCCCTCGACGCACCCCGTGACCAGCCTCGGCGGACTCCGGGTCCGGCCCGACCTCGCGCTGGCGGACGTACGCCCCGAGGACGGCGCGCTGCTGATCCTGCCGGGCGCCGACCTGTGGGACACCTCCGACGACCTCGCGCCCTTCGCCCGGGCGGCGGGGGAGTTCCTGGCCGCGGGCACCCCCGTCGCGGCGATCTGCGGCGCCACCGCCGGACTCGCCCGTGCCGGCCTGCTCGACGACCGCGCCCACACCAGCGCCGTCTCCTTCTACCTCACCGCCACCGGATACGGGGGCGGCGACCGCTACGTCGACGCCGACGCCGTCACCGACGGAAACCTGATCACCGCCGGACCCACCGAGCCCGTCGCCTTCGCCCGCGAGGTCCTCCGCCTCCTCGGCGTGTACGACGGCGAGGTGCTGGACGCCTGGTACCGGCTGTTCCACGACTCCGACCCGGAGGCCTACGCCGTCCTGCAGAAGGCCGGGACGCGGTGAGCCGGGAGCGGCAGGACCTGCTCAGCCGGAGCGCGCTCGGTGTCTTCAGGCTCAACGGCCAGTTCCTCGGCGTCGCGGAGGAGCTCGCCCGGCCCTCCGGCCTCACCGCGGCGTGGTGGCAGGTGCTCGGCGCGGTCCTCACCGAGCCCCTCCCGGTGTCCGGCATCGCCCGCGCCATGGGCATCACGCGGCAGAGCGTGCAGCGCGTGTCCGACCTGCTGGTCGGCCGGGGGCTCGCGGAGTACCGGCCCAACCCGGCGCACCGGCGCGCGAAACTGCTGGCGCCCACCGCGCGCGGGCGCGCCGCGATCGCCCGTGTCGACCCCGGCCACGCGGCCTTCGCCGACCGGCTGGCCGAGGCGTACGGCGAGGCGGAGCTGGCCGAGGCCGTCCGCGTGCTGGAACGGCTGTCCCGGGTGCTGGAGGAACTGGAGCCGCCCGGTCCCGAGTCCCGCCCGGAGTCCCGCGCCGAGTCCCGCCCGGAGTCCCGCGCCGCGCCACGTCAGGGGGCCCGCGCCGAGGACCCGTCACGGGCACGGCCGTGACTCGGACCGGGAGACCCCGGCCCGAAGCGCCTGTTACGGAACCGTAGACACCACACCGCTCGACTCCCGGAACGGCCGGTTTATCCTCGGCGGCATCACATCTGTGGGGGAAAGGCGAAGCTGCCATGGAGAAGCTGGGGCCGGGGGATCCACAGCGGATCGGCGGCTACCGGCTGCTCGGGCGGCTGGGGTCGGGCGGTATGGGGCAGGTCTTCCTGGCCCGCTCGGACCGCGGACGGACCGTCGCCGTGAAGCTGGTCCGGCCGGAACTGGCCGAGCGCGAGGAGTTCCGGGCACGGTTCCGCCAGGAGGTGCGCAACGCCCAGCGCGTCGGCGGGTTCTGGACCGCACCCGTCCTCGACGCCGACACCGAGGCCGCCGTGCCCTGGGTCGCCACCGGCTACGTCGCCGGGCCCAGCCTCCAGCAGGTGGTGGACCACGACCACGGCCCGCTGCCCGAGCGGTCGGTGCGCATCCTCGCCGCCGGCCTCGCGCACGCCCTCACCAACATCCACGCGGCCGGCATCGTCCACCGCGATCTCAAGCCGTCCAACGTGATGGTCACCATCGAGGGCCCGCGCGTCATCGACTTCGGTGTCGCGCGGGCCCTGGAGACCGTGACCGGCGACGGTGACCTGACCCGGCTCGGCGACGGCGGCCTCACCCAGACCGGCGCGCTGATCGGCTCGCCGGGCTTCATGGCCCCCGAGCAGGTGCGCGGTGACCGGATCACGCCCGCGTGCGACGTCTTCTGCCTGGGCTCCGTCCTCGCCTACGCCGCCACCGGCGACCTCCCCTTCGGCTCCGCCGACCAGCAGGGCGTCCACGCGCTGCTGTTCCGCATAGCAGAGGAGGAGCCCGACCTCACGCGCCTGCCCGAGGGCATCGCCGACCTGGTCCGCGCCTGCCTGCGCAAGGACCCGGCGACCCGGCCCACGCTGGAGTGGATCCTGGAGCGCACCGGCGCCGAGGACACCGTCGCCGACGGCCGCTCCCGCGACCCGTGGCTGCCGGGCGCCCTCGTCGCCCAGCTGGGCCGGCACGCCGTGCGGCTCCTGGAGACGGAGGACCCCCAAGGAGCCTTCACCCAGGCCGCCCCGCACCACTTGGGTCCCCGCGGCACCCTCGCGGCCCCGCCCGACCACGTCCCCACCCTGGCCGCGCCCCACCCGGCGTACGGCCACCCCCAGCAGTACCCGGCCCCGCCCCGGCAACCGATGCCGCCACCGACGCAGGCGCCGATGCCGATGCCGATGCAGGTGCCGGTCCCGCACAACCCCTACGCGGCCGACGCGGTGGCGCACGGAACCCCGCGCGGCGACGACCCCGGCCACCCCGGCCACACCGACGACCTCCAGGACCCGCCCCGCCGCGGCGGCCGTTCCACGGTGCTGCTCGGCGTGATCGCCGCGGTGGTCGCGCTCGCCGCCGGCGGCACGGTGTACGCGCTCATGAACGGCGACGACGGCACCTCCGGCGCGCTCCCGGCCCCGACGACGTCGGCCCCCGCGACGCCGACGGATTCCGGGTCCCCGTCCCCGTCGCCTTCCCCCTCCTCCCCGTCCCCCTCACCGGAGGAGGGCCGGATCCCCGAGGCCTACCTGGGCACCTGGACCACCACGATCAACGGTGCCGACACCCGCCGCCTGACCCTCACCCAGGGCGAGGTGGGCGACACGGTCCTGCGCCTGGTGGCCGACGGCGATGCCTACCACTGCGAGTTCGCTGCCGCCCTGAGCCAGGTCCCGACCGCACGGTCGCCCCTGGCCCTGGGCCCCTCGAAGGTCACCACGGGCGAACCCCTCTCCTCCTGCTCCCCGGGCGCGGCCACGGAGGTGACGCTCCTGTCGGACGGCCGGCTGGAACGCCTCAACCCCACGACCGGCGAAAAGCTGACGTACAGCCGGAGCTGACGCGGCTGAAAGGCGCCGCTCAGGACATGTCAGCCCGTCCGGTGATCGAGGACGAGGCCGTTCAGGCCGAATGCGGGGGTCCGGGGGGGCGCGGTCCCCGGGATCGGGTCGGGAAGGGGCGGCGGGGGCGAGGAAACCGTCGGCCCGCCACCGGCAGGTCACGGTCGGCCCGGCCACCGGCAGGTCACCGCGGCTCGGGCGGCCGCTGCCGGGGCATGTGGGGCCGCCCCGCACCCCCGGGCGGCAACGGAACCCGCCCGTGAGCCACCCCGGCACCCCGACCCCCGCCCTCGGAGACGCCCACCCCCTGCAACCCCATCGGCGCCGCCCCCGTGCGGAACGACACCATCCAGTCCACCGTCTCCACCCGCACCAGCTCGGTCACGTCCTCCGAGAACCGCCGCAGCACCCCCAGGCACCGCTCGGCGGCCTCGCCGGCCGTTCCCTCCGCCGGCCCCAGCACCTCCCGCACGCTCTCCGCCGCCCACTCGAACTGCAGCACCTGCAGCCTCCGCTGCACCGCCTGCGCCGTGGCCATGTCCCTCATCCACCCGGCCGTCAGCCCGAAGAACCGGTCGCCGGCCAGGCACGCCGCCGCCGCCAGCAGCGCCAGGTACCCCCAGGGCGCCACCCCGCCCGTCGCCCCGGCGACGTCGAGCAGCGGCAGCGCCGCCCCCGTCACCGCCCCCGCCGCGGCCCCGCCCCGCAGGACCCGTGCCACCCGCCGCTTCCACACCCGGTCGGCGAGGTACCAGGCGGCCGTGTCCAGCGCGCCCCGCTCGACCCATCGGTACAGCTCGTCGAGCCGCTCGGCCGGCTCGCCCCAGTCCCCGAGCGGAAAGGCCCGCCCGGTCAGGTCGCCCGGCCGCAGCCATGCCGCGCCCCCGCTCCGCCCGTCCTGGGACGGACCCTCGGGCTGCCTCTCCGGCTGCTGACCCACCCGGCACTCCCTACTGTCCGACCGATCCCGTCGCGCGAAGCCTGATGCCACCCGATGCCGTCCGATGCCACCGTGACTCCCGGTGCTGATGCGCCGGACCCTTTCCTACCTCCCAATGGGTGGCGAAGAGGAAGGGTTCGCCTCTTTTCCGCCCGGAAGTGGGCCTTGATCAGGTATAGGCCACACCCGGGACTCACTCGAAAGAGTGCTGGAGCGACACCCGCACAGACCACGTAGGCTCGTGCCGAGCGGGAAAACCCCGTACCGAACAAGGCCCGGAAGAGGAGCTGATCGTGATTCCCGGTGGTGGCCAGCCCAACATGCAGCAGTTGCTCCAGCAGGCCCAGAAGATGCAGCAGGATCTGGCGCGTGCCCAGGAGGAGCTGGCGAACACGGAGGTCGACGGCCAGGCCGGCGGCGGCCTGGTGCGGGCCACCGTGACGGGCGCCGGCGAGCTGCGCGCCCTGAAGATCGACCCGAAGGCGGTGGACCCCGAGGACACCGACACCCTTGCCGACCTCGTCGTCGCGGCCGTCCAGGCGGCCAACGAGAACGCGCAGAACCTCCAGCAGCAGAAGCTCGGCCCGCTCGCCCAGGGGCTCGGCGGCGGAGGCATCCCCGGCCTGCCGTTCTGACCCCGCCCCGGGCCCGGCCGTTTCGATGTCCGTCGCCCACGCGACGCCCGCACCGCCTTCCTAGGACGGGCGGCGGCCAACTACCGTACGTACTGCAAGGAACCTCAGGAAGGACGGCAGTCCGTTGTACGAAGGCGTGGTCCAGGACCTCATCGACGAACTGGGGCGGCTCCCCGGCGTCGGTCCCAAGAGCGCGCAGCGGATCGCCTTCCACATCCTCCAGGCGGAACCGACGGACGTACGGCGTCTCGCGCAGTGCCTGATGGAGGTCAAGGCGAAGGTCCGCTTCTGCGCGACCTGCGGCAACGTGGCGCAGGAGGAGCTGTGCAACATCTGCCGCGACCCCCGCCGCGACCTCTCCGTCATCTGTGTGGTGGAGGAGCCGAAGGACGTGGTGGCGATCGAGCGCACCCGCGAGTTCCGGGGCAAGTACCACGTCCTGGGCGGGGCGATCAGCCCGATCGAGGGCGTCGGCCCCGACGACCTGCGCATCAGGGAACTGCTGGCCCGCCTCGCCGACGGCGCCGTCACGGAGCTGATCCTCGCCACGGACCCGAATCTCGAGGGCGAGGCGACGGCCACGTACCTCGCCCGCATGATCAAGCCCATGGGCCTGAAGGTCACCCGCCTGGCCAGCGGCCTCCCGGTGGGTGGCGACCTGGAGTACGCGGACGAGGTCACGCTCGGCCGCGCCTTCGAGGGGAGACGACTCCTAGATGTCTGACGCCACGCTGCACGCGACCGAGCAGAACCCGGACGACTTCGTCGTCCAGATCGCCGACCAGATCGAGAGCTTCCTGGTCGCGGTCTCCGAGGTCGCCAAGGGCGACGAGCCGGACTCGGCCGTCCCCTTCCTCCTGCTGGAGGTCTCCCAGCTGCTGCTGGCCGGCGGCCGCCTCGGCGCCCACGAGGACATCGTCCCCGACGAGCGCTACGAGCCCGACCCCGGATTCGAGCCCGACGCGGACGAGCTGCGCGAGAACCTCGCCCGTCTCCTGGAGCCGGTCGACGTCTACTCCGAGGTCTTCGACCCCTACGAGCCCCGCAAGGCGCCCGTCCCCGCCCGCATCTCCGACGACCTCGCCGACGTCATCGCCGACCTCCGGCACGGCATGGTCCACTACCGGGCCGGCCGTACCTCCGAGGCCCTGTGGTGGTGGCAGTTCTCGTACTTCTCCAACTGGGGCGCCACGGCCTCGGCGACCCTGCGCGCCCTCCACTCGGTCCTGGCCCACGTCCGCCTCAACCAGCCCCTGCAGGAACTGGACGGCCTGGACACCGACCAGGGCGACGGCGACGACACCCTGGAGTTCGAGGCGGGCCTGGTGATGGCCGAGGAGATCGGCGGCCACCCGGGACCGGGGTCGCTCAGGTAGCACTCGGCCGCTCCGCGTGCCGATAGTGCGGGAAACCTCACTCCCGGCTTTCACTTCGGTGTCAGTGGGCAGGGACTGTCCTGGACGACCTGCCCGGACGGCCCCCGGGAGTCTCACCATGCGGTATCCCGGGGGCGGTTTTCGGGCGCTCGTTAGACTGAGCCGACCCGCAGTACAAGGGCGTACGTGCGGAAAAAGACAAACTGAGCGAGGAGCGCACGTGGGCCTTGTCGTGCAGAAGTACGGAGGCTCCTCCGTAGCCGATGCCGAGGGCATCAAGCGCGTCGCCAAGCGGATCGTGGAAGCCAAGAAGGACGGCCACCAGGTGGTGGCAGTGGTTTCCGCGATGGGCGACACGACGGACGAGCTGATCGATCTCGCGGAGCAGGTTTCCCCGATCCCTGCCGGGCGCGAGCTCGACATGCTGCTGACCGCCGGAGAGCGGATCTCCATGGCCCTGCTGGCCATGGCGATCAAGAACCTGGGCCACTCCGCCCAGAGCTTCACCGGCAGCCAGGCAGGTGTCATCACCGACTCGGTCCACAACAAAGCCCGGATCATCGATGTCACGCCGGGCCGGATCCGTGACTCGCTCGACGAGGGCAACATCGCCATCGTCGCCGGGTTCCAGGGCGTCAGCCAGGACACCAAGGACATCACCACGCTGGGGCGCGGCGGGTCCGACACCACCGCCGTGGCCCTCGCGGCCGCCCTCGACGCCGAGGTGTGCGAGATCTACACCGACGTCGACGGCGTGTTCACCGCCGACCCGCGCGTGGTGAAGAAGGCCCGGAAGATCGACTGGATCTCCTTCGAGGACATGCTCGAACTGGCCTCGTCCGGGTCGAAGGTGCTGCTCCACCGCTGCGTGGAGTACGCCCGCCGGTACAACATCCCGATCCACGTCCGTTCGTCCTTCAGCGGACTTCCGGGCACCTGGGTCAGCAGCGAGCCGATCGAGCAAGGGGACAAGCAGGTGGAGCAGGCCATCATCTCCGGTGTCGCGCACGACACCTCCGAGGCCAAGATCACGGTCGTCGGCGTGCCGGACAAGCCGGGCGAGGCGGCCACGATCTTCCGCACGGTCGCCGACGAGCAGATCAACCTCGACATGATCGTGCAGAACGTGTCCGCGGCCTCCACCGGCCTCACGGACATCTCCTTCACGCTGCCGAAGTCCGAGGGCCGCAAGGCGATCGACGCCCTGGAGAAGAACAAGAGCGGCATCGGCTTCGACTCCCTGCGCTACGACGACCAGATCGGCAAGATCTCCCTCGTCGGCGCCGGCATGAAGACCAACCCGGGCGTCACCGCCGACTTCTTCAAGGCACTGTCCGACGCGGGCGTCAACATCGAGCTGATCTCGACCTCCGAGATCCGCATCTCGGTGGTCACCCGCGCCGACGACGTGCCGGAGGCCGTGCGCGCCGTGCACACCGCCTTCGGGCTCGACTCCGACAGCGACGAGGCCGTCGTCTACGGGGGCACCGGGCGATGATCCGACGACCGACGCTCGCGGTCGTGGGAGCGACCGGAGCGGTCGGCACGGTCATGCTGAAGATCCTGTCCCAGCGCGCCGACGTCTGGGGCGAGATCCGACTGATCGCCTCGCCGCGCTCGGCCGGCCGCAAGCTGGCCGTGCGCGGTGAGGAGGTCGAGGTGGTGGCGCTCACCGAGGAGGCCTTCGACGGCGTCGACGTCGCGATGTTCGACGTGCCGGACGAGGTCGCCGAGCGGTGGGCGCCGCTCGCCGCCGCCAGGGGCGTGGTGGTCGTGGACAACTCGGGCGCCTTCCGGATGGACCCGGACGTGCCCCTGGTCGTCCCCGAGGTGAACGCCCACGCCGTGCGCAACCGGCCCCGCGGCATCGTCGCCAACCCGAACTGCACCACCCTGTCGATGATCGTCGCGCTGGGCGCGCTGCACGCCGAGTACGGCCTGCGCGAGCTGGTGGTGTCGTCGTACCAGGCGGTCAGCGGGGCGGGCCGGGCCGGCGTGGAGACACTGCGCCGGCAACTGTCCATGGTCGCCGGTACGGAACTGGGGACCAGCCCCGGTGACGTACGGCGGGCCGTCGGCGACCGGACGGGACCCTTCCCGGAGCCGGTCGCGCTGAACGTCGTGCCGTGGGCCGGGTCGCCGCGCGAGGACGGCTGGTCGTCGGAGGAGATGAAGGTTCGGGACGAGTCCCGCAAGATCCTCGGACTGCCGAAGCTGCCCGTCGCCGTGACCTGTGTGCGCGTGCCGGTGATCACCGTGCACTCCCTCACCGTCCACGCCCGCTTCCAGGACGAGGTCACCGTCGGCGGCGCCCGCGAGATCCTCGCCACCGCCCCCGGCGTCGTCCTCTTCGACAACCCGGCCGCCGGGGAGTTCCCCACGCCCGCCGACGTCGTCGGCACCGACCCCACCTGGGTCGGCCGGGTGCGCCGGGCGCTCGACGACCCCACGGCGCTCGAACTCTTCGTGTGCGGGGACAACCTGCGCAAGGGGGCCGCCCTCAACACCGCGCAGATCGCCGAACTGGTGGCGGCGGAGCACGGGTGACGTTCGCGGCGTCCGCAACGCTTGGTGGGACAGGAGCCGGCGTCCGGAAATTCCCCGGCCGGCGGCTTCGTCGTTTGTAGGATCTGTCGTACGGCGATGTGAGCAGGTCGACGGCCGGCACCACTTGTATCGGACACCTATGGTGTTCGAAGGTTTTCCTCCCCGCCCTCCGCAACCACGCGGAGCGCGGGGAGCGTCTTTGCGGTCACCCTTCGGGGTGCGCGGAGGTGTGATCCCGGCGTATGGGGACGCGGGGATCGGGGCGTGGGGGCGCCCGTACAGATGACATACAGGGGAAGAACGGGACAGATGAGGGCATGGGAGGCGCCGCCCGTGCGGCTGCCGGCGGGTGCGAGCGGGGCATCCGGGGCAGGGGCGCGAGGGGGTGGGCCGACGTCCGGCGCAAAACTCGCGGCCGGCCCGTACAACCCCGGCGGGGGGAAACGTGTCCAACAGACGTGGCAGAGGTTCTCGACTTCCCGGCGACCCGCGGCACGGCCCTACGGCCGCCCCGCGGCGCCCTCCGACCCCGCATGCCCGGCGCGCCCGGCGGCATGCCGGTGATCGCGCCCATGCCCGCAGCGCGGCCTGCCCGCGTACCCAGCCAGCGTGACACCGACGAGGTGGCCGCCGCCGGCACCACCGTCGACCACCTCACCGAGACCTACCGGGCCCACTACCGCTCGCTGCTCGGTCTCGCCGCCCTCCTCCTCGACGACACCGCCTCCTGCGAGGACGTCGTCCAGGAGGCCTTCATCCGCGTCCACTCCGCGCGCAAACGCGTCCGCGACCCGGAGAAGACCCTCGCCTACCTGCGCCAGACGGTCGTCAACCTCTCCCGCTCCGCCCTGCGCCGCCGCATCCTCGGCCTGAAGCTGCTCTCCAAGCCGATGCCGGACATGGCCAGCGCGGAGGAGGGCGCCTACGACCAGCTGGAGCGCGACTCCCTCATCAAGGCGATGAAGGGCCTCCAGCGCCGCCAGCGCGAGGTCCTCGTCCTGCGCTACTTCGCCGACATGACCGAGGCCCAGGTCGCCGAGACCCTCGGCATCTCGCTCGGCTCGGTCAAGGCCTACGGGTCGCGCGGCATCGCCGCCCTGCGCGTCGCCATGGGGGCGGCGGCGTGAGCGCGCTGGGCGAGGAACCCGACGGCGGGGACGCGCGCGAGCGGCACGAGCCGTACGCGTGGCACGAGCCGATGACGCCGCCGCACAAGCAAGAGCCGAAGCAATCGCACGCTGGGAACGGAACCGTGAACCACCACCTCGACGACCAGAGTCCCGACGGGCTCGACTCGGACGAGCTGGCACTGCGCCGCATGCTGCACCAGGCGGTCCAGGAGATGGCGCCGGGCGACGGGACGCTGGAGCACCTCCGGCGGGCCGTCCCCGCCCGCCGGGCCCGCAAGCGCCAGGCCGCCGTCGGGATGGCCGCCGCGGCCCTCTTCGTCGGCACCGCCGTCCCCGCCCTGCTGCACGTCTCCCAGTCCGGCGGCTCCGACGCCAACCCCTCCATCGCCGGCCAGGCCTCCCAGACCCAGGGCGGCGCCGGTGAGGGCGAGGACCCCGACGGCGGCACCTCCGGCAAGGTCGGCGCCCCCGCCGGCACCACCGGCCGGCCCGGCCAGGACAGCACCGAGGACACCGCCGGCGCCAAGGCCTCCGGCAGCGCGACCGGCTCACCCGACGGCACCGGCCCCGCCGCCACCTCCCCGGCCGACGCCCCCGCCTGCACCACGTCCCAGCTGGGCGACTCCAGCGCCGTCGTGGAGGTCCCCGACTCGGCCGGCGTCGTCTACGGCACCTTCCGCGTCGTCAACGTCTCCGACAGCGGCTGCACCGTCGGCGGGAGCGTGTCCGTGACGCCCACCGCACAGGGCGCCGCCGACCCCGCGAAGATCACCCTCGCCGAACACACCTCCGGTGACGCGGCGGCCAACCTGCCCGACCCCTCCCTCTACGTCTCCCAGCTGGCCCTCGCCCCGGGCTCGGCGTACGACGTGCGGTTCGCCTGGGTGCCCTCCGAGACCTGCCCCACCAGCGGCGGCACCGACGGCGGCAGCACCACCGGCGGCCCCTCGTCCTCCCCGGACCCCTCCCCGAGCGAGCAGAGCGGCACCACGGACGGCACGACCGGCGGCACGTCCGGCACGGCCCCCCAGCTGTTCACCGAGGACGGCACGGCCGACGGCAGCGTCCTGGTGACGTACACGGCGGAGGGCGGCTCGCCGACGGTGAGCGCGACGGTGCCGGACGCGTGCGCGGGAACGGTCTACCGGACGGGCGTGCTGGCGTCGACGTCGGCGTCCTGAGCCGCCGCGGGCGACCCGGAGGACTCGGGGGAGCCGGACGCGGGGGAGCTGGAGGACGCGGGGGAGCCGGGTGGGGCCGGGGATCCGGTGGGCGCGGGGGCCTCGGGTGACGCGGAGGCGTCGGGCCCGGTGATCCCCAGCTCCGCGTCCCGCGCGAACTCGATCTCGCGCCGCAGCAACCGGAACCACATGAACACCACGAACCCGGCGAACACGAACCACTCACCGGTGTAACCGAGGTTCTGGAACGCCTTCAGGTCCAGCCCCGTGCCGCTCGGCGCGCGCGCGGGCACCGCCGTCATCCCCGGGTCGGCGGTGTCGAGGGTGACCCAGGCGTCGTAGAGGTCGTCGGAGACGAGGTTGACCAGCGAGGCCGTGCTGATCGCGCCGGTCTGGCCGGGCGGCAGCCCGCCCCGCGCGCTCACCCCGTTGTCACCGGGCGTCTCGGGCGCCTGGAGCGCGCCGGTGACGCTGACCTCGCCGGCCGGCGGGGCCGGCGCCCTGGCGGCGTCGGCCGTACCGGGCAGCCAGCCGCGCACCACGGGCAGGGCCCTGCCGCCGTCGGTGCGCAGCAGCGTCAGCACGTAGAAGCCCGCCCGGTCGTCCAGCTCGCGGTCGGGGACCAGCAGCTGGTCGCCGTACCGCCCGCTCGCGGTGACCCGCCTGCCGGACGTGGCCTTGTCCACGGGCAGCATCTCGGCCAGCGGGCGCGGTGCCTGCGTGCGGGCCGAGTCGGCCTGCGCCTCGGCGCTGCGGTGGTCGTCCACGCGCGCCTCGAACCGGCTCAGCTGCCAGGACCCCATGAACACGCAGAAGGGGATGGCCAGCAGCACGAAGACGTTGATCCCCCACCAACGGGGCGTCAGCAGAAACCGGTACACACCGACAACGGTACGGGGCGGCGGCGGGGGAGTGGTCCGCGGGGTGGGCGCGGGGAGGGCGCGCGGGGTGCGGGTGGTTCGGCGGAGGGCGGGTGAATTGGCCGGGCGAGCGCGCGGGCGGCCGCGGGGTGGGCCGGCGGGGTGGGCACGCGCGGCTGCGGCGGCTCGGGTCCGTCCACAGGGTGGCGGGGAGCGGTCCGGGTTTGTCCACATGCGTGGCTTCCGGGTTTGTCCACATGCGTGGCCGCGGCGGACCGGGGTTTTCCACAGGCGCGGTCGTGGGTGGCCTCGTGTTTGTCCACAGGCTGGGGGCCGTGGTGCTCCTTTGTCGGCGGAGGCGGGCAGTATGGGGCCATGACTGAGAGCAACGGGTCCGCCGCGCCGCAGCGGTACGAGGAGATGCCGGACTGGGAGAAGCGCTTCCGGGCGCCCCGGGTGTCGCTGCCCGACTGGGCGGAGGACGCGCCGGACCGTTCCCTGTTCGTGTCGAACGCGACAGGGACGTACGAGCTGTACGCCTGGGACCGGTCCACCGGCGAACAGCGCCAGGTGACGAACCGGGCCAACGGCACGACGGACGGCGTGCTCTCCCCGGACGGCGCCTGGATCTGGTGGTTCGACGACAAGGACGGCGACGAGTTCGGGGTCTGGCGCCGCCAGCCCTTCGAGGGCGGCGAGGACGAACTGGCGACACCGGGCCTCGACCCGTCGTACCCGGCGGGCCTGGCCCTGGGCAGGGACGGCCGTACGGCGGTGGTGGGTCGCTCCACGGACGAGGACGGCACGACGATCCATGTGGCGCGGCTCGGCGAGGCGCCGGTCGAGCTGTACCGCCACCGCGAGTCGGCGGGCGTCGGAGACCTGTCCCACGACGGCACCCTGATCGCGATCGAGCACACCGAACACGGCGACGCGATGCACTCCGCGCTGCGTGTCCTGCGCCCCGACGGCTCCACGGTCGCCGAACTGGACGACACCGAGGGCGGCACCCGGGAACTGGGTCTCGAGGTGCTGGGCTTCGCGCCCGTCGACGCCGACACCCGCCTGCTGATCGGCCACCAGCGCCGGGGCCGCTGGGAGCCGCTCGTCTGGGACGTGGCGACCGGCGAGCAGAGCGACCTGGCCCTCGACCTGCCGGGCGACGTGGGCGCGGAGTGGTGTCCGGACGGTTCCGGGCTCCTGGTCTCGCACAGCTTCGAGGCCCGCAGCGAGCTGTTCCGCTACGACCTGACGAGCCGGGAACTCGTGCGGGTGCCGACCCCGCCGGGCACGGTCTCGAGCGCGACGGCCCGCCCCGACGGCAGCGTGGAGTACCTGTGGTCGTCGGCGGCCGAGCCGCCCACCGTCCGCTCGACGACGGGCGAGCCGGTCCTGGACCCGCCCGGTATGAAGTCCCCGGGGTCGGTGCCGGTGGAGGACGTGTGGGTGGAGGGCCCCGGCGGCCGCATCCACGCCCTGGTCCAGAAGCCGGCCGGCACGAGCGGCCCCCTGCCCACCGTGTTCGACATCCACGGCGGCCCCACCTGGCACGACAGCGACTCCTTCGCGGCCGGCCCCGCCGCCTGGGTCGACCACGGCTACGCGGTCGTCCGCGTCAACTACCGCGGCTCCACCGGCTACGGCCGCGCCTGGACGGACGCCCTGAAGCACCGGGTCGGCCTGATCGAGCTGGAGGACATCGCGGCGGTCCGCGACTGGGCGGTGGCCTCGGGCCTGGCCGACCCCGACCGCCTGATCCTCACCGGCGGCTCCTGGGGCGGCTACCTGACCCTCCTGGGCCTGGGCACCCAGCCCGAGGCGTGGGCACTGGGCATCGCGGCGGTCCCGGTGGCCGACTACGTCACGGCCTACCACGACGAGATGGAAGCCCTCAAGGCGATGGACCGCACGCTCCTGGGCGGCACCCCCGAGGAGGTCCCCGACCGCTTCACGGCCTCCTCCCCCCTGACCTACGTGGACCAGGTCAAGGCCCCCGTCTACATCTCGGCCGGCGTCAACGACCCCCGCTGCCCCATCCGCCAGGTCGACAACTACGTGACCCGCCTGGAGACGAGAGGAGCCCTCCACGAGGTCTACCGCTACGACGCGGGCCACGGCTCCCTGGTGGTGGACGAACGCATCAAGCAGGTCCGCCTGGAACTGCAGTTCGCGGAGAAACACCTGAACCACTGAGGAAACCCTGACACCGGCCCCCTGCCACAGGGGTGCGGAGACCGGGACCGGGCGCGCGACACCTCGCCGGTGCCCGGGGACCGCCGACCCTCCCGGGGCGGGCCACCGTGCCGCGAGAGCAAGGGGCACGCCCCCCGCCGCCGTCCCGGGGGCCCGCCCCTCCGGAGCGGGTTTCCGCGGTCGGGAGTGTGAGGGGCGTGTTCCCGGTCGGTGTTCAGGGTTCCCGCCCCCTACGCGGCGGTTTTCCGCGGCCGGGGCGCGGGGGCGGAGCCACCTCCGGAGCGGGTTCCGGTGGCCGGGGTGCGGGGGACGGAGTCCCCGCCGGGGTCGAAGGGGCGAAGCCCCTGGGGACGGGACGGGCAGGGGCGGCGGGGGCGAGAAAAGAAGGCGGCTACACTCCCGCCGCTCCCCTCCGCCGCCGCCCCAACAACTCCGCCAACCCCCGCCGCGTAGCGGCCAACACCACCCGGTCCTCCCCCCGCAGCACATACGAGTCGGGCAGATCCCACACCAGCCCCACCCCGGCCCCCACCCCGACGCCGGCCCCCCGCCCCTCGTCCCCCGCCCCGGACGACTCCCGCCCGGCCCCCTCCAACGCCAGCACCCTCCAGTACCCGGCCCGAAACGCCTCCCCCACCGTCTTGCCCACCAACTGCCCGTACCCCCCGACCTCCAGCGAAGCGAACAACAGCACCCGCCGCTCCACCGGAATCGCCCCCAGGATCTGCCGCCCCATCATCGCCCCCGCGAACGACGGCGCGGCCAGATGCGTCACGCTCCGGCTCCGCGTCAACGCCTGCGGATGCGCCGCCCGCAACGTGCGGTACACCGCGGTCGCGAAGTCGTCGTCGTACAACCGCAGCACCACCCGCAGATCGTGCCGTAAGGACCGTGCGTACAGCGCGGCCTCGAGATTCGTCGTGTCGGAGCTGGTCACCGCCAGCAACGCATGCGCCCGATGGATCTTCGCCGCCTCCAGCACCCCCTCCTGCGTGACGTCCCCCAGCACCACCGGCACCCGCAACCGCCGCGCCACCGCGACCCCCCGTGCCTCCGGGGCGGCCTCCACGCACACCACGGGAATGTCCAGCTCCCGCAGCCGCGTCAGCACCCGCGTCCCGATCTTGCCCAGCCCCAGCAGCACCACATGCCCACCCAGCCCCCGCGGCGGCCGCCGCAACGCCCCGGCCGCCCGGAACGTCCCCAGCCCCTCCAGCACGGCCGCCAACAACACCGGCAGCAGCAGCAACCCCACGAGCCCGGAGAGCAGTTGAAGAACCTGCCGCTCGGTCGACTCCCCCACCGCCGGATCGTTGATCGCGAACAGATCCAGCAGCGTCAGATACACCGCCCCCAGCGGATGGACGCCGCTCACCAGCCACAACGCCACCGCGAGCGCGACGACACACCCCACGAGCCCCGCCAGCGACCACCGCAGCCGCCGCGAGAACAGGGAGGCGAACGGTGCCACGACCCCGACCCCCCGCCCGGAGGGCAACGCGGGCCCGGCCGAGTACGACACCTGTTCCAGCACGACGCTGCCCCGCCCGTTCGCGGCGGCGACCGTGGCCGCGTCCGGCAACAGCAGCGGTCCCTGCTCCCCGCTGGTCTCGGAACCGTCCGCGAAGGCCGGGTCGTTGCTCGTCGCGGACAGCAGGGCGAGCGTGGCCAGCCCGGGATCGGCGGCCCGTCCGGCTCCGCGGGCGGGCCGTTCGACGGCCCGCAGCAACAGCCCGTCCGTCTGGACGACCTTGCTGGTGCCGGCGACGGCGGTCGCGGCCAACGCGGGCGCGGCGGTGTCGGCATCGGACAGTACGGTCGTGGAGGCGTCCCCCACCGCGGACCCGCCGCCCCCGCCGACCATCGCCAAGGCGGCAGCCTGGTCGAGGAGTTCCTCGATGTGCTGCCCCAACCGCCGGTTGTACAACCGCAGGACGAGCCGCAGCCGGGGGTTGAGCCGACGGGCGGTGAGGGCGGCGCGGATGTTCGTCTCGTCGTCGTCGTAGACGAGCGCGAGCGCGGCCGCTCGTTCCACCCCTGCCTCGGCGAGCACGGCCTCGGTCGGCTCGACGGCCTCCAACACCCGCCCCACGAAACCGGCTTCGCCACTTCCCGCCGTACCGGCAACCGCGCCCGACCCGGCTCCTGTCCCCGCCGCAGTTCCCGCCGCGGTCCCCGCTCCCGTCCCCCCGCCGTTCCCGGCGGCCCGATTGACGGCAGCGCTCACCACCCGGTCGAGCAGCGCCACGGACACCGCGCGGGCACGTCCCACGACAGGCGGCCGTACCGCCCGCTCGGAAGGTGGGACGACGAGCGTGACCTGCTCCTCGTACACCCCGCGCAGCTCCGCGGCCAGCCGGTGCGCGAGCCCGTCATCGCCGCACACCACCATGTGTGCGCCGGACCCGCCCGGCGCCGGACCCTGATTCGGTAGACCAGCCACGAGGGGAAAGACTGCCTCACCGCGACGGGTGGTTCCAGATCCGCCCTGAACGAGCGGAGCCGTGAGCCCGTAAGAGAGGGGAGGGAGAACGACGCGACCCGGAGGTGCCCCACCCGTGGCCACAACAGAACAGGCCCCGAAGCAGCCGGGCACGTCGAAGGGCTCGGAGGGAGCGGGCACCCCGAGCGAAGACGGGAGTGGGAACGGGAACCGGAACGCACCCCCCGCCCCCGCCCCCCGCCGCCTGACCTCCCCCCTGGTCCTCACCCTCCTTCTGCTCCTCATGGTGCTGCTGCAGGCCCCCCTGCGCCGCGCCCTCTCCGCCCCGGTGATGCAGACCTGGACGACGGTGTTCGTGGCGGTGATGATCCAGGCGCTGCCGTTCCTCGTCCTGGGCGTCCTGCTGTCGGCGGCGATCGCGGTCTACGTCCCGCCGTCCTTCTTCGCCCGGGCCCTGCCCCGCCGGCCCGCGCTGGCGGTCCCGGTGGCCGGTCTGGCGGGCGCGGTCCTGCCGGGCTGCGAGTGCGCGTCCGTACCGGTCGCGGGTGCGCTGGTGCGCCGCGGAGTGACCCCCGCCGCGGCGCTCGCCTTCCTCCTCTCCGCCCCGGCGATCAACCCGATCGTGCTGACGGCGACGGCGGTGGCGTTCCCCCGCAACCCGGAGATGGTCCCGGCCCGCTTCGTGGCGAGCCTGCTGGTGGCCTGCGCCATGGGCTGGCTGTGGCACCGCCTGGGCCGCGCGGACTGGATGCGACCGCCGGCGCACGCACGGCACGAGGGCCGCAGCAGGGGCGAGGCGTTCTGGGACTCGACGCGCCATGACGTGATGCACGCGGGCGGTTTCCTGGTGGTGGGCGCGATGGCGGCGGCGACGCTCAAGGCGGTGACTCCGGAGCACTGGCTGCGTACGGCGGCCGACAACCCGGCGGTGGCGGTGCTGTCGCTCGCGGTGCTGGCGGTGGTCCTGTCGATCTGCTCGGAGGCGGACGCGTTCGTGGCGGCGTCGCTGACGCAGTTCTCGCTGACGGCCCGGCTGGCCTTCCTCGTCGTCGGCCCGATGATCGACCTGAAACTGTTCGCGATGCAGGCCGGTACGTTCGGCCGCGGCTTCGCCCTCCGCTTCGCGCCCGTCACCTTCGTGCTGGCGATCACCGGGGCGATCCTGACCGGGGCGGTGCTGCTGTGAACCGCCAGGCCCAGTCGGCCGTCCTGTTCCTCCTCGGCGCGAGCCTGCTGCACGCGGGCACCACCGACCTCTACCTGCGCTACGTGAAGGCGGGCCTGCGCCCCCTGCTCCTGGCGGCGGGCGCGGTCCTGATCGCGACGGCACTGGCGACGGCCTGGTACGAGTGGCGGGCGACGCGACAGAAGAAGAGCCCCACCACCCCCCGGGCCCCGCGGGCCCTCCACCCCGAGCCCCGCGTCTCCTGGCTGCTCGTCCTTCCCCTCCTCGCCCTGATCCTGGTGGCCCCGCCGGCCCTCGGCTCGTACAGCGCCACCCGCGCCGGTACGGCGCTCCAGGAGCCGCCGGCCTACCCGCCGCTGCCCGCCGCGGACCCCCTCCGCCTCAGCGTGACCGACTACGCGGGCCGCGCGGCCTACGACGACGGCCGCACGCTCACCGGCCGCAGCGTCCGGCTCACCGGCTTCCTGGCACTGGACCGCGACGGCACCCCGTACCTGGTCCGCATGGCCCTCAACTGCTGCGCGGCGGACGCCCAACCGGTCAAAGTGGGCCTGACCGGCCGCATCCCCCCGGTCCTCCAGCCGGACACCTGGTTGGAGATCACCGGCACCTACACCCCGCACCGCGTCAAGGACCCCGTCAACGACGGCCCGATCCCCTTCATCGAGGTCACCGCGGCCAGGCCGACGCCCGCGCCGGAGGATCCCTACGACGAGACGTGGAACACCTGAAACGGCAGTGGACGCCAGCGGTGGTGTCAGGACTGGTACGGCTGCTGCTGCGGCTGCCCGTAGGCCTGCCCGCCCTGCCCGCCGGCGGCCTGTGCCTGCAGGTGCTCGGCCTGCTCCTTCACCAGCTTCTGCTCCGCCCCGCAGAACGTGCACTGCGTGGTGTACTTCGTCGAGATCGGGAACAGCGGCACGAAGAACAGCGTGAACTTCGTGACCCGCTTCCGCAGCGTGTGCGCGGACGGATTGCCGCAGCGCCCGCACACCAGCGTCAGTATCGCAAGCTGGTACAGATACCCCTTGGTCCCAAAGATGATCATGTCGCCGGTCCTTTCCCGGTTCGTCGCCTCCCTCCCACCATGCGAGGAAGCAGCGTCTGGCACCACACACGATGCCATCCACCCACCTCCCATGATCCCCCCACGGCCCACCCCGGCGGCCGGCTCCGCCACAGATCCCGGACCACGGAACAACCGCCACCACCGCCCCGCGGGCCGCCGTCCGGGCACCGGGACGCCACAGCGAATCGCGAGGCCGGAACCTGTGGTCGAATTCCCGGCCCGGCGCCCTCGCCCGTGATTCACCGTGGTCGACGAGTGACTCTGTGAGCACGGAAGTGCTGTGACGGGTGACCCGGATGGGGGCTGTGGTGGGGACCGGGTTCGTCGACCGCGTGGAGCACATGGACGAGTAGCGCTCGTTGACGGCGGACGTGACAGCAGGGCGGGGAGGCCGGTCGATCGTGTTCGACGGCGTCTCGGGCATGGGCAGGTCCGCCCTTCTGCGGGCGTTCGAGGCCACCTTCGAGGTCGCCACCCCATATGTCACCAAGTCCTCGGTGGCGCCGCCGACGATCCGGACGGTCGGCCCGCTCCCGGACCCCGACGTCCGATCTGATTTCTGGTCGTCGCCCACCGATCCCCCTGCGTTCCCCGCCGAAGAAGCGGGATTCGCGCTGCTGCACCACGACCGCGACTTCGAGGCCGTCGCCCGTACCACCGGGCAGCCGGTCCGGATCGTCGACCTCGGGCAGCGGGTCGGCTCCCCGAGAGCCGCCGCGCGGTGATGGGCAGGTTCCGGTAGTCGAAAGTCGAGCCAATTGTTCCAATGAGGAACGTTCATTCGGTCAATTCCGGCTGCGGAGCGAGAAAATAGGTCACCTGTCGCCCTGACTGTTTTCCGGAACACGGTTCGACGGCAACATGGTCAGGCATCTGAACGGCGCGCGGCGCTGCAGAGCGAGATCGTCGGGGGTGCTGGTGAATCACGCGTGGCCGCCGTCCACCTTTCTCGGCCGGTTACGGAATGCCACACGCGACGAACTGCTGAGGCAGGGAACCCCGATCGCCTATCCGCCGCATCGGACGCTGCTGCAGCAGGGCGACGAGAGCCGGCACGTCCTGTTGATCACGAGTGGTGTCGTGAAGGTGGTCGCCAGTGCGGAGAGCGGTTACGACATGCTGCTCGCCGTCCGCATAGCGGGTGACCTGGTCGGCGAAATGGCGGCCTTCGAGGAGCGCCCCAGGTCTGGCACGGTGGTCGCGTGCAGTGACGTGACTGCCCGGATCATCCAGGTGCGGGCGCTGGAGACCTTCCTCACCCGTCACCCGGACGCCGTACGGGCCATCCTCCACATGCTGTGCGCCCGGTTGCGTTGGGCCAACCGGCGCCGGATCGATTTCCAGGCCTACGACTCGCTGACCCGGCTGGCCCGGGTCCTGGCCGAGTTGAGTCAGGCCTACGCCCAGCCCGTGCCGGACGGCGACGGCAAGCGGTGCGACCTCGGTGTGACACTCACCCAGAAAGAACTCGCGTCGCTGGCCGGCCTCGCTCTCAACACGGCCGAAAAGAGTCTGGCCGCGCTGGCCGCCAAGGGGCTGGTGGAACGCAGTTACCGGAACATAACCATCTGTGACGTTCCGAAACTGCTTGAATTCGCCAAAGTCGTGGCTGACAACCCGTATTGATACGGGATCACTTCACTCGGACTCTCCTAGCCTCTCGGACAGCACTTCGTGGGTCATGTCTGCCCACGCCCTGCCCAGAGAGGAATGATCCGGTGCTTGAGTGGTCCGGGTTCTGTCACTGCGCCTGTATAGCCGTGGACGCACAGGCCTACGGCAGCAAGAACGACCGTAGTCAGTCCGAAATTCAGCATGACCTGCCGCGGTTGCTCGACCGCGCTGCCAGAGGCGTCGGCCTGGACCGTACGCAGTGGCAGATCCAGCGCAAGGGCGACGAACAGCTCGCGGTGCGTCCCCTGGACGGTACCGAGCCACGGTTGGTCGACGACTACGTCCGCCATCTCGTTGCCGAGCTGCGTCGGTACAACGCCCAACGAGTGCCCGAGGCCCGGATGCGCCTGCGGGCGGTCGTCCACCAGGGGCTGGTGGAGCTGGCTGAAAACGGCTTCGCCGGTTCGGCCGTGGTGGCCACGGCACGGCTGCTGGGCGCGCGTCAGCTTTACGACGCCCTGGCCGCGCACCCGGACGCCGACCTGGTGCTGTTGCTGTCCGACGACGTCTTCCGGTCCACGGTGGCGGGTGGTCACACAACCCTGTCCACCACTGACTTCACCCACGTCACCGTCCAGGTGAAGGAGTACGAGGCACCCGCCTGGCTGAGTGTGCCCGCGCTCGGCGTGCCGACCGCCGCCTCACGTGAGCCCGGAACCGCAGAGGCGGGGAGACCCGCGGATCCGGTGTCGGAGGTGCCCACAGTGGGCCGGCTCGGAGCGGCCGCCGTGAGCGGGGTCGGCGATGGAACGGCGATCAGCAACGAGTACCAGGCCGAAAGCATCAATGTCACCAACGTGGCCGGCTCCGTGGACGCCCGGGGTGCCGTCTTCGGCTTCGGGAGCGCCGGTGGCTGACGCTTCGGACCCGGACGAGAGGCCGGCCGTATCGCCTTTTGACGAGGACGGCGGCGCGCCGGAGGCCGGGGAGGAGGATCTCGGCCCGGGCACCGGCAGGGACGCGGCCGCCGAGCGGCGCGAGGAGCCGGACGATCGGGAGGAGGACGACCGGGGCTTTGACGATCTGCGCCGCGTCCACCAGCTCGTCAGCAACAACTTCTACGGCGTCGTCGACGCCTCCGGAGCGGCATTCGGCTTCGGCGCGGCCTCGTCTCCCGGACTCGCTCCCGGCACCATCGAGCCCGAGGAGGTGGACCGGGCCCTGCGGTTCCACGTCCCGCCGCAACCCTGCTTCGACGAGGCGCTCGGCAAGCTGCGCGAGGACGCTCTCGTCGTACTGACCGGCCAGGACAACTGCGGCCGGAGCGCCGGCTCCCTCGCCCTGCTCAGGAGGATCCTGGGCAAGGAGGCCGGGCTGCGCAGTCTGTCGCCCGCCAACGCCCTCGCCGAACTGGCAGCTTCGCAGGACCTCAAGCCGGGGCAGGGGTACGTCATCCTCGACTACGTCGGCGAACTGCGTCCCGCGGCCGTGCAGGCTTACGACATCAGGCGGTTGAGCGAGGAACTGGGCCGCAAGGGGTCGTACCTGGTGATCACGGCGGGCGACACGGCCCGCCGGCGGCTGGCGCTGCGGGACCACTGCGTGCCGTGGCAGGCCCCGGACCCCGAGGAACTGTTCGAGCACTGCCGGAGGCAGCTGCCGGACGTCAACCTCGAGCCGGACACCGAGAAGGAGCTGCGGGAGCGGGTCAGCGAACAGCGGCGGCCGGCGGACGTCGTCGCAGCGGCCGTGGCCCTGTCCCGGGAGGGTGCGGAGAAGGCGCTGGACACCCTGCGGGACCGCTACCGGGAGCGGGTGCAGGGGTGGTTCCGCGAGAGGCCGGCCGCGGACGATCTGCTCCCACTCGCGGCCCTGGCTTTCCTGGAGGGCATCCCGGAGCGGACGTTCGAGAAGGAGTGCGCCGCGCTCGCCGCGCACGTGCGCAACTGGGAGCAGAGCGGCGAGACGCCGGTCGCGGAGCTGGACGGATCGACCGCGGTGCCGGCGAGCGGTGCGGTGGCGGGCCAGTCCCGGGCCCGGTGGCGCGAACGGGCGGTGGGACTCGTGACAACCGAGCACAGGCTCGGCCCGAGCCGGAGCGCCGGGCGCAGCGAGCGGTGCCTGGTCTTCACCTCGCCACGCATCCGCGAACTCGTCATCGCGGAGCTGCACGACCTGTACGGCTACGAGCTCTGGTATCCGCTGCGCCGGTGGCTGGGCGAACTGGCACTGCTGGGCGACCTGGACACCCGGACAGAGGTGGCCCGGGGCGTCGCGCTGCTGGCCCGGTACGCGCTGGTCGAAGTCGACGAGAGCCTGCTGACGGTGTGGTCCGGAGGCGTCACCGACCAACGGGTGACCGCCGCGCTGACGCTCCAGTTCATGTGCGACGTCGAGCACCTCGCCCCGCAGGCCCTGAGCACTGTCGTGAGCTGGATGGACAACCGCGGTGCGGAGCGTGCGGTGACGGCGGCCATGGCGCTGACGGGTCGCCTGGGCTCGCTCTACCGACTGGAGACGCTCAAGTGGCTGTGGTTCCTGGCGTGCCGGGGCGAGCGGGTCGCGTTCTCGGCCCGCCACTCCCTGGTGCTGCTGCTGCAGACCGCGGAACGAGATCCCGAACGTGCCCTGTTGATCCTCCGGTACGTACGGACCGTGATCGCGAAGGTGGCGCCGGGCTCCCGGGAGCGGTCGATCGCGCTGAGGATCGCCGTCCAACTTCTGGAAGCCACACGGTTGGAGACCGCTGAGCCCGTGACCGCGGCACTCCTGCGCAGTGTCCCGGACAGTGCCCGCCATCTTGCGTCGCTGTGGGCGGACGTCCTGCACAGCAGCAACCGGAGCCGGGCGGTGAGCGCGCTGTGCCGGACGCTGGTGCAGTTGCGCGACGACCCGTCCGCCACCGGCACTGTGCGCGAACTCGGCGAAGCCATGCGGAACGCCATGAGCCCGAGGCAGTGGACCGCGCTGCGCCATCACCTGTCCATCGCGTTCAAGCACCCCGACTACGCGATTCCCGGTGCCGTCCAGCTGGCGCAGGTGCTCCTCGGACCGCTGCGCGGCCAGGCGTCTGCGGACTCCCGGCGTTCCGTCACGTCCCTTATCCCCACCGCTCCCTTCCCTTCCGTCCAAGGAGGCCGAAACAAGTGAACTACCCGGTCATAGCCGAGCACATCCTGGCCACGGTCCAGGGCACCTGGTGGTCTCGGCGTCGCCGCCGCGAGGACGTGCCGCCGCTGCCGCCCGGCGCGGTCCATGTCTTCAGGGTCGGCGGGAACTACCGCACCTTCCCCGAGGGCATGGTGTTCGACCCGTCCCACCCCGATGTGCTCGACGCCTCCTCGGTCAGCCTGGTCGACACCCGAGCGCGCCTGGTCGATGTGGAGCGCCCGCTGCCGTCGATGAGCGAGGCGGACAATTTCACCGTGCGGGCGTCCTTCACCTGCCAGGTGACGGACCCGACCGTCGTCGCACGGCAGGGCGTCATCGACGTCACCGTCCCCCTGCGCGCCTACCTGATGGGCGACAGCGACCTGCCAAGGGTGAGCGCCGGGCACCGTGTGGAGGAGATCAACGCGGTGCGCACCGAGGCCGGCCACCGTATGACCGCCTACAGCGCGATCGTGCCGCCGCGTGTCGCGGGCATGAGCATCGAGTTCGTCAGCGCCGAGGTGCACGCGTCACAGGAGCTGCGGGACTGGGAGCAGAAGCTGCGCGATGAGCGGCGATCCTGGGAACTCCAGCGTGGACAGCGCGACTTCGAGACCCAGGACGCGCTCCGGATCGCGGAACTGCTCTCCCAGGGATCCGACCACGTGGACGCCTTCGGCATCGCCCGGAAGGAGATCGACGTGACCGAGGTGGCGGCCCGTATCCACCGGATCACCGAGGAGGAGTCGGTCCGCCGCCACAAGGACGAAACGGCGGACCGGGCCCACGCGCAGTCGCTGGAGACGGCGGAGGCACAGATACGCCGCGAGATGCTGCTGACGCTGCTGCGGCAGGCGACCGGCAGCGAGTACGTCGACTACCACCAGATGCTGGACCAGGTCCTGCGGGAGATGGGCGGCCAGGCCGCGCCCGGCATCGAGGCCGCTGCGGACACCACCCGCATGGTCGGGTCGGGAAGGGCACGCCCCGGCCGCACGGTAACGGGCCGGGGTGGTTCGCGCGACCCGGAGGGCGGTTTCGTCAAGGACGAGGACGATCTCGTTGACTGACTTCCTGACGGATCATGTGACGGCCTCCGGCACGGTGGACGGTCAGGCCATCGACGATGCGGCGGCTGCCTTCCGTACCGCAAACGGCCGGACCGCTGCCCGCACCACGGGCAGTGGGCCCTCTGCACGCATCATGGGTAAGGGGCCCTCTGCCCGCACCACCGGTGAAGAGGCCCTTGGCCGTGCCACCAACCGCATCGGCTTCGACGCCGCACGACGTCTGCGTACCCTGACCGGCGTCGACGAGGAGCTGCTGGCCAGGGTCAGATACGAGCGGAGCAAGTACACAGCCCTCGGCGGGGTAGTGCTCGGTACCTCCGTCATCGCGGCGTTCTCCATGTGGAACTTCGCGACCGAGGCACTCGGCAGGGTCTCCTTCACGGCCCTGATTCCGACGGTCATCTGGATGCTGTTTGTGCTCAACCTCGACCGCTGGCTGGTCACTCCGCAGCCGAACGCGCGGCGGCGGGTCGGCCCCCTCCTCACGCGGCTGCTGATCGCTCTGATGCTTGGCGCGGTGATCGCGGAGCCGTTGGTGCTGCGCATCTTCCAGACGGCCATCGAGCAGCATGTTGCGGACGAACGCACGGACGTCATCGACCAGTTGCGCACAAACCTGGTCCGCTGCAATCCCGTACCGTCCACGACGCAGACCGCCATTCCGAAGGGCTGCGACAGGACGTACATCCTTTCCTTCGGCGCGACGCCCGGCGAGCGTGCCGAGGAACTGGCCGCTTTGCGCTCGGACGCCGCCGCCCTGCAGAAGCGGGTGGACCGGGACACCACCAGACTGGAGACCATCGACTCCGAGGTGCGTGACGAGTGCCGCCGACTGATCCGCATAGCCGCCACCGGCCTGTATCAACGGACGTCCGAGTGCCTGCGTCTGCGCGACAAGGCACGCGACTACCGGACCGTCCACCACACCAGTGAGAACGAGAAGCGACTCGTCGGCATGAACAGTCGCATCTCGACAATCGAGGCCGAGCTGACCTCGTCACGTGGCGCGTTCCTCAAGAGCCGGGCCGCCGGCATCGAACGGCGGCTGGACGGTGAGCGCGCCAAGCAGAAGGAGATCGGTGTCCTGGAACGGATCCGGGCACTCGACGAACTCGCGAGCGGGAACCCGGTGCTGTTCGTGGGTATCTGGCTGGTCCGGCTGCTGTTCGTAATGCTCGATGTGCTCCCCGTGCTGGTGAAGTACCTGAGCGGTGAGACCGCGTACGACCGCATGCTCACCGGTGAAAGCAACAGCGCGGTAAAGATCCACAGCGAGGAGGTCCGGCTCGCCGAGCACCGAGCCATGGCGAACCTCGAGATCGCCCAGGACGCCATCGAACAGAAGGTCCGGCGCCATCGCGTCGAGTCGGAGGCGGCGTTCCGGGAACACACGGCAACGATGAACATTCGGGTCCGGCAGGCGGTGAACGCGCTGGAGGACGAGATCCGCCACTCCTCGACGGTCTGACACACCTGCCTGCACCGGGAACACAGCACCACGGCCGTCCCGCACGCCGGGGCGGCCGCCTGACACTGATGGAAAGGAAGGGGAGGCATGACCACACACGGAGGCGGCGCCGACACGGATCCTGACAACGACACCGGCGCTGCACCCGACCGGGGCGCGGAACTCGCCAGGGTCCTGCTGTCCGAGGCCCGTGAGGAGCTCGCGAGGGCGGACAACAAAGCCGGCCTCATACTGGCGTCTCTGGGCGCGAGCCTGACCGCCCTGCTCGGTGTGATCGGCGGCAGCGTCATCGCTCCGCGGCACTACCCAGTCGTTCCGCAACTCCTCCTCTGGGTGGGCTGTGCCGCCTGTGTACCGGCACTCGTCCTACTGGGCCTGGCCATGACCCCACGCCTTGGAAGCCCCCATCACTCCCGCACTCATTACTTCGGCGACGCCCGGCTGGCCGTGTCGGTCGCACACCTGGAGCGCATGGTGCGTCGTACCGACCCCGTGTCCCGGGACCTGAGCCAACTGGCGATCCTGTCCCAGATCGTCTGGACCAAATACCGCTGCATACGCCACGCACTGGCCTGGGGTGCAGCCTTCTTCACGCTCACGCTTCTGGGCATTGTGACGGGAGCGTCGAATTAGCGGTTCGATGATGGGAGGGAGGGCGCAGGGCATCCGATGGCAACGCGTTCAGTGAGAGCTGCCCGCCGATGGCAGCCGAGGCGTTGCCGACCAGAGTAAGGATCTCTTCGCCGTGTCGGGCCACTGTCTGGGAGACAGGAGCGGGTTCAACGCCGCAGTTTTGGCTCACCGCGGGCCAAGGCCCGGATGAGGCGGCCCAGGCAAGGAACTACGTCAGCGACTGACGCCCGAGCCTCGGCCTTGGGCCGGCTGCAACAGAGACATCGGTCCGAGAACGATCGCTTCGTCCCGGCGTGCGCACGGGAAACCGACGATTTCGTCTCCGCGGTGCATGGCAGGGCGGAAGCGACGAGGCCGGCGCTCGACCTCCTCGATGCACCCCTGCCGACGGGAGTTGCCCTCTCTGGTGACCACGTCGCCTCGACCCGCCCCTGCTGCGGTTGGCGCCCAGCTCCCAAAACGGCCCGCAGAACCACTCAGGGGCCCGACCCGCGATGCGGATCAGGCCCCTGACCTGGTACTTCACTGTCGGGGTGGCGGGATTTGAACCCACGACCTCTTCGTCCCGAACGAAGCGCGCTACCAAGCTGCGCTACACCCCGATGTCGCTGCTCTACTGCTTGTCGCGGCGACGTCGTTTACTTTAGCCCACCGGTGGCTAGAGACGAAATCCGGTTTTGACGCGGTGGCGGACGGGGTGCGGGCGGGCGTGGTCGAGGGCGACCAGGAGGACGGCCAGGGCGTAGAGGGAGAGGCCGAGGAGGAGGGCGTTGGCCAGGGTGTGCTTGTAGCCGTGGGCCGCGGCGTCCAGGAAGGGGTAGAAGTAGCGGTCGGGTGTGCCGGCGGTGATCAGCGCGGCGCGGGTCAGGAAGAAGCCCAGGTAGGCCAGCGGGTAGACCAGCCAGGTCGCCGCCTGGCGCAGGTGCAGGTGGGCCGAGGGCGTCAGCAGCAGCCAGTCCAGGACGGCCGCCGCCGGGATCACCGTGTGCAGGAGGTGATGGGCGACAGCGTGCCAGCCCGTCGGGGTGCCGGTCGTGCCCGTCACCGAGTACGGACTCGCCGTGTCCGCCAGCAGCAGGTGGTACACCAGACCGTTGGCCACGGCGTAGAGCAGTGCCGCCCCCGTCAGGGCGGAGGGGAGGGGGCGGCGCGCCGTCCAGACGCGGCGGGCCGACGCCAGGGTGACCAGGGCCAGCAGGATCGTGCTCTGGACCGAGAAGTGGCTCAGCGCCCGCAGGGGGCTGCCGAGCAGCAGTGCGAGGGTCACGGTGCCGGTCGCCGTCCCCGCGATGAGCAGCCGGAGGACGCCCGCCAGTGGACGGCGTGCCGGGGCCACCACCGCGGAGGCGGGGACGAAGGAGGGCAGGAGCGAGTGCGTCCGTGGGATGGCCGGCAGGTCCGGCATGTCCCTGGGTATCGGGGCGGTCATGCCTTCAAGCTAGGAAGAGGGGGTAAAAGGGGCGATACGGGTGGCCTGTTCGAGTGAGAGCTCTTCTCCCTGCCCACCCGTCAGTCCTCGGTGCCCGGCCCCGCAGGCCCGGCCCCGCACGCCCCGCCCGGCCCGCCCGGTCCCGCACGCCCCGCCCCAGTCCTGCACGCCCCGTAAATGCCTCCCCCTACTCCCTCCCCACCAGCGTCAACAACGTCACCTCCGGCGGGCACGCGAACCGCACGGGTGTGTAGCGGTTGGTGCCGCAGCCGGCCGACACGTGCAGGTAGGCCGTCCGGCTCTCCGCCGTGTGGGTGGACAGGCCCTTCACCCGGTCCGTGTCCAGGTCGCAGTTGGTGACGAGGGCGCCGTAGAAGGGGAGGCAGAGCTGGCCGCCGTGCGTGTGGCCGGCCAGGACCAGGGGGTAGCCGTCCGCCGTGTACGAGTCCAGGACGCGGAGATACGGCGCGTGCACGACGCCCATCGAGAAGTCCGCCGTCTCCGACGGGCCGCCGGCCACCTGCGCGTACCGGTCCCGCTTGATGTGCGGGTCGTCCAGTCCCGTCAGCTCGACCGACACGCCCTCGACCTTCAGGGTGCCGCGGGTGTTGGTGAGGTTCAGCCAGCCCGCGCCGTCGAATCCGTCGCGCAGGTCCTCCCACGGGTTGTGGACGACGTCGACCGCGGGCGCGTTGCCGTTCAGTCCGTGCCGGCCCTGGGCCTTCTCGAACAGGTAGCGGGCGGGATTGCGCAGCTTGGGGCCGTAGTAGTCGTTGGAGCCGAAGACGTACGCCCCCGGGAACTCCATCAGCGGGCCGAGCGCGTCGAGGACCTCGGGGACGCCCTCCGGGTCGGACAGGTTGTCGCCGGTGTTGATCACGAAGTCGGGGCGCAGACCGGCCAGTGAGCGCAGCCAGCGCTGCTTCTTGCGCTGGCCGCTCACCATGTGGATGTCGGAGACCTGCAACACGCGCAGGGGGCGCATCCCGGCGGGCAGGACGGGGACCGTCACCCTTCGGAGGCGGAAGGAGCGGGCCTCGAAACCCGCCGCGTACACCAGACCGGCGGCGCCAGCCGCCGCGATGGACAGAGGTACTCCGTATCGCGCGCGCATACGACCATCGTGTCAGACCCGTTCGACGGCCAGGACCCCACCGTCCCCGGAACCTCCCCGAGACGCCCCTCAGTTGTCCCTGACGTGCCACTCCGGTACCTCACCTCCGACGTGCCCCCCTGGCCCCTCGACCCCTGACGCGCCCGCCCCGACGTCTCCCCTGACGTGCCCCTCTTGAAGGAACACCGCCCGCGCAGGCCGCCGACGCAGGCCGCGGCTGTCCGCCGCGAGCGGGCCGGTGAGGAGCCGTCGGCGAACGGGCGTAAATGAAGGGGCGACGCTCCGTCCGCACCTGCGACAATCACCCTCATGACCACGCTCAAGTCGAAGCTCAAGGAAGACCTCAACGCTGCGATCAAGGAGCGCGACGAGCTCCGCTCCTCGACGCTCCGGCTGACCCTCACCGCGATCACGAAGGAAGAGGTCGCGGGTACCACCAAGCGCGAGCTCTCCGACGACGAGGTGCAGAAGGTGATCAGCCGCGAGGCGAAGAAGCGCCGCGAGGCCGCGGACGCCTTCGCGCAGGGTGGTCGCGCGGAGTCGGCCGAGCGGGAGCGGGCGGAGGGCGAGATCCTCGCCGTGTACCTGCCCAAGCAGCTCAGTGACGACGAGTTGGAGGCCATCGTCACCCAGGCCGTCGCGGAGGCCAGGGCGGCCGGTGCCGAGGGGCCGCGGGCGATGGGCGCCGTCATGAAGATCGTGAACCCGAAGGTGGCCGGTCTGGCGGAGGGCGGCCGCGTCGCCGCCGTGGTCAAGAAGGCCCTCGCGGGCTGACCCGAACCACCGCACGACACCTGGACCCTGCGCCCTGCGGCGACGGCTACGGCCCCTGTCCTCCCAGAGGGGAGGCAGGGGCCGTAGCCGTGGAAGAGGTGTCCGGGGTCTCAGCCCCGGCCCCTGCCGCCGCCGCTCCCGTTGCCCTGTCCCTGGAACAGGTTGCCCGGGAGGGTGATGCCGCCGGAGGTGTCGCCCGTCGTGCCGCCGTCGATGAGGCCGCCGATGAAGCCCTCGTCGCCGTTGTTCCCGTCGTCGCCGCGGTCGTCCTCCTTGGGGTCCTTCTCGCCGCTCGGGATGCTGATGAGGTTGAAGGAGGGAGCCTCCTTGCCCTCCAGCGCGCCGGTCATGGCGTCCCGCCAGATCGGGCCGGGGGTGTCACCGCCGTAGACCTGGGCGTGGTAGGTGCCGCCGATGGAGATGTTGGTCATCTTGACCTTCTGGGAGGCGCTGCCGACCCAGACGGCACCCGAGAGGTTCGGCGTGTAGCCGACGAACCAGGCGTTCTTGCGCTCGTCCGTCGTACCCGTCTTGCCGGCGTTCGCACGACCGGACAGACCGGCCTGCTTGCCCGTGCCGGAGTCGGTCACACCGCTCAGCAGCGTGTTGATGCTGTCCGCGGTCTTCTCGCTCATCGCGCGCGAGCAGGTCGACTTCGGGACCTCCAGCGACTTCTTCTGGCCGCCCACGGTCTGGGTGATCGACTCGATGGCGACCGGCGTGCAGTACATCCCGCGGCTGGCGAAGGCGGCGTACGCGCTCGCCATGGTCAGCGGCGAGAGGCCGGTCGAGCCGAGGGTCATCGAGGACGGCACCTCGGGCACCTTGTCGCCGTTGCCCTGGACGACGCCGAGGGCGTCGCTCATCTTCACCACGGGGCACATGCCGATGTCGCCGAGCATCTCCACGAAGTAGGTGTTGACCGACAGCTCCATGGCCTCCTTCAGCGCGTACGGTCCGACCTCGGACTCGGCCTCGTTCTCCAGGGTCTCGTCCCTGACGTTGACCCAGGGCTTCCCGCTGCACGTCTGGACCTTCTCGGGGTACGGCATCTTGAACGGGGCCGGGTAAGACTGCGTCACCGGCTTGCCCTGCTCCAGCGCGGCCGCGGCCACGAACGGCTTGAACGTCGAGCCGGTCGGGAAGCCGAAGTTCGACCCGCCCATCGCGGCGTCGACCGAGAAGTTGTACTCGGTCTCGTCCTTGCCGTAGCCGTACGGCTTCGACTGGCCCATCGCGAGGATCTTGCCGGTGCCGGGCTCGACGAGAGTGGTGGCCGCGGCCACCTTGTCCGACTTGTAGACGTGGTCCTTCAGCGAGTCCTGCACGGACGCCTGGGCCTGCGGTTCCAGCGTCGTGCGGATGGTCAGGCCGCCCTGGTTCCAGACCTTGGCGCGCTCCTCCCTCGTCTTGCCGAAGACCGGGTCGCTGAGGAAGACCCGCTCGACGTACTTGCAGAAGAAGCTGGCGCCCTGCACGGCCGTGATGCAGCCGTTCTTCGGCTGGGTGACCTTCAGGCCCAGCGGGGCCTGCTTCGCCTTGTCGGCCTCGGCCCGCGAGACGTCGCCGACCTCGGCCATGCGCTCCAGCACGACGTTGCGGCGCTTGACGGCCTCGGCCTCGTCGTTGACCGGGTCGTAGCGGCTGGGCGACTGGACGATGCCGGCCAGCAGGGCCGACTCGGCGAGGGTCAGGTCCTTGGCGTGCTTGGAGAAGTACCGCTGGGACGCGGCCTCGACGCCGTAGGCCTGCTGGCCGAAGAAGGTGATGTTCAGGTAGTTCTCGAGGATCTTCTTCTTGCCCAGCTCCTCCTCGACCTGGATCGCGTACTTCAGCTCGCGGATCTTCCGGCCGATGGTCTGCTGGGTGGCCTGCGCGACCTTCGTCGGGTCGTCACCGGCCTCCTCGACGAAGACGTTCTTCACGTACTGCTGCGTGAGCGTCGAGGCTCCCTCGGAGACGCCGCCGCTCTGCGCGTTCTTGTTGAGGGCGCGCAGGACGCCCTTCAGGTCCACCGCGCCGTGCTGGTAGAAGCGGGAGTCCTCGATCGCGACGATCGCCTTCTGCAGGTACGGCGAGATGTTCTTGAGGTCGACGACCGTGCGGTCCCGGGAGTACACCGTGGCGATCTGGTCGCCCTCGGCGTCGAGGATCGTGGTGCGCTGGCTCAGCGGCGGCGTCTTGAGGTTGGCGGGGAGTTCGTCGAAGGACTCCACCGACCCCTTCGCGGCCAGTCCCAGCGCCCCGACCGCGGGCAGCGCGATGCCGGCCAGCACGGCTCCCGCGAGCACACTGACACCGAGGAACTTGGCGGCCTGCTGGGTCGCCGTCAGACCACCGCCCGAGCTCTTCTTTGGCATGAGGGCAGCCTACGTTCTCATTCGCCGGACACGCGTCAATGCCTTGGCCTAAGCTGCTCTCAACTGTCACAGCAGCAGGGCTACGTATCAATACGTCCGGCGACCCCGAATCGTTCCGGAGGTTCCTCGCTTTCTGATGAGGGCGTGTCCGAATCCGCCTTGTGTGTCAATCGGTGTCCGTTGTGACTCAAGCGAACCGTCCCGATTCGCCGGGATGGTCGCACATGTCGCAGGCTCACTCCCCCGGGTGATCTGCCGCTTACGCATAGTCCGTTCGGACCATTCAAGATTGGGCCCGAAGGGGGTGTTGCGCTGTGCCCACCTTCCGTAACGTCCTCAACTGGCGGCGGTGAATATGCCGCTGCCGCCGTGGGGGAGCCTCGATTCGGGAGAGGACGGCGCCGGTATGGGCTGGGTAACCGACTGGAGTGCGCAGGCCGCCTGCCGCACTACTGATCCGGATGAATTGTTCGTTCAGGGAGCAGCGCAGAACAGGGCCAAGGCGGTGTGCACCGGATGCCCGGTGCGCACCGAGTGCCTGGCGGACGCGCTCGACAATCGCGTCGAGTTCGGCGTGTGGGGAGGCATGACCGAGCGCGAGCGCCGCGCACTGCTGCGCAGGCGGCCGACCGTGACCTCCTGGCGCCGGCTCCTGGAGACCGCGCGCTCGGAGTACGAGCGCGGAGCGGGCATCGTGCCGCTCGACGACGACCAGGTGTACGAGAACTACGCGGCGGTGGGCTGAGGGGTCCGTCCCCCGGTGGGTCCCCGCTGAGAGGTCCGTCTTCTGGTGGGTCCCCTCAGCCTCAGACCTCCGTCTCGGGCAGCTCCGGCCGGTTGGCCGCGAGCCGGTTTCCGATGTCCCGCAGCCCTGCCAGGTCGTGTACGTCGCCGGCCAGCGCGGCCACCTCGGCGACCGCGACCTCGGGATGCAGCGAGGCGAAGCGGTCCCACGTGTGCTGCTCCCGGGAGAGCAGGTGCATACGATCGGCGTGCAGCCTCAGCAGGCCTGCGGTGAGCCGGTCGGCGGACCGCTCCGGGTCGGGGCCGGTGGGGGAGCCGCCGCCGGTGCCACCGTCGGCGGCCGGTGTCCCTGGAGCGGTTGCTTCTGAACTGCCGTACGTGTCGGGAGAGTTACGAAGTCCAGCTTTCCCGCCGTCCTGATCCACAATGCGGGGTTCCTCAAGATTTTCGGCGGCTGCGAGCGCCCGCTCGGCGGACAGCTGAGCGGCGCCGCTGCCGTGGACCCGGTTGAGCACCAGCCCGGCCAGCGGCATGTCCTCGGTGGCCAGCCGCTCCACGAAGTACGCCGCCTCCCGCAGCGCGTCCCGCTCGGGCGCCGCCACCACCAGGAACGCCGTCCCGGGTGCCTGGAGAAGCTTGTACGTGGCGTCGGCACGCGTGCGGAAACCGCCGAAGGTCGTGTCCATCGCGGACACGAACGTCTGGACGTCCTTGAGCAGTTGGCCGCCGAGGAGCTTGCCGAGAGTGCCGGTCATCATCGACATCCCGACGTTGAGGAACTTCATCCCCGCGCGGCCGCCCAGCTTGGCGGGGGCCGTCAGCAGCCGGATCAGCCGCCCGTCCAGGAACGACCCGAGCCGCTTGGGCGCGTCCAGGAAGTCCAGCGCCGAGCGCGACGGCGGCGTGTCGACGACGATCAGGTCCCACTCGTCCCGCGCCCGCAGCTGCCCCAGCTTCTCCATCGCCATGTACTCCTGCGTGCCGGCGAAGCCCGCGGAGAGCGACTGGTAGAAGGGGTTCGACAGGATCGAGGCCGCCCGCTCGGCATCCGCGTGCGCCTCGACGACCTCGTCGAAGGTGCGCTTCATGTCGAGCATCATCGCGTGCAGCTCGCCGTCCCCCTCGACGCCCTTCACACGGCGGGGCGTGTTGTCGAGCGAGTCGATGCCCATGGACTGCGCGAGCCGGCGCGCCGGGTCGATGGTGAGGACGACCACCTTGCGGCCCCGCTCGGCCGCCCTGAGGCCCAGCGCCGCCGCGGTCGTCGTCTTGCCGACCCCGCCCGCACCGCAGCACACCACGATGCGGGTCCCCGGGTCGTCGAGCAGGGGGTCGACGTCCAGCGTGCGCGCGGGGGAGAGGCGGCGAGAGCCCTCCTGGGCCCGAGGCTGGTCCGCGCTCATGACATCCCCTGCTTCCGCAGCTCGCCGGCGAGTTCGTACAGGCCCGCCAGGTCCACGCCCTCGGCGAGCATCGGCAGTTCGTGCAACGGCAGACCCAGCTCGCCCAGTACGGCCCGCTGCTCGTGCTCCAGCGCATACCGCTCGGCGTACTCGTCGGCCTGGGTCAGGAGCGGGTCCACCAGCCGCTCGGCGTGCCCGCCCCGGCGCGCCCCGCCCAGTCCCGCGGCGGACAGCGACCGCGCAACAGAGGAACGCGCCACCGTCCTGACGAGTTCCATCCCGTCCGCGTCCAACACCTCCGGCCGGACCATGTTGACGATGACCCGCCCCACGGGAAGCTTCGCGGCCCGCAGTTCGGAGATGCCGTCGGCGGTCTCCTGGACCGGCATCTCCTCCAGCAGCGTCACCAGGTGCACGGCCGTCTCCGGGGACTTCAGCACCCGCATCACGGCCTGCGCCTGGTTGTGTATCGGGCCGATCCTGGCGAGGCCCGCGACCTCGTCGTTCACGTTCAGGAAGCGGGTGACGCGGCCCGTGGGCGGGGCGTCCATGACGATGTGGTCGTACACGAACCGCCCGCTCCTGTCCTTCCTGCGCACGGCCTCGCACGCCTTGCCGGTGAGGAGCACGTCCCTCAGGCCCGGCGCGATGGTGGTGGCGAAGTCGATCGCGCCCAGCTTCTTCAGGGCGCGGCCCGCACCGCCCAGTTTGTAGAACATCTGGAGGTAGTCCAGAAGGGCCAGTTCGGGGTCTATGGCCAGGGCGAACACCTCCCCGCCCCCGGGAGCGACGGCGATCTTCCGCTCCTCATAAGGCAGCGCCTCCGTTTCGAAGAGCTGCGCGATGCCCTGGCGGCCCTCGACCTCGACGAGAAGCGTCCGCTTCCCCTCGGTCGCGAGAGCCAACGCGAGAGCGGCGGCGACCGTGGTCTTTCCGGTCCCGCCCTTGCCGCTGACGACCTGGAGCCTGCTCACGTCTTCGAGCGTAACCAGTCGGCGCGCGAGCCAATCGGGAGGCTGTGGACAACCGGTGTTCGATCGGCCACATGGCCGGGGACCGGGCCGCGCCGTCGTAGCGGATAAAGTCGGCCCATGACCAAGTGGGAATACGCAACCGTGCCGCTGCTCGTCCATGCCACGAAGCAGATTCTGGACACCTGGGGCGAGGACGGCTGGGAGCTCGTCCAGGTCGTACCCGGCCCGAACAACCCCGAGCAGCTCGTGGCCTACCTGAAGCGGGAGAAGGCGTGAGCGCGGTCGAGGCGAGACTCGCCGAGCTGGGCCTGGCCCTGCCCGCGGTCGTTCCGCCCCTCGCGGCCTACCAGCCGGCCGTGCAGTCCGGCCCGTACGTGTACACGTCGGGCCAGCTGCCGATGGTGGACGGCAAGCTCCCGGTCACCGGCAAGGTCGGCGCGGAGGTCACCCCCGAGGAGGCCAAGGACCTGGCCCGCACCTGCGCCCTGAACGCCCTGGCCGCCGTCAAGTCGGTCGCCGGTGACCTGGACCGCGTCGCGCGCGTGGTGAAGGTCGTGGGCTTCGTGGCGTCGGCCGCCGACTTCACCGGACAGCCCGCCGTCATCAACGGCGCCAGCGAGCTGCTGGGCGAGGTCCTCGGCGACAAGGGCGTGCACGCGCGCAGCGCGGTCGGCGTCGCTGTCCTGCCCCTGGACGCGCCCGTCGAGGTGGAGATCCAGGTCGAGCTGGCGCAGTAGCCGGCCGGCCCGCCCGGTCGACGCCGGCCGGCCCGGTCGACGCCGGCCGGCCGGGGCCGCGCCACCGGCGTACCGTCCGACCTCGGGCACCTCTCGAACATTCACGTGTCACGGGATAGCCTCCGGCCATGGCGAATGGGCAGTGGTTTCCCCCGGACTGGCCGCAGCGGATCCGTGCGCTCGCGGACGGCACGCTCACCCCGGTCGCCCCGAAACGCGCGGCCACGGTGATGCTCCTGAAGGACGCCGGCAGCGGCCCCGTCGTCCACATGCTTCGCAGACGCGCCTCCATGGCCTTCGCCGGAGGCGCGTACGCGTATCCGGGCGGCGGAGTCGACCCGCGCGACGACGACCGGCACGTGCGCTGGGCCGGCCCCACGCGCGCGTGGTGGGCCGAGCGGCTCGGCGTCGACGAGACGGCGGCCCAGGCCGTCGTGTGCGCGGCCGTACGGGAGACGTACGAGGAGGCCGGTGTGCTGCTCGCCGGGCCGACCCCCGACTCCGTCGTCGGCGACACCACCGGCGACGACTGGGAGGCCGACCGGGCCGCCCTCGTCGCCCGCGAGACGTCCTTCGCGGAGTTCCTCGACCGGCGCGGGCTGGTGCTGCGCTCCGACCTGCTGGGCGCCTGGACGCGCTGGATCACCCCGGAGTTCGAGCCCCGCCGCTACGACACCTGGTTCTTCGTCGCCGCCCTCCCCGAGGGCCAGCGCACCCGCAACGCCTCCACGGAGGCCGACCGCACGGTCTGGATCCGCCCCGCCGACGCCGCCGCCTCGTACGACGAGGGCGAGCTGCTGATGATGCCGCCCACGATCGCGACCCTGCGCCAGCTGCTGCCGTACGGCACGGCCGCCGAGGCGCTGGCCGCCGCACCCGCACGCGACCTCACCCCCGTTCTGGCGCGGGCCCGCCTCGAGGACGGCGAGGTCGTGCTGTCCTGGCCCGGTCACGACGAGTTCACCAAGCACGTCCCGGCCGGTGGGGGCCCCGCATGACCGACGCAGCCGCCCTGCCCGGCCGGCCCCGAGGCCAGGTCCTCTCGGGCCCCGCCACCCCGCGCGCGGTCAACGTCCTCGCCCCGAACGCCTCCGCGATGACCCTGGACGGCACGAACACCTGGCTCGTCTCCGAGCCAGACTCGGACCTGGCCGTCGTGATCGACCCGGGCCCGCTGGACGAGGGGCACCTGCGCGCGGTCGTCGACACCGCCCGGAGGGCCGGCAAGCGCGTCGCCCTGACCCTGCTCACCCACGGCCACCCCGACCACGCCGAGGGCGCCGTCCGCTTCGCCGAGCTGACCGGCACGGCGGTGCGGGCCCTGGACCCGGCGCTGCGGCTGGGCGACGAGGGCCTGGCCGCCGGTGACGTGGTCACGGTCGGCGGCCTGGAGCTGAGGGTCGTCCCGACGCCGGGCCACACCGCCGACTCCCTCTGCTTCCACCTGCCGGCCGACCACGCCGTCCTGACCGGCGACACGGTCCTCGGCCGCGGTACGACGGTGGTGGCGCACCCCGACGGCCGCCTGGGCGACTACCTGGACTCCCTGCGCCGGCTCAGGTCCCTCACGGTCGACGACGGCGTCCACACCGTCCTGCCGGGCCACGGCCCCGTCCTGGAGGACGCCCAGGGCGCCGTCGAGTTCTACCTCGCCCACCGCGCCCACCGCCTCGCCCAGGTGGAGACGGCCGTGGAGAACGGTCTCCGCAGCCCCGCCGAGGTCGTGGGCCACGTCTACGCGGACGTGGACCGCTCCCTGTGGCCGGCGGCGGAGCTGTCGGTACGGGCCCAGCTGGAGTACCTCCGGGAGCACGGCCTCATCTAGGGTCTCTCGTTCGGATCAGGACAGCACTGGCGCCCCGTCGGTCCGGCCCCGGTGTCTTCACGCCGTGCACGCGCGCGTACGTGTCCGCCAGCCAGGGCCCGAGATCCTCGACGTACTCCCGCAGCACGTCGGCGTCCCCGGTCGGCTCGTATCCGCGTACGGCCGCCGCGCGGAGCTGTTCCGCGCGCGCGGGGTGGTACGCGGCGAAGGCCTCCGCCATCTCGTGCAGGTCGCTGGTCCAGCCGTTCCAGCGGGGCATGACCAGGGTGAAGGCGGTGCGCACGAGGTGCCGGGACATGAACCGGACCAGCGGCAGCCGGGCCGTGTCGGTGTCCTCCGCCCCGGCGATGCGCGCGCGCCAGCTCGGGAGGAGCAGCGCGAGGCCACCGTTGGTCTCCCGCGCGAGCAGGGAGGTGGGCCGGTAGCGGGGCAGGTGCCCGGCCAGGTCCTCGCCCAGCAGCGGTGTGCACAGGCACGCCACGAACCAGCCCAGGTCGTACCGCTCGGCGCCGCCCAGCAGCCGGGCGCGGCCGTGAAGCAGTGTGCCGACCCCGTCGATCTGCGGGTACTCCCGGTCGAGGGCCTCGCCGAGGGAGCGCCCGCCCGCCCGGTCCGCCTCGGTGGGCTCCTCGTGCAGCGCGACCAGGAGGTCGAGATCGCTGCGCCCCACGCGCGCGGTGCCACGGGGAATCGACCCGTACAGGTACGCGCTGTGCAACCGCTCCCCGAACAGGTGCGGCAACCGGTCCCGTGCCGCGGCGACGACGGGACGGAAGACGTGCGGCACGCGCGCGAGGGAACCTTCGCGTGCGATGAACCCCTCGGCGTCCAGACCTGGACGGATGTCGTTCATGGGGTCACTGTGCTGCGGGAGGCGGCGACAGGCCTCCCCTTTTTTCACCCACGCCTGGGACAGGGCCCTCCCGGCGCACGGGACCGGTGCCGTCGGGCACGCGGGGGCAGTCAGGCGGTCCGCCTCCGGGCGACGCCCGTACCGGCAGTCCGAGCCCGCCGACGGTCGCCCACACGAACGGGCCGTCGGCCGGACCCGGCGGTCAGCGGGACCGCTTGGCCAGTCGCTCCACGTCCAGCAGGATGACCGCCCGGGCCTCCAGGCGGAGCCACCCGCGCTGCGCGAAGTCGGCCAGCGCCTTGTTCACGGTCTCGCGGGACGCGCCGACCAGCTGGGCCAGCTCCTCCTGCGTGAGGTCGTGGACGACGTGGATGCCCTCCTCGGACTGCACGCCGAAGCGGCGGGACAGGTCCAGCAGGGCGCGCGCGACGCGGCCGGGAACATCGGAGAAGACCAGGTCGGACATGGCGTCGTTGGTCTTGCGCAGGCGCCGGGCGACGGCGCGCAGAAGCGCGGTGGCCACCTCGGGGCGGGCGTTCAGCCAGGGCTGGAGGTCGCCGTGGCCGAGGCCGAGCAGCTTGACCTCGGTCAGCGCGGTGGCGGTCGCCGTCCGAGGGCCCGGGTCGAAGAGCGACAGCTCGCCGATCAGTTCGCTGGGGCCGACCACGGCCAGCATGTTCTCGCGGCCGTCCGGTGAGGTGCGGTGGAGCTTGACCTTGCCCTCGGTGACGACGTAGAGCCGGTCACCGGGGTCCCCCTCGTGGAACAGGGAGTCGCCACGGGCGAGCGTCACCTCGCTCATGGAGGCGCGGAGCTCCGCGGCCTGCTCGTCGTCGAGTGCCGCGAAGAGCGGGTTGCGCCGGAGGACGTCGTCCACGAGTTCTCTCCTTGTCGACCTGCTCAGGGGATCTTGCTCCCCCGTGTGCCAGGGGTCCGTGTTCCCCATTTTGCCGGGCGGTCCAAACAGTGTGATCTGTCACAAGGATGCCGCACAGGTGTCCTGGGGTAAGCGTCAGGGGTCCAATTGGGGGCTGATCTTCAGGGTCCGGGGCGGATGTCGGTGTCGGGCTTTAGGCTGGCCGGGTGTCCGAACAGCCGGTGAGAACACAGGCCAAGGGGGCTGGGCGGGTGGTTGAACGTCGCGATTCCGCCGTGGGCGAACAGGGCTCCGGTGGTGACGAGGAGAGGGCGAAAACCGTGAAGAAGGCGGCTGTGGAGAAGGCGGCCGCCTCGACGTCCGCAGCGGCGAAGGGGACGGCCGCGAAGAAGGCGACCGCCGCCAGGACGGCAGGCACCACCGCGACAGCTCCGGCACCGTCCAAGTCGCCGAGGTCGCCCAGGCCTTCCAGCAGCGGGTCCCGCACCGCCCTGGTCCGCCGCGCCCGCCGCATCAACCGCGAGCTCGCCGAGGTCTACCCCTACGCCCACCCCGAGCTGGACTTCGAGAACCCCTTCCAACTCGTGGTCGCCACCGTCCTGTCGGCCCAGACCACCGACCTCCGGGTCAACCAGACCACCCCCGGCCTCTTCGCGAAGTACCCCACCCCCGAGGACCTGGCCGCCGCCGACCCGGAGGACGTCGAGGAGATCCTGCGTCCGACCGGCTTCTTCCGCGCCAAGACCAGGTCGGTGATAGGGCTCTCCAAGGCCCTGGTCGAGCAGTTCGACGGAGAGGTCCCCGGACGTCTGGAGGACCTGGTGAAGCTGCCCGGCGTCGGCCGCAAGACCGCCTTCGTGGTCCTGGGCAACGCGTTCGGCCGCCCGGGAATCACCGTGGACACGCACTTCCAGCGGCTGGTGAGGCGCTGGAAGTGGACCGAGGAGACCGAGCCGGACAAGATCGAGACCGCCGTCGGCTCGCTCTTCCCCAAGAGCGAGTGGACGATGCTCTCGCACTACGTGATCTTCCACGGCCGCCGCATCTGCCACGCCCGCAAGCCCGCCTGCGGTGCCTGCCCCATCGCGCCGCTCTGCCCGGCGTACGGCGAGGGGGAGACGGACCCGGAGAAGGCGAAGAAGCTCCTGAAGTACGAGAAGGGCGGCTTCCCCGGCCAACGGCTGAACCCGCCCCAGGCCTACCTGGACGCGGGCGGCCGCCCCGCCGCCCCGCTGGGGGCCGGATGAGGCTGGGTACGACCCCGCCGAACCGGAACGATCCGCGTGCCCCCGGGCGTTGGACCGGGCAGAACCCGGGGGTGGTGCGGTGACGGCGCGCGCGAGTGACACGCAGGGCGGGGCGGTGACCCTCAGCAAGAAGGGGCTGCCGGCCTGGCTGGGCCCGGTGGCGGACACCGTGGACACGGTGCAGCCGCTCCAACTGAGCCGCTTCCTGCCCCCGGAGGACGGGGGCGGGCGGCAGTCGGCGGTCCTCATCCTCTTCGGTGACGGTGAGCGCGGCCCCGAACTGCTGCTCATGGAGCGGGCCAGCTCGCTGCGCTCGCACGCCGGGCAGCCGTCCTTCCCCGGCGGCGCCCTCGACCCGCAGGACGGCGATCCGCACGGCGACGGCCCGCTGCGGGCCGCCCTGCGCGAGGCCGAGGAGGAGACCGGCCTCGACCCGGCCGGCGTCCAGTTGTTCGGTGTGCTGCCCAAGCTGTACATCCCGGTCAGCAAGTTCGTCGTGACCCCCGTGCTGGGCTGGTGGCGTGAGCCGAGCCCGGTCGCCGTGGTCGATCCGAACGAGACCGCCCGCGTGTTCACGGTCCCCGTGGCGGATCTCACGGATCCCGCCAACCGCGCCACGGCGTACCACCCCAGCGGCCACCGGGGCCCGGCATTCCTGGTCGAATCCGCCCTTGTGTGGGGCTTCACCGCCGGCGTGATCGACCGTCTCCTGCACTACGCGGGCTGGGAGCGCCCCTGGGACCGCGAGAAGCTGGTGCCACTCGACTGGCGGTCATGACAGGGTGTCGTCCGTGCTGTGTGCATCCGGGGGGCGACCCTCCGGACCCCGGCCGGCCTGCCGCGGCCGGGCAGAAAGAGGCGAGGCCTGAACGGTGAACGTGCTGGACATCCTGTTGCTGGTCGCGGCCGTCTGGTTCGCGGTCGTCGGCTACCGCCAGGGCTTCGTCGTCGGCATCCTGTCGGTGATCGGTTTCCTGGGCGGCGGTCTCGTCGCCGTCTACCTGCTGCCGGTCATCTGGGACTGGCTGACCGACAACGCCGAGGTGAGCACGACGGCCGCCGTCGTCGCCGTGGTCGTCGTCATCGTCTGCGCCTCCGTGGGACAGGCCCTCACCACCCACCTGGGCAACAAGCTGCGCCGCTACATCACCTGGTCCCCGGCCCGCGCGCTGGACGCGACCGGCGGCGCCCTGGTCAACGTCGTCGCGATGCTGCTGGTGGCCTGGCTGATCGGGTCCGCCCTCGCCGGTACGACGCTGCCCACGCTGGGCAAGGAGGTCCGTAGCTCCACGGTGCTGCACGGCGTGTCCGAGGCGCTGCCCGCCCGGGCCGACACCTGGTTCGCCGACTTCTCCTCCGTCCTCGCCCAGAACGGCTTCCCGCAGGTCTTCAGCCCGTTCGCCAACGAGCCGATCACCGACGTCCAGCCGCCCGACCCGGCCCTGGCGAACAGTGCCGTGGCGGTCCGCGCACAGCGCTCCATCGTCAAGGTCATGGGCACCGCGGAGAGTTGCGGCAAGGTCCTGGAGGGCACCGGCTTCGTCTTCGGCGAGCGTCGCGTCATGACCAACGCGCACGTCGTGGGCGGTGTCGACGAGCCGACCGTCCAGATAGGCGGCGAGGGCCGCAAGTACGACGCCACGGTCGTGCTGTACGACTGGAAGCGCGACATCGCCGTCCTCGACGTACCCGATCTCGACGCGCCCGTACTGCAGTTCACCACCGGGGACGCGGCGAGCGGGGACGGCGCGATCGTCGCCGGCTTCCCGGAGAACGGCTCGTACGACGTCCGCGCGGCGCGCGTGCGGGGCCGCATCACGGCCAACGGTCCTGACATCTACCACCGCGGCACCGTCCGCCGCGACGTCTACTCGCTGTACGCGACGGTCCGTCAGGGCAACTCCGGCGGCCCGCTGCTCACGCCCGAAGGCAAGGTCTACGGCGTGGTCTTCGCCAAGTCCCTCGACGATGCCGACACCGGCTACGCGCTCACCGCGGACGAGATCCGGCAGGACATCGTCCGTGGACGCGCCGCCAACCAGCAGGTGGACAGCGACAACTGCGCCTTGTGACGCGGTGCCGGTCATCGGGCGACCGGCACCACGCCCTGTCGGAAGCAGCGGTTCGGCACTGTGGGAAACAGCGTTTCGTCTCCGGGGGACCAGCCCCCGGAGGGGAGAGCGCGAGAGCGTCAGTCGCGCGGGTGACGCAGGCGTACCGAGACCCAGCGGGCCCGGCGGCGGAGGATGAGCGGAATGCCCACCCGGAGGTCGTTTCCCTGCAACTGCGGTCCGCTGCCTCGTCGGTGGGAGTCAAGACCACCGGCCGAGCGGCGGTCGCGTACTGCGTCACTGTAGTCGTGCGTCCAGCCCATACCCCGACGTCTGCCCGGGCCCCAAGGTCGATAACCGCCCGGTGGCCCGGCAATTGGCCTATGCGCCGGGCAATTGGCTGTTCGCGGGACACGCGTTCAGTTCCGGACACCGGGCGCGACGATTCGGTCACCGATCGGGTTCGGGATCCTTCAGCCAGTTGACCAGTTCGGTGGAGAAGGCGGCCGGATCCTCTTCGTGCGGGAAGTGTCCGAGACCGTCGAACAGCCGCCAGCGGTACGGCGCTTCGACGTACTCGCCCGAACCGGCCGCGCTGCGGGTACGCATCACCGGGTCCAGGGAGCCGTGCAGATGCAGCGTCGGCACGCGCACCGGCCGCTTCATGCGCCGGTAGAACTGGATCCCGTCCGGCCGGGCCAGCGACCGCACCAGCCACCGGTAGGGCTCCACCGAGCAGTGCGCGGTGGAGGGGATGCACATCGCCCGCCGGTACGTCTCGATCACCTCGTCCTCCGGCTGCCGGGGCCCGGACCACTCCCGGATCAGCCGGCCGACCAGCTCGCCGTCGTCGGCGGTGAGCTGCCGCTCCGGGATCCAGGGCCGCTGGAACCCCCAGATGTGCGAGCCGGCCGTGGTCTGCCGGACGTCGGCGAGCATCGCGGAGCGCCAGCGCCTCGGGTGCGGCATCGAGGCGACCGCGAGCCGTCGTACGAGCTTGGGGCGCATGACCGCCGCGGTCCACGCCAGATAGCCGCCCAGGTCGTGGCCGACCAGCGCGGCGTCCGGCTCACCGAGGGAGCGGATCACGCCGGTGATGTCGAGGGCGAGGTTGGCCGGGTCGTAGCCGCGGGGCGTGCGGTCGCTGCCGCCCACGCCCCGCAGGTCCATGGCGACGGCCCGGAAGCCGGCGTCGGCCAGCGCGGTCAGCTGGTGCCGCCACGTCCACCAGAACTGGGGGAAGCCGTGCACGAGCATCACGAGCGGGCCGTCGCCCAGCTCGGCGATGTGGAAGCGCGCGCCGTTGGCGGCGACCTCCCGGTGGGTCACCTTGGTCTCGCCGACGAACTCGGGCCGTACGACCGAGGAGGGCTGAGCCGAAGGGGTGGCGGGGTCCGTCATGACGACGAGCGTGCCACAGCCTCGATGGCCTTCGGACCCCGGTCCTGCGCCGGCTCGAGCCGCGGGTGCGGCTTGGCGTTCTGCAGGACGCCCGCCGACTCCTTCACCGAGGCGGCGACCTTCTGCGCGCCCTTGCCCTTCTTGGCCTTCTTGGCGAAGGCGACGCCGATCAGCGCCAGGACCACGGCGACGAGGACGTTCGCCGCGAAGGACAGCAGGAAGCAGATCGCGAGGTTCCAGTGGCTCCAGGTACGGATGCCGTACGCGAGGGCGAAGTTCAGCATCGGCAGCGAGAACAGCAGGATCGCGCCTGCCACCGTGAACGCGCCGCCGCTCGTCGCCCCCCGCTTCACGTCCTGCTTGAGCTGGGCCTTCGCCAGCGCGATCTCGTCGTGCACCAGCGCCGACATCTCGGTCGTCGCGGAGGCGAACAGCTGGCCGATGCTGCGTTCGGCGCCGACCGGGCTGCCGTCGGGTGCGCTCATCGCGGTCTCCCTCGTCTTGTACGGTTCCGCCGTCTTCTGCCTGACTGCGTGCGGTCCCGTCTTTGTACCGTCCCGTCAGATCATGCCGGACGGTCGTCCTCCTCGCCCGCCCCGCCCGCCACTTCGGCAATCCCGTGGCGCGCCGCGGCCTTCTCGGCGGCCTTCTCCACGGCGAGCCGGCGGTGCTCGGCGGCCTTGCGGTCGTAGATCTCCGCCATGCGCGCGTGGTACGCCGGCTCGTCCTCCTCGTAGACGTCCGGGATGCCGTCGAGGTCGTCGTCGCGCTCCTCGTCCTGGCAGATCCGACGGTACTTGGCGTTGCGCACCTTCAGCAGGACGGTCGCCAGGACCGCGGCGATCAGCGAGCCCGTCAGAACGGCCGCCTTGACCTCGTCGGTCAGGACCGCGTCGCCCTCGAAGGCCAGCTCTCCGATCAGCAGCGAGACGGTGAAGCCGATGCCGGCGAGCGAGGCCACGGCGAAGACGTCCGCCCAGGCGAGGTCCTCGCTGAGCGAGGCCCGCGTGAAGCGGACGGTCAGCCAGGTCCCGCCGAAGATGCCGACCGTCTTGCCGACGACGAGCCCCAGGACGACGCCCAGCGTCTCCGGCTTGGTGAACACGTCCCCGAGCGCGCCGCCCGAGATCGACACCCCCGCGCTGAACAGGGCGAACAGCGGAACCGCCAGGCCGGCCGACAGCGGGCGTACGAGGTGTTCGATGTGCTCGCCCAGGGAGTGCTCCTCGCCCTCGCGGGTGGTGCAGCGCAGCATCAGGCCCATCGCGACGCCCGCGATGGTGGCGTGGACGCCGCTGTTGTACATCAGCGCCCAGATCACCAGCGCGAGCGGCACGTACACGTACCAGCCGCGTACGCCCTTGCGCAGCAGCAGCCAGAACAAGCCCAGGCCGACGACCGCGCCGCCGAGCGCGGCGAAGTCGATGCCGTCGGTGAAGAAGACGGCGATGATCAGGATCGCGAACAGGTCGTCGACGACGGCGAGTGTGAGCAGGAAGGCCCGCAGGGCACTGGGCAGGGAGGTGCCGATGACGGCCAGGACGGCGAGCGCGAAGGCGATGTCGGTGGCGGTGGGCACGGCCCAGCCGTCCAGGGCACCGCCGCCGGTGAGGTTGGTCAGTACGTAGACCAGTGCCGGTACGGCCATGCCGCACAAGGCGGCGACGACGGGCAGCGCGGCGGCCTTCGGGTCCTTGAGGTCACCGGCGACGAGTTCGCGCTTGAGCTCGATGCCGGCGACGAAGAAGAAGACGGCGAGCAGCCCGTCGGCCGCCCAGTGCTCGATCGACAGGTTCAGCCCGAGCGCCCCGGGGCCGAGGTGGAAGTGGCTGACGCTCTCGTAGCTGTCGTGCAGCGCGGGTATGTTCGTCCAGATCAGCGCGGCGACGGCGGCGACCAGCAACAGCACGCCGCCCACGGTCTCGGTGCGCAGTGCGTCCGCGACGTAGTTCCGCTCGGGCAGGGACAGGCGTCCGAAGGCCTTGCGGGGAGGGGTGGCGCGGGGGGTGTCGGAGCGGGGCGCGGTCACGGTGGGCCTCCGGTGGGTGGACAGCACGGAACTCGTGCCGACCAGACTTCCCGGCTCACCTTTGCTTAGTTTACCTAAGGGGGGCCCGGAGCGTTCCGGTGGCTCCCACGGTAGGCGCGTCCAGGGCACCCGGCGCACCGGGCGGCGGGTGCCCTGGACAGCCGTGCTCAGTCCTCGCTGCTCGCGGTGGGCAGGTTGGTCTGGATGAGGTCCATGACGGTGGAGTCGGTGAGGGTGGTGACGTCGCCGAGCTGGCGGTTCTCGGCGACGTCGCGCAGGAGACGGCGCATGATCTTGCCGGAGCGGGTCTTGGGGAGTTCGGCGACCGGCAGGATCCGCTTCGGTTTGGCGATCGGGCCGAGGGCGGCGCCGACGTGGTTGCGCAACTCGGCGACGAGGTTGACGTCGTCGGCGTTCGCGGTGCCGCGCAGGATGACGAAGGCGACGATCGCCTGCCCGGTCGTCTCGTCGGCGGCGCCGACCACGGCGGCCTCGGCGACGGACGGGTGGGAGACGAGGGCGGACTCGACCTCGGTGGTGGAGATGTTGTGGCCGGAGACGAGCATCACGTCGTCGACCCGGCCGAGCAGCCAGATGTCGCCGTCGTCGTCCTTCTTCGCGCCGTCGCCGGCGAAGTACTTGCCCTCGAAGCGCGACCAGTAGGTGTCGAGGAAGCGCTGGTCGTCGCCCCAGATGGTGCGCAGCATCGACGGCCACGGCTCGGTCAGGACGAGGTAGCCGCCGCCGCCGTCCGGTACCTCGTTGGCCTCGTCGTCGACGACGGTGGCGCAGATGCCGGGCAGGGGCGTCTGGGCGGAGCCGGGCTTGGTGGCGGTGACGCCGGGCAGCGGGGAGATCATCATGGCGCCGGTCTCGGTCTGCCACCAGGTGTCCACGATCGGGGTGCGGTCGGCGCCGATGTGCTTGCGGTACCAGATCCAGGCCTCGGGGTTGATCGGCTCGCCCACCGACCCCAGGACCCGCAGGCTGGAGAGGTCGAACTTCGCGGGGATGTCGTCGCCCCACTTCATGAACGTGCGGATCGCGGTCGGCGCCGTGTACAGGATCGTCACCTTGTACTTCTGCACGATCTCCCAGAACCGGCCCTGGTGCGGGGTGTCCGGGGTGCCCTCGTACATCACCTGCGTGGCGCCGTTGGCGAGCGGCCCGTAGACGATGTAGGAGTGGCCGGTGACCCAGCCGACGTCGGCGGTGCACCAGTACACGTCCGTCTCGGGCTTGAGGTCGAAGACGGCGTGGTGGGTGTAGGCGGTCTGGGTGAGGTAGCCGCCGGAGGTGTGCAGGATGCCCTTCGGCTTCCCCGTCGTGCCGGAGGTGTACAGGATGAACAGCGGGTGCTCGGCCCCGAACGCCTGCGGGGTGTGCTCGGCCGACTGCCGCTCGACGATCTCGTGCCACCACACGTCACGGCTGTCGTCGAAGGCGACGTCCTGGCCGGTGCGCCGCACCACCAGGACGTGCTCGACGGTGCCGGCCTTGGTGACCGCCTCGTCGACGGCAGGCTTCAGCGCGGACGGCTTGCCACGCCGGTAGCCGCCGTCGGCGGTGATGACGACCCGGGCGTCGGCGTCCTGGATGCGGGTGGCCAGCGCGTCGGCGGAGAAGCCGCCGAAGACCACCGAGTGCGCGGCCCCGATCCGGGCGCACGCCAGCATCGCGATGGCCGTCTCGGGGATCATCGGCATGTAGACCGCGACCCGGTCGCCCGCGCGGACCCCGAGTTCCAGCAGGGCGTTGGCGGCCTGGGAGACCTCGTCCTTGAGCTGGGCGTAGGTGATGGCGCGGCTGTCGCCCGGCTCGCCCTCGAAGTGGATGGCGACCCGGTCGCCGTGCCCGGCCTCCACGTGCCGGTCGACGCAGTTGTACGCCACATTCAGCTCGCCGTCCTTGAACCACTTGGCGAACGGCGGGTTCGACCAGTCCAGGGTCTCCGTCGGCTCCTTGGCCCAGGCCAGCCGACGCGCCTGCTCGGCCCAGAAACCCAGCCGGTCAGCCCTGGCCTGCTCGTACGCCTCCGCCGTGACATTGGCGCCGGCGGCCAGATCGGCGGGCGGCTCGAACCTGCGCTCTTCCTTGAGCAGGTTGGCCAGGCTTTCGTTGCTCACGACATCTCCCTTTCCAAGGGTGTCCGTTGTGTCCCAGGCCACAGCTCATCAGACCCGGGGGCCGGTGACAAGGGTCGACAGAAAATTGGTTTAGACCTGTTGGGGCCGTGTGGCGCGGCGCTCTTTCTGTCGCTTCGAGTCATCCGTACCCACGGATCCCGGCCGGACGGAGTTCATGGGGTGTAACGGCTTTCACACTCATGGGGGGCGGGATGCGGGCGGCGGGCTGAAGGGGGGCGGGGCGAGGTGGCAAGGCTGGGGGAACCTGCGGGTGGACGGGTGTCGATGTGCGGGCACCGAGGGAGCGTGAGCCGGGCGATGCCGGGTGGGCTCGCGAGGAGTGGGCGGGGCGGACCGACCGCAGTGCGGCACAGTTGCCCCGCCCCGGTCGCTCACGCGCTCAGATCCGCCACCCCCACATGGTCGAACACCTCGCGTTCGCCCTCGCCCGTGCGGTTTTCACCGAGCAGGTACGCCTGTGCCTCGCCCACGTGGAAGTACATACCGTGCAGCTCGAGCTCGCCGGCCCGCAGTGATCGCGCCACCGACCCATGGCCCCGCAGATGGTCCAACTGCTCGACCACATTGGTCAGGCACAGCTGCTCGACCGCGTCGGCGGCCGCCCGCCCGGCCAGCCGCGCCCGGGGCCGGTCGGCGTCGGCCATCCGCTCCAGGCTGGGCAGCCCATGCCGCAGCCACCGCTGCAACGGTGTCTGAGCGTCACCCGGTTCGGCGTTGAGCAGCGCTTGCATGGCCCCGCAGCCGGAGTGCCCGCAGACCGTGATGGACCGCACCTTCAGCACGTCCACCGCGTACTCGATCGCGGCCGCCACCGAGTCGTCCCCGCTCTCCTCGCCGGGCGGTGGCACGAGGTTGCCCACATTGCGCACCACGAACAGGTCGCCAGGACCACTGGAGGTGATCATCGACGTGACCAGCCGCGAGTCGGCGCAGGTGAGGAACAGCTGGGACGGCTGCTGCCCTTCCCGCGCCAGCCGTGCCAGCTCGCCCCGTACCAGTGGTGCGGTGTTTCGCTGGAACGCGCTGATCCCGCGGAGCAGCTGACGCGCACTGGGCCGGGAGCCGGCGGCACCGAGGGCCCGGGCATGCCCGGGCTGTTCGGCGGGTCCGGCCTGTTCGATCCGCTGGGTGTGCGGGGTTTGTCCGGCCTGTTCGGTCGGCTCGGTGAGTGCCGGTGGCGTGGCGGACCTGGCGAGCCCGCTCGCGGCGGCCGACCGGGCGGACTCCGCGGGGAGCGTGCCGGTCCGTCCGTCCGGTTCTTCGCCGGACGGCTCCTTCGACAGGCTCTCCTGGTGCTCCGTGGCGTGGACACCGGGCGGCGGTGCCGACATCGGGCCGTCGCACTGATGGTTGCGCCAGGGTGTCCAGGGACGGCAGCGACAGCCGGTGAGCGGACTGTCCGCCGTGCCGGCGGAGACGGCGACTTTGACGGGTGGGGCGGCAGGGTCGTCACCCTCGCCGTCGGAACCGGAACCTGAGCGGACGGTCCCCGCCCCGGAGCGGCGGCCGGTCAGCTCGACGAAGCCGCCCTGCCCGGTGTGCGTTCTCTGCCAGTCCTGCAGTGCCTCGTACGCCGCGTGATCCATGAAGGAACCGTCCAACTCGACGATCACATGGGCACCTTGGGGCACGTGGTGCAGAGCGCGGCTGAGGCGCGGCACCGCCAGGAACGTCAACTGTCCTCGCACGTGTACGTGATGGACTCCTTCCTTCTCCTCGTGGGTGATGCGGGTGCGGGCGAGGCGGTGCATGGAGACGGCGACGGCCACGGCGATCCCCAGAGTCACGCCCTGCAGGACGCCGAGGAACACCACGCCCAGGGTGGTGAGGGCGTACACCGGCACCTCTCGGTGGCGGGTCACCGTGCGGATGTGGTGCAGGGACACCATCTGGATGCCGACGGCCATGACCAGGGCTGCGAGCGAGGCGAGCGGGATCAGCTCCAGGACCGGGACCATCAGCAGCGCGGCGACTACTACGAGAACGCCGTGCAGCATGGTGGAGTTCCGGCTGACGGCACCGGCGTGCACATTCGCGGAACTGCGTACCGCCACGCCCGCGACGGGCAGTCCGCCCAGTGCGCCGGAGACCAGATTGGCGGCACCCTGGCCGAGCAGTTCGCGATCGAGATCGGAGCGGCCCACCGGGGCGGGCAGGCCGGGGCGGGCGGCGATCAGCTTGTCCACGGCGACCGCGCCGAGCAGCGACTGCACGCTGCACACCAGCGTGATGGTGAGGACGGCGGCGACGAGTCCGAGCACCGGCCCTTCCGGCAGCCCCACCAGGGCATGGCTGCTCCAGGACGGCAGCTCGACCCGGGGCTGGGTGAGCCCGGCCGACACGGCGGTCGCGGTGGCCCCGGTGACGGCGACCAGCGCGGCGGGCACCTTGCGCAGCAGACGGCCCAGGCGGCCGGGCAGGCGCGGCCAGAGCAGCAGCAGGGCCAGCGTGAGAACGCTGACCGCCACCGCGGCCGGGTGCAGGTCGAGCAACTGGGCGGGCAGGGAGCTCAGGTTGTCGAGTACGGAGCTCTGCGGGTTGCCGCCGAGGACGATGTGCAGCTGGGCGACGGCGATGGTGACGCCGATGCCCGCGAGCATGCCGTGCACGATGGCGGGGCTGACGGCGAGCGCACTGCGGGCCACGCGCAGGCAGCCGAGGCCGAGTTGGGCTAGTCCGGCCAGGACGGTGATGGCGCAGGTGGTTTGCCAGCCGTAGCGGTGGATGAGGTCGGCGGTGACGACGGTCAGGCCGGCGGCGGGACCGCTGACCTGGAGAGGTGAGCCGCCGAACCGTCCGGCGACGAGCCCGCCGACGGCGGCGGCGACCAGGCCCGCCTGGAGGGGGGCGCCGGTGGCCAGGGCGATGCCCAGGGACAGGGGCAGGGCGATAAGGAAGACCGCGATCGCGGCGGATACGTCGGCGCCCGCCACGCGGAAGCGGCGGTGCGGTGCGGGCGGCGGGTTGTGGGGTGGGTGGACGCGCTCGGTCTGTGGCGAGTCCGGCGTACGAGCGGGGACGCAGGTTGACATTTTCCCGTCTCCTCCGGGGCTGCGCGGTCGCATTTGCGGCCGTGGGTCACGGCGTACAGCGGCGGGATGGATCAACTATCAGTAAACGAATCGTAATGCAGAGTAAAGGCTAAGAATGGATTTTTAGGGCAAATGGGTTAACCGGCCACTCAGGTGAGTGAACTGAGCATTTGGTCGGCTTGTCGTATTAATTCCTTTTCGGGTCTCGTGTGACGTTGACGGCACCGTTGTTGGCCCTGGAGAAGGAAGAAGGTGGGCGGAAGATGGCCGCCACCCAGAGGATCGCCGCGGGCGCCGTGATCGCCGCGGCGGTCGCGGCGCTCGCCGGCTGCGCTACGGGAACCGGTGGTTCCCACGGTTCTGAAGGAGGGGCGTCGGGGCCCCAGAAGGCGAAGCCGGCGGCCCCCGCGCCCGGGAACGCCGTCCGCCTCATCGGCGACGGCTCCACCGCTTTCACCGGGGCTCAGCCCCATCTGCCCAGACCGGAGCGCCTCAAGCCGGGGCAGAAGCCGCCGCAGTTCGTCGTCTTCTCGTGGGACGGCGCGGGCGAGGACAGCCAGCGGCTGTTCTCCCACTTCCGCAAGGTGGCCAAGGAGAACAACGCCACCATGACCTATTTCCTCAGTGGCGTGTACCTGCTGCCGGAGCACAAGCGTGACCTCTACAGGCCGCCCCAGCACTCGCCGGGCCGCTCCGACATCGGCTTCAACGACGAGCAGGGCATCGCCGACACCGTGAAGCAGCTCCGTCTGGCATGGCTGGAGGGCAGCGAGATCGGCACCCACTTCAACGGTCACTTCTGTGGCAAGGGCGGCGTCGGTGAGTGGTCGGTCGAGGAGTGGAAGGAGGAGATCGCCCAGGCCAAGCAGTTCGTGAAGACCTGGAAGACCAACACCGGCATGGCGCAGGCGGCCCCGCTGCCCTTCGACTACGACAAGGAACTCATCGGCGCCCGCACCCCCTGCCTCGAAGGGCAGGAGAACTTCCGCAGGGCCGGCCGGGAGCTGGGCTTCCGCTACGACACCAGCGGCGTCAACAACCAGGTCTGGCCCGGCAAGAAGGAGGGCCTGTGGGATCTGTCCATGCAGCTCGTGCCTTTCCCCGGCCACTCCTTCGAGCAGCTCACCATGGACTACAACTTCATGGTCAACCAGTCCGGCACCGCCACCCAGGGTGACCCCGCCAAGCACGAGTACTGGGGCGACCAGATGCGTGACGGCCTGCTCAGGGGCTTCCAGCGGGCCTATGACGGCAACCGCGCGCCGCTGATCATCGGCAACCACTTCGAGTCCTGGAACGGCGGCACGTACATGCGCGCCATCGAGGAGGTCGTGGAGAACGTGTGCACCAAGGAGGAGGTGCGTTGCGTCTCCTTCCGGCAGCTCGCGGACTGGCTGGACGCCCAGGACCCGCAGACCCTGGCCAAGCTGCGCGCCCTCGGAGTCGGCGAGGCCCCGAAGCAGGGCTGGGCGTCCTTCCTCTCCGGCGGTTCCGCCCCGGCCCCGAAGGGCGTGCCCGGGGCGCCGGCGGTCAAGCGGTAGCGGTCGGTCGTGGGCGGGGGCGCGCGGGACCGGCCCGCGCGACCGTCACACCGAGGCGGTCAGGCTCTCGCCGAGGACGAAGCCGGGGTCGATCTGCGCAGCCAGGTCGGCCCCCGTCCGCTCGTTCCCCCACGACTGGGCGTTCTTCAGGTGGAAGTGGACCATCTGGCGTGTGTAGCGCCCCCAGTCGCGCCGCTCGTACGCCGAGTCGGCGGTCGCCCGCAGCAGATCCAGCGCGCGGCGGTTGGCGTCCTCCAGGGCGTCGAACCGGGGCGGCCGGCCCTTCTCCATGGCGCGCACCCAGTCCGAGTGGCCGACCGTCACGAGCAGGTCGTCCCCGACCTCGGCGCGGAGGAAGTCGAGGTCGTCCTGGCCCTGGACCTTGTTGCCCACCACCCTCAGCTCGACGCCGAAGTCACGGGCGTACTCCTTGTACTGGCGATAGACGGAGATCCCCCTCCGGGTCGGCTCGGCGACGAGGAACGTGATGTCGAAACGGGTGAACATGCCGGAGGCGAAGGAGTCCGAGCCCGCTGTCATGTCGACGACCACGTACTCGTCGCGGCCGTCCACCAGGTGGTTCAGGCACAGCTCCACCGCTCCCGTCTTGGAGTGGTAGCAGGCGACCCCCAGGTCGGCGTCCGTGAAGGGGCCCGTGACCATCAAACGGACGGCACCGCCGTCGAGTTCCACCGGCCGGGCGCACGCGTCGTACACCGGGTTGTCCTCCGACACCCGCAGCAGCCGCGAACCCTCGCCGGGCGGGGTCGTCTTGATCATTGTCTCGGTGGAGGCGATGCGGGGGTTGGAGCCGCGCAGGTAGTCCTTGATCAGCGGCAGTCGGTCCCCCATCGCGGGCAGCGCCGCGGCCGCTGCCTCGTCGAGCCCGAGTGCGGCGCCCAGGTGCTGGTTGATGTCCGCGTCGACCGCGATCACCGGCGCGCCGCCGGCCGCGAGATGACGGACGAAGAGGGAGGACAGCGTGGTCTTGCCGCTGCCGCCCTTCCCGACGAAAGCAATTTTCATGTTCACCAAGAGTAGTGCCGCATACGCGTTGCGTCGCGCTCCCGCGTGAAGAAGACCACTCCTTCGTGGGGTCCGTGCCTCTGTTGCGTAGTGTCGTACTCATGAGTACGACAGGCGCTACCGCCGATCCGCTCGCAGCCCTGGGATCGCTGCCCGGGGTGGCCGACTCCGTCGAGACCGTGCGCAAAGCCGTGGACCGCGTCTACGGGCACCGCGTCATGCGGCGACGCAGCGCGGCGATCACCTCCGAGGCCGCCCTGCGTGGCTCCCGCGGCTCGGCGGCGCTGTCCGGGGCGGACTGGGTCCTGGAGGAGGTGCGCCGACGCAGCGACTTCGGAGCCGACGACGAGGCACGGGTCGTCGGCGCGGCGCTGCGGCTGACCGCCGAGGCGGGCCAGTTGCTGTCCATCTGGCGGCAGTCGCCCCTGCGGGTGCTGGCGCGGCTGCACCTGGTCGCCGCGGCTACCGACGGCGACGAGGTGGGGCGGCCCAGGCGGTCGGGTGAGGCGGTCGCAGAGCCGCTGATCGAGCTGCCCCAGCCGAGTGCGGACGAGGTTTCCGGCAGGCTGGAGGGGCTGTCCGAGCTGATCCTCGCGGGGAGTTCCGCGCCTGCTCTGGTCACCGCCGCCGTCGTCCACGGCGAACTCCTCGCCCTGCGGCCCTTCGCCTCGCACAACGGCCTGGTGGCACGCGCCGCCGAGCGCATCGTGCTGATCGGCAGCGGCCTCGACCCCAAGGCGGTCTGCCCCGCCGAGGTGGGCCATGCGGAACTGGGCCGGGCGGCCTACCTCGCGGCCCTCGACGGCTATGTCTCCGGTACCCCGGAAGGCATGGCGGCCTGGATCGCCCACTGCGGCAGGGCGGTGGAACTGGGGGCCCGCGAGTCGACAGCGGTGTGCGAGGCGCTTCAGCGCGGGGCGGCGTGACGGAAAGGCGCCCCCGAGGGAGCCGGGCACCCCGGAAGAAGCCGGAGAAGAGTTGCGGCGGTACGAGGTCTCGTACCGCCGCTGGCATGTTCACCGGGTTACCAAGCGTCCTCGATATATGCCCATCAGGTCGGGAACTTCGCCCGTCACCTGGTGCGGCTGGCCCGTAATCGACGGGTCGACGTCGCGTGGGTGCTCGGTGTTCATGCTTCGGTCCGTGGGGCCAAATGCGGTATTAAGGTGATCCTCTCGGATGTCCTTGGTCTCGCGGGCCGTTGACTCCTTTGTACTCCAGGACCCCGGTAAGCGGAAGTGCTGGCGTCCGTTCTTTACTTTTACTCTCAAACAGGTGGTAATCGGTCGCGGAGGGCCGCGCGTGATCGCGGCTCAGACGGTCGCCGCCGCCCGCCGTCGGCTGGCGTACCAGACCAGACCCGCCGTGGCCGCCGCGGCTCCCATCGCCGCCACCGCGACGAGCGCCGGACGGGGCGGGACGGAGAACCCCGGAATCCGCTGCTTGAGGCGCACCGGCCGGTGGAAGTCCAGGATCGGCCATCCGCGCGCGACGGCCTCACGGCGCAGCGCACGGTCCGGATTCACGGCGTGTGGATGACCGACCGCCTCCAGCATCGGCAGGTCGGTCGCCGAGTCGCTGTAGGCGTAACAACGCGCGAGGTCGTAGCCCTCGGACTCCGCCAGTTCCCTGACGGCCTCGGCCTTGGTCGGGCCGTATGCGTAGTACTCCACCTCCCCGGTGAAGCAGCCGTCCTCGCCCACGACCATCCGGGTGGCGACCACGCGGTCCGCGCCGAGCAGCTCGCCGATCGGCTCGACCACTTCGGCGCCCGATGTGGACACGATCACGACGTCGCGGCCGGCGGTGTGGTGCCGCTCGATCAGGGAGGCCGCCTCGTCATAGATGAGCGGGTCGATCAGATCGTGAAGGGTCTCGGCGACGATCTCCTTCACCTGTCGGACGTTCCAGCCGCGGACCATCGCGGAGAGGTACTCGCGAGTCCGCTCCATCTGGTCGTGGTCCATACCGCCGACGAGGAAGACGAACTGCGCATACGCGGTACGCAAGGCCGCCCTGCGGTTGATCAGCCCGCCTTGGTAGAAGGACTTGCTGAAGGTGAGTGTGCTCGACTTCGCAATGACCGTCTTGTCCAGGTCAAAGAAGGCCGCTGTACGGGGCAAGGAGTGGTTTTCCACACCCTTGAGCATAGGGGCAGCTCATTCGGCGTAAGGTCGGCGTGTGGGTTTGCCTGAGAAGGCTCTCGGGTACACCATGGAAGTCACGGATCGTTCGCGACCGTGCTAACCCGGTCCGACTCCTCCCCCCCCGAGTCGGCCGTGGAGACGACCCCCGCTCTCCCCCCCGGCGGGGGTCGTCGCATGTCCGGACGGATTTTCCCCCTCTGTGCGGAGCCGTTCCCCTGTCGACGCGACGAAGGTCGCCCCTTCGGCACGTCCACGACCTGTCACCCTGTGTAGTTGGCTGGCTGCTCCGCGGGCGCCCTGCGCAGGGCGGACGGCGCTCACTGGTACGGGTGACGGTGATATTCACAACTCCCCACTGGTCCACAGTTATCCACCAAGATCCACACGATTTCCGGCTTCGTTGCACCGTGAATCCCACACGTTCGCTCACGCCGAGTTCCGGGCCGGTTCCGTTTGCCGGGCGCCCGAGCCGGTTTCCGGCGGACCTTCATATGGAGACCGGGTGCCGGTTCTTCACACGTACGGGATTCGCGGGGCCGCAGAGGACTGCGCGTCACGCGGCGAAGGGGGAGGAAAACCGTGACCGGAGCCGTCACACACGACCCGCCGCCCGCCGTCGGAGGGCGGCAGGGCAGGCCACTGATCGTCACCGAGGACGCGGCACTCCTCGACGACCTGCTGCGGCTGTGCGCCGCGGCCGGTGCCACACCCGAGGTGCACCACTCGGTGCCCGCGCAGCGGGGCGGCTGGGAGTCCGCGCCGCTCGTCCTGGTCGGTGACGACGCCGCACGCCGCGTGCGTGGCGCGGTCCGCCGCCGCGGAGTGGTCCTCGTGGGGCACGATCAGGACGACTCAGGGGTGTGGCGCAGGGCCGTCGAGATCGGCGCCGACCACGTCCTGGTGCTCCCCGACGGCGAGCAGTGGCTCGTCGACCGGATCGCCGACGTCGCCGAGGGCGTCGGGCGGCCCGCCCTCACCGTGGGAGTCGTCGGCGGGCGCGGCGGGGCCGGAGCGTCCACGCTCGCCTGTGCTCTCGCCGTCACCTCCGCGCGTGAGGGACTGCGCACCCTCCTGGTGGACGCGGATCCACTGGGCGGCGGACTCGACGTACTGCTCGGCGGTGAGACCGTCGAAGGTCTGCGCTGGCCGGCATTCGCCGCCTCACGAGGGCGCGTCGGCGGTGGAGCCCTGGAAGAGTCGCTGCCCGCACTGCATCAGCTGCGCGTGCTCAGCTGGGACCGCGGTGACTGTGTCGCCGTCCCGCCACAGGCCGTGCGGGCAGTGCTCGCCGCCGCCCGCCGCCGCGGCGGCACGGTCGTCGTCGACCTGCCGCGGCGCATCGACGACGGGGTCGCCGAGGTCCTCGCCCAGCTCGACGTCGGCCTCCTCGTGGTCCCCGCCGAACTGCGCGCCGTCGCGGCGGCCGGACGCGTCGCGTCCGCCGTCGGCATGGTCCTGCGCGACCTGAGGGTGGCGGTACGCGGTCCGTACGCCCCCGGACTCGACGACCGTGAAGTGTCCCGCCTCCTCGGACTGCCGTTGGCCGGCGAGGTGCCCGTCGAGTCCGGCCTGCTGCGCCCGGACGGCGGCAAGGCACCGCCCGGTGGGTCCGCGCGCGGACCGCTCGCCCGTTTCTGCAAGGAGTTCTGGGAGCGGGCGCTGACCGAGGCGGGCGCCGTATGAGCACTGTGCCCCGGCTCGACCGCCCGCGAGGATCCGGCGCACTCCTCGACGGCGTACGGCAGTGGCTCGCCGAGAGCGGAGCCGAACCGACACCCGCACGCGTGGCGCAGGCGTTGCGCGAACAGGGGCGTGTTCTCGGGGACGCGGAAGTGCTGGGGGCGGCCGAGCAACTGCGGTCCGAGTTGGTCGGCAGCGGCCCGCTGGAGCCACTGCTCGCCGACCCGTCCGTGACGGACGTCCTGGTGTCGGCCCCTGACCGGGTCTGGGTGGACCGGGGCGGTGGCCTGGAGCTGACCGCCGTCTCCTTCCCGGACGCGTCCGCCGTGCGGCGCCTCGCGCAGCGTTTGGCCGCGGTGGCCGGACGCCGCCTGGACGACGCCCGGCCCTGGGCCGACGCGCGGCTGCCCGACGGAACCAGGCTGCACGCCGTACTGCCCCCGGTGGCCGTCGGCTGCACCTGTCTGGCGCTGCGAGTGGTACGGCCGCGGGCGTTCACCCTGGACGAACTCGTGGCCGCGGGCACGGTTCCGCCGGGTGGGGACGAGGTGCTGCGAGCACTGCTGCGGGCCCGTCTGTCCTTCCTGGTCAGCGGAGGCACCGGCACCGGCAAGACGACTCTGCTCAGCGCGCTGCTGGGCCTGGTCGGGCCGGGGGAGCGGATCGTGCTGGCGGAGGACTCGGCGGAACTGCGGCCTGACCACCCGCACGTCGTCCGGCTGGAGACCAGGCCGGCCAACCAGGAGGGCGCCGGGCTGGTCACGCTCGAGGACCTGGTGCGGCAGGCGCTGCGGATGCGGCCGGATCGGCTGGTCGTGGGCGAGGTGCGCGGAGCGGAGGTCGTCCATCTGCTGGCCGCGCTCAACACCGGCCACGAGGGCGGGTGCGGCACGGTCCACGCGAATGCCGCCGCCGACGTTCCCGCCCGGCTGGAGGCGCTGGGCACGGCGGCCGGGCTCGACCGGGCGGCTCTGCACAGTCAGTTGGCGGCCGCACTGTCCGTGGTGCTGCACCTTGTGCGCGACCCGGCCGGGCGAAGGCGGATCGCCGAGGTGCATGTGCTGGAGCGGGACCCCTCGGGGCTGGTGCGGACCGTGCCGGCGCTGCGGTGGCAGTCGGATGCGTTCGCGTACGAGCGCGGCTGGGAGCGGTTGAGGGAGCTGCTGCGATGCGAGAGGAGTGAGGGGAGCCGTGAGCGTGACAGGCGGAATGGGTGAGGTGCCGATGAGCGCGGCCGTTGCCTGTGCCGGGGTGGCGGTCCTGCTGTGGTGCGGACCGTACTCGGTGCTTCGGCGGGCGCAGTTGCTGCTGGCCGGGGGCGAGGTGGCCGGCAGTGGGCCACCGTCATGGCAGGACCTGGCGCACGATCTGCGGCGCGCGCGTGGACGCTGGCGGCCCGAGTGGTGGTCACCGGTCGTCGGACTGCTTGTGGCCGTGCTCGGCGGCTCGGTGCTGCCGGTCGCCGCGGGGGCGGCAGGGGTACCCCTGCTGCGCCGTGCGCGGCGGGCCCGGTCGGCGCGGCGGGCGGGCGAACGCCGGGCTGACGCGGTGATCGCGCTGTGCGCGGCGCTCGCCGGGGAGGTGCGCTCCGGGAGGCAACCCGGTGAGGCCTTGCAGCGCGCCGCACGCGACTCGGGAGGGCTCGGCGAGGCCCAGGCGGCCGTGCTGGCGGCCGCCCGGTTCGGTGGTGATGTGCCCGGCGCGCTGACCGGTGCGGCACGGCAGCCCGGGGCCGACGGTCTGTTGGGGCTCGCGGCGTGCTGGCGGGTGGCCGTGGACCAGGGAGCGGGGCTTGCGGTCGGACTCGACCGCCTAGAAGGGGCGTTGCGCGCCGAACGCGACCAACGCGCCGACCTGATGGCTCAGTTGGCTGGGGCCCGATCCACCACGGTGATGCTTGCCGGCTTGCCGGTCCTGGGCCTCCTCCTGGGCACGGCACTCGGCGCGGACCCACTGCAGGTCCTGCTGCACACCGGGGCCGGCCTCGGGTGCCTGCTCGTCGGTGGGGTGCTGGAGGGGCTGGGGATGTGGTGGGCGCTGCGGATCATGCGGGGTGCGGAGGGGGCTTGAGGTGAGGGGAAGAGGGGGTGCGAGGCGGGTTTACGGCGGTCGTCCGGGTGAGGCGGCCGGAGGACGAACGAGTGGGAGGGAGGCGGGATGAGTGCGGAAGTTCTCCACAGGCTGGGGGTGGCCGTGGGAATCGCCATGGCCCTCGGGTGGGCGGTGCGGTGCGCGGACACCTTGCGGCGACGGCGGCGGGCGAGGCTGCGGCTCGCCGAGGTGCTGGCCCGCTCGGCAGAGCCGCAGAGTCCGCGGCCTGGGGTGCGGGAGGCCGTACGCCGGTGGCTGCCGGAGGCGGCAGCGGTGGGGGCCGGGTGGATGCTGGGCGGTGGGATCGCCGGTCTCGGCCTGGGGCTGACCGGGGCGGCGGTGCTGTGGTGGTGGCGCCGCAGGCGGCAGACGACGGAGTCGATGAGTGAGGCCGACGTGCGGGCCGCGGCCCGGCAGCTGCCGCTCGCGGCCGATCTGCTGGCCGCGTGCATCGCGGCGGGGGCGGGGCCGGTGATCGCGGCACAAGCCGTGGGGGAAGCACTCGACGGGCCTGTCGGAGGAGCGTTGGCACGTGGTGCCGCCGAGGTGCGTCTGGGAGGTGAACCCGCGAGTGCCTGGCGGAGGTTGGCAGCGGCGCCCGGGGCGGAGGCGCTGGCCCGGCTGCTGGAGCGCGCCGACGTGTCCGGTCTCCCGGCGGCGGTGCCGGTTGCCCGGATCGCGGCCGACGCCCGCGCCGACTGGGCCCGCGCCGGCACGGCCCGCGCCCGACGAGCCGCCGTCATGGTCACCGCACCGGTGGGGCTGTGCTTCCTGCCGGCCTTCATCGCCGTGGGCATCGTTCCCGTCGTGATCGGCCTGGCGGGCGGGGTGCTGGGAGGGGGTGGGCCGTGAGGGGGATCTGACGGGCGGCCGGGTCAGTCGGTCCCGGCCGGTGATGCCGACGATGCCGACGATGCCGGGTAAGGCGGTCGGCGGGGCCGTCCTGTGAGTGCAAGCGGTTGGAGAAGCACGGCAAGGGAGGCGGCTGAAGCAGGTCGAGCAGGTCGAACAGGTCAAGCAGTTCGGCTGGTCCACGGGGACCGGTCATCGATGAGTGGGATCGAGACTCACGGGGGTCGAAATGAGCAAGGCAGTACGAGCGAGGCTGCGTTTCCTGGTGCGCCGGGTGCGTGTGGCGCGGAGGGACGCGGGGATGGTGACGTCCGAGTACGCGATGGGGATCGTTGCGGCGGTGGCGTTCGCCGTGGCCCTCTACCAGGTCGTGACGAGCGGGGCGGTCGCGGCGGAGCTGCAGGACATCGTGAAGCGGGCACTCAGTGCGGGCACGTGAGCGGAACCGGCCGCGAGGCGGGGACCGGGGGTTCGTGACGGCGGAGGCGGCCGTGGTGCTGCCGGTGCTGGTGGCGTTCGCCATGGCGCTGGTCTGGGGGTTGCTGGTCATGGCCGCCCAGATCCAGTGCGTGGACGCGGCCAGGACCGGCGCCCGGGCCGCCGCCCGGCAGGACCCGGCCGACGCGGTCGTGAAGGTGACGCGGGCGACGGCACCGCGTGGGGCGCGGGTGTCGGTCACCCGGGAGGGGGACCAGGTCCGGGTGGTGGTCGTGGCGAGGCCGCCGGTGCTGCGCGGGTTGCCGTTCGAGGTACGGGAGGAAGCCGTGGCGGCGGCGGAGGACGCGGGGATCACGGTGGACGGCGGCGGTGCCGGGGCCGGATCGGAGGCGGGACCGTGAGGGGATGCGGGGGAGGTGCCGCGCGTTTCCGGGCGGGCCGCGGCGCTGCCGGACATCGGCGCTGGAGGGGAGGCGGTGTCGGCGCTCCTGCCCGTGGGACACCCCCGGGAGGGGAGGGGCTCCACGGCTGGAGGGGCGGTCTCGTGGCACGGAGCCGAGGTCGGACCGACCGTGGATCCGCGACCGTATGGACTCTCGCTGTGCTCGCCGTGCTGTGTGTGGTCTTCGGCGCCGTACTCGCCCTCGGGCAGGCTGTCCTGGCCCGGCACCGTGCCGCCGGGGGTGCCGACCTCGCGGCACTCGCGGCCGCGGACCACTGGACGGACGGCACCGAGGCGGCCTGCGCCCGCGCGGACCGGTTGGCGCGGGCACAGGGCGCACGGTTGGTGCGGTGCGTGGTGGTGGGGGAGGTGGCGGACGTGACGGCGGCGGCGGGACGGGGACCGTTCACGGTGGAGGTCCGGGCCCGGGCGGGACCTGCGGGGCCGGCGCTGCCGGGGGAGGCGACGGTGGCCTCCCTGCCCCGCCCCAGGGCGGCCCCGCGCCGCACCGCCTACTCCGTCCGCTCTCCCGACTCCCTCTCCTCCGCCGTCCCGCCGTTCTCCACCGGGCTGTCGTCCTTCGCCGTCCCGCCGTCCTCCGCCGGCGCGCCCCGCAGCAGTTCCGTCAGGAGCCTGAGCGCGCCTCTCTTGTGCAGAGGGTCGTTGCCGTTGCCGCACTTGGGGGACTGGATGCAGGACGGGCAGCCGGCCTCGCACTCGCAGGAGGCGATGGCCTGGCGGGTGGCCGTCAGCCAGGAACGGGCCGTGTGGAAGGCACGTTCGGCGAAGCCCGCGCCGCCGGGATGGCCGTCGTAGACGAAGACCGTGGGGAGGAGGGTGTCGGGGTGCAGGGGGATCGAGACGCCGCCGATGTCCCAGCGGTCGCAGGTCGCGAAGAGGGGCAGCATGCCGATGGACGCGTGCTCGGCGGCGTGCAGGGCTCCACCGAGGATCTCGGGATTGATGCGGGCGGCGTCCAGTTGGTCCTCGGTGACCGTCCACCACACGGCCCGCGTACGCAGCGTACGAGGAGGGAGGTCGAGCTTCGACTCGCCCAGTACTTCACCGGTGATGACGCGTCGGCGCAGGAAGGAGACCACCTGGTTGGTGACTTCGACGGAGCCGTAGCACAACCGGCCTTCACCCCAGGGGATTTCGACGTCCGTCTCCAGCACGGAGATCGCCGTCGTGTCGCGGGCGACCGTCGTGTACGGCGGATTAGCCTCTTCGACCAGGGCCACCGAGTCCTCCAGGTCCAGGGAGCGCACCAGGTAGGTGCGGCCCTGGTGCAGATGGACCGCTCCCCCGTGAACGGTCGAGTGGGCGGCGCCTTCGTCGACCGTGCCGAGCAGACGGCCCGTGCCGGACTCGACGATCTGGACCGGGCGGCCGCCTCCGCCCCGGATGTCCGTGAGGTCGGCGGCCCGCTCGCGGCGGGTCCAGTGCCAGGCCTTCGTCCGGCGGCGCAGCAGTCTCGCGGCCTCCAACTGGGGCAGCAGTGCCTCGGTCTCGGGGCCGAACAGTGCCAGGTCCTCTTCGGTGAGGGGGAGTTCGGCGGCGGCCGCGCACAGGTGCGGGGCGAGGACGTAGGGGTTGTCGGGGTCCAGGACGGTCGATTCCACCGGTCGGTCGAACAGGGCTTCCGGGTGGTGGACGAGGAAGGTGTCCAGCGGGTCGTCCCGGGCGACCAGCACGGCCAGCGCTCCCTGACCCGATCGTCCCGCCCGCCCTGCCTGCTGCCACAGCGAGGCGCGGGTACCGGGGTATCCGGCGATGAGGACGGCGTCCAGACCCGAGACGTCGATCCCGAGTTCGAGGGCGGTCGTGGCGGCCAGACCGAGGAGTTCACCCGAGTGCAGGGCTTGCTCCAGAGCACGGCGTTCCTCGGGGAGGTAGCCGCCGCGGTAGGCCGCGACACGCCCGGACAGTGAGCGGTCCACCTCGGCGAGGCGTTCCTGGGCGATGAGGGAGATCAGCTCCGCGCCGCGCCGGGAGCGGACGAAAGCCACGGTGCGGACGCCCTGGACGGCCAGGTCGGTCAGGAGTTCAGCGGTCTCGGCGGTGGCGGTGCGGCGGACGGGAGCGCCCCTCTCGCCCCGCATCTCGGTGAGCGGCGGCTCCCAGAGGGCGAACACCAGTTCGCCGCGTGGTGAGGCGTCGTCGGCTACCTCGACCACCGGGAGGCCGGTGAGGCGGCCGGCGGCCACCGAGGGCTCGGCGGACGTCGCGGAGGCCAGCAGGAAGACGGGGGAGGCGCCGTAGCGGGCGCACAGGCGGCGCAGGCGGCGCAGCACCTGGGCCACGTGGGAGCCGAACACGCCGCGGTAGGTGTGGCACTCGTCGATGACGACGTACTTCAGCGATTTCAGGAAGGAGGACCAGCGGGGGTGGGACGGCAGGATGCCGCGGTGCAGCATGTCCGGGTTGGTGAGGACGTAGTTGGCGTACTGGCGGATCCACTCGCGTTCCTCGACCGGCGTGTCGCCGTCGTACACCGCCGGGCGTACCGCGGTGCCCAGCGGTTGTGAAAGTTCCTTCACGGATCGGCACTGGTCCGCCGCCAGCGCCTTGGTCGGCGCGAGGTACAGCGCCGTGGCGCCACGCCCGTTCGGCGCCTGGGAGCCGTCCAGGAGGGTGGACAGGACCGGTACGAGATATGCCAAAGACTTGCCTGAGGCGGTTCCGGTCGCGACGACCACCGACTCGCCGTCCAGGGCGTGCTCCGCGGCCGCGGCCTGGTGCGCCCAGGGATGCTCGATGCCGCAGGCCTGCAGGGCCGCGACGACCTCCGGACGAATCCGGTCAGGCCAGACGGCATGGCGGCCCGCGCGCGGGGGCACATGCTCCGTATGAGTGATGCGCGACGCCCGGCTCGGTCCCGGGGCGAGCCGGTCCAGGATCCGGCCCGGCGACAGGCGGGGCGCGGGCTGTGCCGGGGATCGATCGGATCGGTGATTCTTGGCCATCGGCACCGAGTGTGTCACTGGCGTGACGGACAATGGAGCCAAGGCGTCGTGCACGCCTGCCGGTAAGTGATTGAATGCCATCGCGGCTGGCGTACCGTCCCGGGGGCTCCTGCTCAGGTGTTCCGAGGGACGACCGCTCGATAGCAAGGTGCTGGAGGATCCGTGGACCTGTCCCTGTCGACCCGTACCGTCGGCGATCGTACGGTCGTCGAGGTCGGTGGCGAAATCGACGTATATACCGCGCCCAAGTTGCGCGAGCAGCTGGTCGAGCTGGTGAACGACGGCAATTTCCACCTTGTCGTCGACATGGAGGGCGTGGACTTCCTCGACTCCACCGGGCTCGGCGTGCTGGTCGGTGGCTTGAAGCGGGTGCGTGCCCATGAGGGCTCGCTGCGCCTGGTCTGCAACCAGGAGCGCATTCTGAAGATCTTCCGCATCACCGGTCTGACCAAGGTGTTCCCGATTCACACCTCGGTCGACGAAGCGGTCGCGGCCACCGACTGACCACCCCGTCCGGGCCCGTGTGGCCCGGACGGCCCAGTTGAACACACCGGGGTACCGGGCTTTCGGCAGCCCGGCCCCCCGACAGCACGCCCGTAGTTCCGAGGGGGATGCATGGCCACCGTTGAGCTCCGCTTCAGCGCGCTGCCCGAGCACGTCAGGACCGCCCGACTGGTGGCGGCAGCGGTGGCGCGCAGGTCCGGAGTGGACGAGGCCGTTCTCGACGAGGTCCGGCTCGCCGTCGGTGAAGCCTGCTCCCGTGCCGTCGGACTCCATCAGAGCGGTGGCATCACCGCCCCGGTGAAGGTGTCGCTCATCGAGGAGGAGAAGCAGTTCTCCATCGAGGTGGGCGACGAGGCTCCGCGCGTCGCGCCCGGCGACCGGGTGCCGGGCTCCGGTGAAGTCGACGCGGACGTCGAGGAGGACGAGATGGGCCTCGCGGTCATCAGCGGCCTCGTCGACGACGTGGAGGTGACCGCCGGCGAACACGGCGGGCTGATCCGCATGACGTGGCCGACCGCGCCGTCGGCCGCGGCGCTCGGCTGACCCCGGCGCTCCCCGTCCGGCCCACCGGACACACGCGTACCCGAAGGGCCCCACGAGGTGGGGCCCTTCGGCATGTGCGCAGGTGCGACGGCGCGCTTACAGTGGTGCCAGCAAGTGAATCTTGAAAAAGTGAATCTTGCCGGGCGGACAAGTGAATCTTGCCGGATTTTCGTGAATCCATTCACGAACGACAATGCTTTGAGGGCATTACCGTGACGGATTTTCGCGCGAAGGCGAATTCCGTTTGCCGCACACTGTTTTGATCAGGTTCCGGTACCTAGAATCCGTCCACATCTTGAGCTCAGCCCAAGCGTCAAGGAGGACGAATGGCGGGGCTTTCTCTCCCTCATCGGTTGGACCACTCCACAACCCTCGCGGCCGCAGTGCTGACCGACGGCAACCGACTCCTCGTGGTGGTCATCGGGTTCGTCGCACTGGCCGCGCTCGTGGTCGCGGGCGTGCTGCTGCGCCAGGTGCTCGCGGCGGGCGAGGGCACCGAGAGCATGAAGAAGATCGCGGCGGCGATCCAGGAGGGCGCCAACGCCTACCTGACCCGGCAGTTGCGCACACTCGGCGTATTCGCAGTCGTGGTGTTCTTCCTGCTCATGCTGCTGCCCGCGGACGACTGGAATCAACGTGCCGGACGATCTATCTTCTTCCTGGTCGGCGCGGCGTTCTCGGCGGGCACCGGCTATATCGGCATGTGGCTCGCCGTGCGCAGCAATGTGCGGGTCGCCGCCGCGGCCCGGGAAGCGACTCCGGCGGAAGGGGAACCGGAAAAGGATCTCACGGCCGTTTCGCACAAAGCGATGAAGATCGCATTTCGCACGGGCGGCGTGGTCGGCATGTTCACGGTCGGGCTCGGTCTGCTCGGCGCCTCGTGCGTGGTGCTGGTGTACGCGGCCGACGCGCCGAAGGTGCTGGAGGGCTTCGGTCTCGGCGCGGCGCTCATCGCGATGTTCATGAGGGTCGGCGGCGGCATCTTCACCAAGGCCGCCGACGTCGGTGCCGACCTGGTCGGCAAGGTCGAGAAGGGCATCCCGGAGGACGATCCGCGCAACGCCGCGACCATCGCCGACAACGTGGGCGACAACGTCGGTGACTGCGCGGGCATGGCGGCCGACCTCTTCGAGTCGTACGCCGTGACGCTGGTCGCCGCGCTGATCCTCGGCAAGGTGGCCTTCGGCGACGCCGGCCTCGCCTTCCCACTGCTCGTGCCCGCGATCGGTGTGATCACGGCCATGATCGGCATCTTCGCGGTGGCGCCGCGCCGCTCCGACCGCAGTGGCATGTCCGCGATCAACCGGGGCTTCTTCATCTCCGCGGTGATCTCGCTCGTGCTGGTCGCCGTGGCCGTGTTCGTCTACCTCCCCGGCAGGTACGCCGACCTGGACGGCGTCACCGACGCGGCGATCCTGGGCAAGGACGGCGACCCGCGCGTCCTGGCCGTCGTCGCCGTGGCGATCGGCATCGTCCTGGCCGCCGTCATCCAGCAGTTGACCGGTTACTTCACCGAGACCACGCGCCGCCCGGTGCGCGACATCGGCAAGAGCTCGCTGACCGGTCCGGCCACCGTCGTCCTCGCCGGCATCTCCGTCGGCCTCGAGTCGGCCGTGTACACCGCCCTGCTGATCGGCCTGGGCGTGTACGGGGCGTTCCTGCTCGGCGGTACGTCGATCATGCTGGCGCTGTTCGCGGTGGCGCTGGCCGGCACCGGCCTGCTCACCACGGTCGGTGTGATCGTCGCGATGGACACCTTCGGACCCGTCTCCGACAATGCGCAGGGCATCGCCGAGATGTCCGGCGACGTGGAGGGGGCGGGGGCGCAGGTGCTCACCAACCTCGACGCCGTCGGCAACACCACCAAGGCCATCACCAAGGGCATCGCCATCGCCACGGCCGTGCTGGCCGCGTCGGCGCTCTTCGGGTCGTACCGCGACGCCATCACCACCGGCGCGCGGGACGTCGGCGAGAAGCTCTCCGGGGACGGCGCGCCGATGACCCTCATGATGGACATCTCGCAGCCCAACAACCTGGTCGGCCTGATCGCGGGCGCGGCGGTCGTCTTCCTCTTCTCGGGGCTGGCGATCAACGCGGTGTCGCGTTCGGCGGGTTCCGTGGTCTACGAGGTGCGGCGGCAGTTCCGGGAGAAGCCCGGGATCATGGACTACAGCGAGAAGCCCGAGTACGGCAAGGTCGTCGACATCTGCACCAGGGACGCCCTGCGGGAACTCGCCACGCCCGGACTGCTCGCGGTGCTGGCGCCGATCTTCGTCGGGTTCACGCTCGGCGTCGGCGCCCTCGGCGCGTTCCTCGCGGGCGCGATCGGCGCGGGCACGCTGATGGCGGTGTTCCTCGCCAACTCCGGCGGTGCCTGGGACAACGCCAAGAAGCTCGTCGAGGACGGCCACCACGGCGGCAAGGGCAGCGAGGCCCACGCGGCGACCGTCATCGGCGACACCGTCGGCGACCCCTTCAAGGACACCGCGGGACCCGCGATCAACCCACTGCTGAAGGTCATGAACCTGGTGGCGCTGCTCATCGCGCCCGCGGTGATCGAGTTCAGCTACGGCGACGACGAGAACCTCGGCGTACGGGTCGCGATCGCGGTCCTCGCGCTCGTGGTGATCGTCGGCGCGGTCTACGTCTCCAAGCGGCGCGGCATCGCCATGGGTGACGAGGACAACGCCGCCGAACCGGCCAAGTCCACGGATCCGGCGGTGGTTTCGTAGGGGCCGGGAACGGCCCGCAGCTCAAAGGGCGGGCGGACGGCACGTGGTGACGCGTCGTCCGCCCGCCCCGCTGCGCGCGGGCCCGGGTCGTGAGCCTTCTCTCTCTTGGTATAAATGGCTTCATTTATTTTCATAGCGGACATTCGTTCTGGGGTTGTCACCCGGTCGGCGTGTATGTTCCGGGGCCGAGAGCCATGGAAGGGACCGATCCGGTGAACAAGAAGCTCGCGGCCGCACTGTCCGGCGGTGCGGTACTCGTACTGGCGTTGTCGGGATGCAGCAGCAGCGACGACGGCGACAAGGAACTCGACGCCTGGGCCAAACAGGTCTGCGACGCGCTGCCCGCCCAGGACGCGAAGGTCGACGCGGCCAACGCCGCGATCAAGAGTGCCGCCACCGACAACAACGCCCCGGCGAATGTCCAGAAGACCGACTCCCAGGCCTTCCAGGACATGTCCGATGCCTACAAGGCGCTCGCGCAGGCCATCCAGAAGGCGGGGCCGCCGCCCGGTGTCGAGGGCGGCGAGAAGAAGAAGCAGGACGCCGTGACCGCCCTGAACGGCCTGTCCACCTCCTACGCCGGCCTGAAGAAGCAGGTCGACGCGCTCGACACGAAGGACCAGGGGAAGTTCGCCGACGGACTCCAGGACATCGCCACCGAACTCGGCAAGCTCAGCAAGAGCGGCAACACCGCGCTGAAGAAACTCGAGGAGGGCGACGTCAAGTCCGCCATGGCCCAGCAGGACAGCTGCAAGAAGGTGGCGGCCTCGTCGTCGGCCGGGGCCACGACCAGCTGACGGCCGGGGCCGGCCGGGGCGGGGCGCGCGGCCCGCCCGCGGGACACAATGGGGGCGTGAGTAACGCCACCCTGTCCCCCCTGCCCTCCGCCGGCCACCCCGACGTCGCCGCCCGGCTGCGCGAGACCCTGCTCGCGGCCTCCTTCACCGCCGACGGCCTCCTCGACCTGCTCGGCGCCCCCGCGTACGCGGCCCTCGCGCGCAGCGAGACCGTGCCCGCGCTGCGCGCGACCCGCGGGGACACGCCACTGGAGACGCTCGTCCGTCTCTTCCTGCTCCAGCAGCCGGTGCCGTACGCGCGCGTGGAGGACGTGCTGCCCGTGCACGCGTGCGTGGAGACCGGCTGGCTGACGCGCGCGGGCGCGGACGACGTCGCCGCGACCGTGGACGTACGCCCCTACGGCGGGCCGGACGGCGAGGACTGGTTCATCGTGTCCGACCTCGGCTGCGCCGTCGGCGGGGCCGGCGGCGTCGGCAGCCGCGCCGAGGGTGTCGTCCTGGGCGTCGGCGGGGCGTCCACCACGCTCGCCGGGATCACCGTCCGCACCCCGGTCTCCGCCGCGCTGGACCTGGGCACCGGCTCCGGGATCCAGGCCCTGCACGCCGCCCGGCACGCCACGCGCGTGACGGCGACGGACCTCAACCCGCGCGCGTTGCACATCACCGCGCTCACCCTGGCCCTGTCCGGCGCGCCCGCCGCCGATCTGCGCGAGGGTTCGCTGTTCGAACCGGTCCGCGACGACGAGACGTTCGACCTGATCGTGTCCAACCCGCCGTTCGTGATCTCTCCGGGGGCCCGGCTGACGTACCGCGACGGCGGGATGAGCGGGGACGATCTGTGCCGCTCGCTCGTTCAGGGAGCGGGGGAACGGCTGAACGTGGGCGGGTTCGCGCAGTTCCTCGCCAACTGGCAGCACGTCGAAGGGGAGGACTGGCAGGACAGACTCAGGTCGTGGGTGCCGCGCGGATGCGACGCGTGGATCGTGCAGCGCGAGGTGCAGGACGTCACGCAGTACGCCGAGCTGTGGCTCAGGGACGCCGGTGACCACCAGGGCGACCCGGCGGAGTACCGCGCGCGGTACGACGCGTGGCTCGAGGAGTTCGAGGCGCGCAAGGTGAAGGCCGTCGGCTTCGGCTGGATCACCCTGCGCAGGACGGCGTCCGACGAGCCCGTCATCACCGTGGAGGAGTGGCCGCACTCCATCGAGCAGCCGCTCGGCGACACGGTCAGGGCCCACTTCGAGCGGGTCGACTACCTGCGCGGGCACGACGACGCGGCCCTGCTGGCGGGGAACTTCCGGCTCGCCGCGGAGGTCGTGCAGGAGCAGGTCGGGCTGCCCGGCGCCGAGGACCCGGAGCACGTGGTGCTGCGCCAGCACCGCGGCATGCGCCGCGCCACCAAGGTGGACACGGTGGGCGCCGGGTTCGCCGGCGTGTGCGACGGCTCGCTGAGCGCGGGCCGGATCCTGGACGCCATCGCGCAGCTCGTCGGCGAGGACCCCGTCCTGCTCCGCGACCGTACGCCCGCGCAGATCAGACTGCTGGTGGAACAGGGATTCCTCGAGCCGGCCTGAGCCGCCTGGGAGCTAAACAGGTCAACATCTTTCTCTCACCGGCACTTCGCGATCACCGGCGGCCGAACCGTGCTCACGGATCACGGAAAAGCGGTGGGACGAGAACGGCGGGGGAGAACGGCGGGGGAGAACGGCGGCACCGGGAAGACCGGGATCCGCGGCATCGAATTCGAGGTGCCACGGGTGCTCACCCGGCGCGGAGGCCGTCGCCGCCCGGTCGCCCGACCGATCGCCTCTCTGCCCGGCCGCCCGGACAAAGAGGGCCGCGCGTCCTGGACGGATGTGAGGACCGTCGCATGTGCCGCTCACGCCCGCTCCTCGCAGCTGCTTCTCGCGCCCACCGCTCGTGCCCGCCGCTCGTGCCCGCCGCTCGCCCCGGCCGCCGTACGACCCGCCGGCGACCCGTCGCCCCCGTCCGTGGGCCCGGCGTTCACCTCGGGTTCGTCCGGGCGCTGCCCGTGCGTGCCAGTCTCCGGGCGACGGGACACGCGCGGGTGGGAGAGAAGGAGCGCGGGCGATCATGGAGAGTGGACCGGCGATCTTCACCGGGATGGTGTTCGCGCTGCTCGGGGGCGGTCTGCTCGTGTGGACCGCGGTGCGCGTGCGGCAGCGGCAGCCCGTCGCCCAGGGGGTGAGCCCTGTCGCATCGGCGACCGTCGCGACGCTCACCGCGGTCGTCGCGCTCGCCGTCGGCGCCTGGTGCCTCGCCCGCGTCTGAACCGCTTCCGGGGATCTAGTCCATGCCCTGGTGAGATCCGCGCAAGGGGTCGGCGGAGGATAACCGACAGACGCCGCTCCGGTGCGCGGAAAAGAGCCGGTGGACACTCCGGGCGGCAGGAATGGCGGTAGTCGGGTTACCGTTCGAGTGGCCGTTGCGGGCTTTTCCCGTTTGACACGGGGGCGGGATGTACCGTCACACTCCGCAGCGTCACCATGACCCGACCCCGGGAGCAAGGCCTGGGGAGGCCCCAGAGTCGACCGGAGAGAAGAGCGAAGTTGTCCCCGACCAGCGAGACCGCGAAGGGCGGCCGCCGACTCGTCATCGTCGAGTCGCCTGCCAAGGCGAAGACGATCAAGGGCTATCTCGGCCCCGGATACGTTGTCGAGGCGAGCGTCGGGCACATCCGCGACCTCCCCAACGGTGCCGCGGAGGTGCCGGAGAAGTACACCGGTGAGGTCCGCCGCCTCGGCGTGGACGTCGATCACGACTTCCAGCCCGTCTACGTGGTCAATGCCGACAAGAGGGCCCAGGTCAAGAAGCTCAAGGACCTGCTGAAGGACTCCGACGAGCTGTTCCTCGCCACCGATGAGGACCGCGAGGGCGAAGCGATCGCCTGGCACCTCCAGGAGGTGCTCAAGCCCAAGGTCCCGGTCAAGCGGATGGTCTTCCACGAGATCACCAAGGCCGCGATCCAGGCCGCCGTGGCCAACCCTCGCGAGCTGAACCAGAAGCTGGTCGACGCCCAGGAGACCCGCCGCATCCTCGACCGTCTCTACGGCTACGAGGTCTCGCCGGTCCTGTGGAAGAAGGTCATGCCGAAGCTGTCGGCGGGCCGGGTGCAGTCCGTCGCCACCCGACTCGTCGTGGAGCGGGAGCGCGAGCGCATCGCCTTCCGTTCCGCCGAGTACTGGGACCTGACGGGCACCTTCCTGACCGGCCGGGCGGGAGACTCGTCGGACCCGTCGTCGCTGGTGGCCCGCCTCCAGAGCGTCGACGGCAGGAGGGTCGCGCAGGGCCGTGACTTCGACTCCCTGGGACAGATCAAGAGCGCGAACACCCTCCACCTCGACGAGGCCGCCGCCCGCGCGCTGGCCGCCGCCCTGGAGAACACCCGGTTCTCGGTGCGGTCCGTCGAGTCGAAGCCGTACCGGCGCTCGCCGTACGCCCCGTTCCGTACGACGACGCTCCAGCAGGAGGCCTCGCGAAAGCTGGGCTTCGGTGCGAAGGCGACCATGCAGGTGGCTCAGAAGCTGTACGAGAACGGCTTCATCACCTACATGCGTACGGACTCCACGACCCTGTCGGACACGGCGGTCAACGCCGCCCGCGCCCAGGTCACGCAGCTGTACGGCGCCGACTACCTGCCGGCGCAGCCGCGGACGTACGCCGGGAAGGTCAAGAACGCGCAGGAGGCGCACGAGGCGATCCGCCCCTCGGGTGATCGTTTCCGCACGCCTGCCGAGACCGGCCTGACCGGCGACCAGTTCAAGCTGTACGAGCTGATCTGGAAGCGGACCGTCGCCTCCCAGATGAAGGACGCGACCGGCAACAGCGTCTCGGTGAAGATCGGTGGCACCGCCGCCGACGGCCGGGACGTCGAGTTCGGCGCCTCCGGCAAGACGATCACCTTCCACGGCTTCCTGAAGGCCTACGTCGAAGGCGCCGACGACCCGAACGCCGAACTGGACGACCGCGAGCGTCGTCTCCCCCAGGTCGGCGAGGGCGACGCGCTCACCGCCGAGGAGATCACGGTCGACGGGCACGCCACCAAGCCCCCGGCCCGCTACACCGAGGCCTCGCTGGTCAAGGAGCTGGAAGAGCGCGAGATCGGCCGCCCGTCGACGTACGCGTCGATCATCGGCACGATCCTCGACCGCGGTTACGTCTTCAAGAAGGGCACGGCGCTCGTCCCGTCGTTCCTCTCCTTCGCCGTGGTCAACCTCCTGGAGAAGCACTTCGGGCGGCTCGTCGACTACGACTTCACCGCCAGGATGGAGGACGACCTCGACCGCATCGCCCGCGGTGAGGCACAGGCCGTGCCGTGGCTGAAGCGGTTCTACTTCGGCGAGGGCACGGGCACCGGCGGAGCGGCCGAGGCGGGCAACGGTGACGGGGACCACCTCGGCGGCCTCAAGGAACTGGTGACCGACCTGGGCGCGATCGACGCGCGCGAGGTGTCGTCGTTCCCCGTGGGCAGCGGCATCGTGCTGCGGGTCGGCCGCTACGGTCCCTACATCGAGCGCGGCGAGAAGGACTCCGAGAACCACCAGCGGGCCGACGTCCCCGAGGACCTCGCCCCGGACGAGCTGAGCGTCGAGTACGCGGAGGAACTGCTCGCCAAGCCGAGCGGCGACTTCGAGCTGGGCGCCGATCCGCAGACGGGCCGTCAGATCATCGCCCGGGCGGGCCGCTACGGCCCGTACGTCACGGAGGTGCTCCCCGAGGGCACCCCGAAGACGGGCAAGAACGCCGTCAAGCCGCGCACGGCCTCGCTGTTCAAGACGATGTCGCTGGACACCGTCACGCTGGAGGACGCCCTCAGGCTGATGTCGCTGCCGCGCGTCGTCGGCACGGACGCCGAGGGCGTGGAGATCACCGCGCAGAACGGCCGCTACGGCCCGTACCTCAAGAAGGGCACGGACTCGCGGTCGCTCCAGAGCGAGGACCAGCTCTTCACGATCACGCTCGAAGAGGCGCTGGAGATCTACTCCCAGCCCAAGCAGCGCGGCAGGGCCGCGGCCAAGCCGCCCCTGAAGGAGCTGGGCCAGGACCCGGTCAGCCAGAAGCCGGTCGTCGTCAAGGACGGTCGCTTCGGGCCGTACGTCACCGACGGGGAGACCAACGCGACCCTGCGCTCCGGCGACAGCGTCGAGGAGATCACCCCGGAGCGCGGCTACGAACTGCTCGCCGAGAAGCGGGCGAAGGGGCCCGCCAAGAAGACGGCGAAGAAGGCGCCCGCGAAGAAGGCCGCGCCGGCCAAGAAGACGGCTGCCAAGAAGACCGCCGCGAAGACGGCCACGGCCGCGAAGAAGATCGCGACCAAGACCGCGACGAAGAAGGCGACGGCGTCCAAGGCGGCCTCGACGGCGGCTCCGGAGGACTGAGCCGCGCCGCGGTTCCCCGGAAGCCGTTCACAAAACGCACGCCCCGGCATCACTTTGGTGTCGGGGCGGACGTAGGTGTGGACGGGCTCTCCGGGCCGTCGGTGGCTGCCGATAGGCTGAAAGCATGACGCGAGCCGAGCAGCCAACGGCCCACCCGCCGGCCCCGGACGACGCCCTGGTGGCGGACTCCCGAGAGCGCGCCGTACGCGCACTGTTGCGTGAGCCGCAGCTCAGGCGGCTGTGGAGCGCACAGTTGGTGAGCGGCGTCGGTGACGCCCTCGCCCTCCTGGTGCTCGTCCTCCTCGCCCTCCAAGCGGCCATCGCCGAGGGCGCGTTCGGCGGCGGCTACCGGGGCGTGGCGTTCGCGGTCGCGATCGTCTTCGCGGTCCGGGTGCTCGCCACCGTGCTGTTCGGCGCCGTCCTCCTCGGTCCGCTGACCTCCCTCACCTCGCCGGACGGACCGCTGGACCGCCGCTGGACCATGGTCGGCGCGGACGGTGTGCGGGCCGCCCTGCTGATCGTCGCGCCCCTGTGGATCGACTGGACGCCCGACGACGCCCTGGCGCTGCTGCTGGTCACCGTCTTCGTGACCGGTGTCGCCGAGCGCTTCTGGACGGTCGCCCGCGAGGGTGCCGCCCCCGCGCTGCTGCCCGCCCCGCCGCTGGAGGGCGCGACGGTACGGCCGCTGCCCGACCACATGGACGCCCTGCGCCGGCTGTCCCTGCGGACCACCTTCCTCGCGATCCCGCTGGCGGCCGTCACCCTGGTCGTCGCCGCACTGTTCAACAACCTTCTGGGCGCCGGCATCGACTGGTTCGGCCAGCACCAGGCGGCCCTCGCCTCGTACGTCGCGGGCGGGCTGTTCGCCGGCTCCCTGTCCGTCGTGGTCTTCCTCGAACTGCCCGGCACCCGTACCCCCCGCGCGCGGTCCCCGCTCGAGGGGCTGCGCCGTCCGCGGACGGCCACCGGTGCCGACGCGGGGCGCACCGGCGCCATTCCGGTACTGGTCCTGGCCTGCGCCGCCGTGGCCGGGGCGATCTCCGCCGCCGTCGCCGTGGCGGTGCTGCACGCCACGGACCTGGGCGGTGGCCCGGTGCTGTACGGGCTGCTCGTGCTCGCGCTGACCGGCGGCGTCGCCGTCGGCGTCCGTACGGCGCCGAAGGTGCTGGTGACGCTGTCGCGGCGCCGGCTGCTCGCGCTGGCGATCGCCTTCACCGGCGTGGCCCTGCTCGCGGCCGGACTGGTCCCGGACGTCACCACCGTGCTGCTGATCACGGCCCTGGCAGGTGCCGGCGCGGGCGTCGCCGCCAACACCGGGCACGCGCTGCTCGACCAGGAGACCGAGGACCAGCGCCGCACGCGCTTCACGGAGCACCTGCACACGGTCGTACGGGTGCTGGTGGCGCTCGGCGCCCTGATCGCCCCGCTGGTGGCGGCGCTGATCGGGCCGCACCGGCTGGAGAACGGCAAGTTCGTCTTCGCCCACGGCGGAGCCGCCTTCACGCTCATGCTGGTCGGCGCGCTGCTGCTGCCGGTGGCCGCGCTGGTGCTCGCCAAGGTCGACGACCGCTCCGGCGTCCCCCTGCGCAACGACCTGCGGGACGCGGTGCTCGGCGGCGACGACCCGGTGCAGGCACCCACGACGAACGGTTTCTTCATCGCCCTGGAGGGCGGCGACGGCGCCGGCAAGTCCACCCAGGCAGAGGCCCTCGCCGAGTGGATCAGGGCCAAGGGCCACGAGGTCGTCCTCACGCGCGAGCCGGGCGCCACGCCCGTGGGCAAGCGGCTGCGGTCGATCCTGCTCGACGTCTCCAGCGCCGGTCTGTCGCACCGGGCGGAGGCCCTGCTGTACGCGGCGGACCGCGCGGAGCACGTCGACACCGTCGTCCGGCCCGCCCTGGAGCGCGGCGCGGTCGTCATCACCGACCGGTACATCGACTCGTCCGTGGCCTACCAGGGAGCCGGCCGTGACCTGTCCCCGACCGAGATCGCGAGGATCTCGCGCTGGGCGACGAACGGCCTCGTGCCGCATCTGACGATCCTGCTCGACGTCTCCCCGGAGACCGCCCGCGAGCGCTTCACGGAGGCGCCGGACCGCCTGGAGTCGGAGCCGGCCGAGTTCCACGCGCGCGTGCGTTCCGGCTTCCTCACGCTGGCCGCCGCCGACCCGGGCCGCTACCTGGTCGTCGACGCCGGCCAGGAGCCCGAGGCCGTGACCACCGTCGTACGCCACCGGCTCGACCGGGTGCTGCCGCTCTCCGAGGCCGAGATCAAGGCCCGGGAGGAGGCGCGGCGCAAGGCCGAGGAGGAAGCCCGCCGCAAGGCCGAGGAGGAGGCCGCCCGCAAGGCCGAGGAGGAGCGCCTGGAGCGGGAGCGTCAGGAGCAGCTCGCCAAGCTGCGCGCCGAGGAGGAGGAGCGCAAGCGGCGCGAGCTGGAGGAGGCGCAGCGGCGCGAGGCCGAGCGGCAGGCCGAGGAGGCCCGGCAGCGTGCCGAGGAGGCGCGCCGGCGCGCCGAGGAGGAGCGGGTGCGGCTCCTCGCGGAGGAGAAGGCCCGCGCCGAGGAGGAGGCCCGCCGCAAGGCGGAGGAGGAGCGGCGCCGCAAGCAGGCCGAGGAAGAGGCCCGGCTGCGCGCCGAGGCCGAGGCGCAGCGCCTGGAGAAGCAGCGCAAGGCCGAGGAGGCGCTGCTGCGGGCCGAGGAGGCGCGGCGCGCGGCGGAGCAGGCCGCCGCCGCGGCCCAGACCCGGCTCCGGCCCGCCCCGCCCGCCACGCCCGCGGTCGCCCCGGACGCGCCGACCGAGCCCACGCCGGTGGTCACCCCGACGAACGCGTCGGGCGGGCCGGTCGAGGACACCGCCGTGCTGCCCCCGGTGCGGATGGACAAGGATCCGGTCGAGAACGCGGCCGACACGACGCCGCCGATCGCCGGGAAGTCCGCGGCGCGGGTGTCGGACGCCGAGGTGACGACCGAGCTGCCGCAGCCGCCGGCGCCCGCCGGGGCCGCGGACGAGACGGCCGTGCTGCCGCCGGTGCGCGGCGGGAGCACCGAGGACGAGACGGCCGTACTGCCCGCGGTCTCCGCGGAGCAGCCCGACGGCCGGGTGCCGCGGGGGTACTTCCGTGACGAGCGCGCGGCGCGGCCGGACGGGACCGAGGACAGTACGCGGGAGCTGCCGCAGGTCGACGAGACGGGCGCGCCCCGTCAGCGGCCGCGCTCGGACTGGGCCGAGGAGACGCCGCTGGACGACCTGCCGTCGCTCGCGGACGAGCTGCTGGGCCCGCACCGGGACGACGACTCCGACGAGGGCCGCGGGCGGGGCCGGCGGCGCTGACGCCGGTGCCGTGGGCGGGGCCGGCGGCGCTGCCGTCCCTGCCCCGGACGGGGCCGGCGCCGCTGACGCCCGTGAGCGCCGGACCGCATTGTCAGTGGCTGCCCGCACAATGGAACCGGCAAGGCGCAGGGTGATCCGCGGCGCGGACCGGCCGGCGCCGCGGGACGCGAACGTGACGGAAGGGCGGCGTGGGCCATGACCGTGTGGGACGACCTCGTCGGGCAGGAGAAGGTGAGCGAGCAGCTCGCCGCCGCCGCCCGGGACGCCGACGCGCTCGTCACCGCGGCCGCGGCCGGCACCGCGCCGCCCGAGGCGTCGAGCATGACGCACGCCTGGCTGTTCACGGGGCCGCCCGGCGCCGGCCGGATCCAGACGGCCCGGGCGTTCGCCGCCGCGCTCCAGTGCGTGAGCCCGGACCGGGCGCTCGGCGGGGTCCCCGGCTGCGGCTTCTGCGACGGCTGCCACACGGTCCTCGTCGGCACGCACGCCGACGTCTCGACGGTCGCCGCCGTGGGCGCGGAGATCCTCGTCAAGGACATGCGGGACACGGTCCGCAAGTCGTACACCGCCCCGGCGACCGGACGCTGGCAGGTCATCCTCGTCGAGGACGCCGAGCGGCTGAACGAGAAGTCGGCCAACGCCGTCCTCAAGGCCGTCGAGGAACCGGCGCCGCGCACCGTCTGGCTCCTGTGCGCGCCGTCCATCGAGGACGTCCTGCCGACGATCCGCTCCCGCTGCCGGCACCTTAATCTGCGCACCCCCTCCGTGGACGCGGTCGCCGACATGCTCGTACGGCGCGAGGGCGTCGATCCGGCCGTCGCCGCGGCCGCCGCCCGCGCCACCCAGGGACACGTCGACCGGGCCCGCCGCCTCGCCACCGACCCGGCGGCCCGCGAGCGCCGCGCCGCCGTGCTGAAGCTGCCGCTGCGCGTCCAGGACGTCGGCAACTGTCTCAGGGCGGCGCAGGAACTCGTCGACGCCGCCGCCGAGGACGCCAAGCAGCTCGCCGAGGAGCGGGACGGCAAGGAGACCGACGAGCTGAAGGCGGCGATGGGCGCCGTGCAGGGCGGCCGGATGCCGCGCGGCACGGCGGGCGTGATGAAGGACCTGGAGGAGATGCAGAAGCGGCGGCGCACGAGGACGCAGCGCGACAGCCTCGACGTCGCGCTCTCCGACCTCACCGCCTTCTACCGTGACGTCCTCGCCCTCCAGCTCGGCTCCCGCATCGCCCTCGCCAACGTGGACGCCGAGGACACCCTCGAGCGGCTGGCCCGCGCCGGTACCCCCGAGTCCACCCTGCGCCGTATCGAGGCGATCGCCGCCTGCGGAGAGGCCCTCGACCGGAATGTGCCTCCGCTGCTCGCGGTCGAGGCGATGACGATGGCGCTGAGAGCGGGCTGAGGGCGGCGCGGAACGACCGGCGCCGGGTTGAGGGGCGATCGGTGGGTGCCTGAGGGCGGGGCCGAGGGGCCGGTGGCCGGGTGGGGCGGGCAGGGCGGTTGACGGGGTCACTCGTCCGTGGCAGTTGGCGCACGCTCCGCTTTTGCGTGGTTGCTCACGGTTACGCTCGCTGGATGCACACCAGGCGCTCCCCCCACCGGTTCCGCACCGGCGTCACGCTCCTCTCCTTCGCCGCCCTGCTGGTGTCGGCCTGCTCCCCCGGGGGCTCGACGAGTTCGGCCGGCCCGGCGACCGCCCGTGCGGCCCTGGTCGCGCTTCCGCGGGCGACGCCGTCCGCGCTGGCGCCGTACTACGGGCAGAAGCTGAGCTGGCGGGACTGCGGCGTCCCCGGCTTCCAGTGCGCCACGATGAAGGCGCCGCTCGACTACGCCCGGCCCGGCGCGGGTGACGTCCGGCTCGCCGTCGCCCGCAAGAAGGCGACCGGCCCGGGCAAGCGGCTCGGCTCGCTGCTGGTGAACCCGGGCGGCCCGGGCGGCTCGGCCGTCGGCTACCTCCAGCAGTACGCCGGCATCGGCTACCCGGCCCAGGTCCGCGCCCGCTACGACATGGTCGCCGTCGACCCCCGCGGCGTGGCCCGCAGCGAACCCGTGAAGTGCCTCGACGGGCGCCAGATGGACGCGTACACGCAGACCGACGTCACTCCCGACGACCGGCGGGAGACCGACCGGCTCGTCGGCTCCTACAAGAAGTTCGCGGAGGGCTGCGGCGCCCGGTCGGCCAGGCTGCTGCGGCACGTCTCCACCGTCGAGGCGGCCCGCGACATGGACATCCTGCGCGCGGCCCTCGGGGACCGGAGACTGACGTACGTGGGGGCGTCGTACGGGACGTTCCTCGGGGCGACCTACGCGGGGCTGTTCCCGGAGCGGGTGGGGCGGCTCGTGCTGGACGGTGCGATGGACCCGTCGCTGCCCGCCCGACGGATGAACCTGGACCAGACGGCGGGGTTCGAGACGGCGTTCCGGTCCTTCGCGAAGGACTGCGTGCGGCAGCCGGACTGCCCGCTCGGCACCAAGGCCGGGGAGGTCGGCAAGAACCTCAAGGCGTTCTTCGGCCGGCTCGACGCCCGCCCGCTGCCCACCGGCGACGCGGACGGCCGCAGGCTCACCGAGTCCCTCGCCACCACCGGCGTGATCGCCGCGATGTACGACGAGAGCGCCTGGGAGCAGCTGCGCGAGGCGCTGAACGCGGCGATGCGCGAGAACGACGGCGCCGGTCTGCTCGTCCTCTCCGACAGCTACTACGAACGGGACGCCGAGGGTGGCTACGCCAACCTGATGTTCGCCAACTCGGCCGTGAACTGCCTGGATCTGCCGGCCGCGTTCAACGGCCCCGACGAGGTACGCAAGGCGCTGCCCGCCTTCGAGAAGGCGTCTCCCGTCTTCGGCGAGGGCCTCGCCTGGGCCTCCCTGAACTGCGCCTACTGGCCGGTCGCGCCCACCGGGGAACCGCACCGCATCGAGGCGAAGGGCGCGGCGCCCATCGTCGTCGTCGGCACCACCCGCGACCCGGCGACCCCCTACCGCTGGGCCCAGTCCCTGGCCCGCCAGCTCTCCTCGGCCCGTCTGCTCACCTACCGCGGCGACGGCCACACCGCCTACGGCCGCGGCAGCACCTGCGTCGACTCCGCGATCAACGACTACCTCGTCCGCGGCACCCCTCCGGCGGACGGAAAGCGCTGCTCGTAGCCCCGCGGCCACCTCGGGACGGAGGCCTCGCGGGGTGGTTCGGAGCACTCTCGGAAACTGTGTAGACTTACCGACGTTGCTGATCGCACCATAGGTGCGCACGGCGCGCCGCCTTAGCTCAGATGGCCAGAGCAACGCACTCGTAATGCGTAGGTCTCGGGTTCGAATCCCGAAGGCGGCTCTGTGAAAGCCCCAGGACTCACTCGCCGTGACCTGGGGCTTTTGCTTTTACCGGATGTGGCGGCTCCGCTGCGACCGTGCCGTGTGGCGACGAGCGGACCGCGGAGCTCATTGGATTCCTCAGGCGTCGCAAGCCGGTGCTCGACGCGCTGCACTCGACGCGCTGCGGAAGGCGGGGGCGTCGGTGAAGGTCGACGTGTCGGCGTTGCCGGGTCGGGATCGGAGCTCCACATCTCGCCGGGCGTTCTTGCGGGGCTCGCAGAGCTGGGAGTCCCTCTCACCTTCACGACGGTCCGGGAGCCCGGGGAGGACGAGGAGGACCCGCTCGCCTGGCTGGGCTGAACCTCCTGAGGAGCGCGCCTGGTGGAGGTGCGTCACGCAGGCGCGCCGTCGTCGGCAGGACCTGGCAGGAAGCCGTGGCCCGGTGCCCGCCGCTCGCGGTCAGCGGGGCACGGTGAACTCGGACGTGCGCGGGGTGAACTTCGTGTCTCCGTCCTTGGCCGTCGCCAGGGTCGAGACGTGCCAGGTGCCCGGCGCCAGTTCGGCCGCCTCCGCCTTCGTGACCTTCAGGGTGTAGGTGCAGCGGGACGTGTCGTCCGAGGTGCTTCGGCAGGTCGCGCTCTCCACGGACCTCATCTCCGCCTCGGTCGGGTCCAGGTCGGAACTCGCCGGCCAGGCCAGGACCTTCAGGCCCCGGACGCCGGAGTCGTCGCTCACGTCCGCGGTGAAGGTGAGCGAGCCGGCCTTGGCGTCGGTCGGGGGGACGTAGCGGGTCGAGGCGTTCTCGACGGTCAGCTTCCCGGACTGCGTCGAGGCCACGGCGAGACCGGCGGCGGTTCCGCCGAGGACGACGACACCGACGATCGACGACACGATGACGCGCTTGGACATGGAAATCCCCCTGGGATCGGTCGTGCAGGAGAGGTGGACACAACTGGAGAGGTGCCCGAGCGGGTCGGCTGCGGAGCGCCTTCTCGATGTGATCGAGCCTATGGGCGGGGCGGTGCGCGGTCCTCGGGCGGCAGGATGATTGCCCGGTCGAACCGGAGGTAGAGGGCCGCTCCACGCCACCCCCCTCTCCTGTATCCCAGGGTGGAGAGCCGGATCCGCCTCCAGCCCGAGGGCGCCGACCGGCCGCGACCATAGCCTTGGTGCGTCATGAACCGAACCGACGACCGGCTGGTTCCGGTCCTGCTGATCTGCGTCCAGGCCGTGGTGTGGCCCGGGGCGGCGCTGGTGCGCGGGGACGTACCGTCCGCGTCCGCCCTCCTCGTGGCCGTGCTGGTCGCCGGACCGGTGACGGCCGCCCTCTCGCTCCGTCGCGCGCGCCCCGTCGTCGCCCTCCTGTTCGTCGCCGCCGCCTGTGCGCTGGGCGCCGGGCCGTTGCCCGCCGGCGCGATGGCGGTCCTCGGCACCGCGGGCGTCGCGCTGGCGCTGTACACGGTGGCGACCGAACGCGACACCTTCACCGCAGTCCTGTGCGTGGTCGCCCTCGCCGTCTGGCAACTGCTGATGAACATCAGCCTGCACGGGCTCAGTGACCGCGACGGGCTCGACCTCGTCCTGACCGCCCTGCTGTACGCCACCGCCTGCGGCACCGGTCTGCTGGTGCGGCGCACCCGTCGCCTGCGGCGGACGGACGAGCAGGTGCTCCGGCGCGCCGAGGCCGAGCGCCACCGACTGCCGGTGGTCGAACGGCGCCGTATGGAAAGGGAGTTGCACGATGTCAGCGCCCATCATCTGACCGCCGTGGTGGTCACGGCGGGCGCGGCGCTCGGACTGCGTGAGCGTCGTCCCGAACTCGCCGAGGAAGCCCTGGAGTTCGCAGCGGAGACCGGGCGTGAGGTGACCCGCGCGCTCGGCGCGGTGCGGGCACCCACCCCCTCGCGGGAGGAACTGCCGTCCCCGCAGGAGCGGTTGCGTGCCCTCGTCGTCGGGTTCCGCCGGCTGGACCAGCAGGTGGAGTACGAGATCGGTCCGCTGCCGGACGGCGCCGTCGCGGACGCGGCGTACGGCATCGTGCGCGAGGCGCTGACCAACGTCGCCCGGCACGCCCCCGGCGCCGCCACGACGGTGCGCTGCCGGTACGGCGACACCCGCACCGACGTCGTGGTCACGAGCGCGGCACCGCCGGCCGGTGCCCCGGCGCACGGCGCGGGCCTCGGCTCGGGGCGCGGCCAGGGCTTCCTGCGGTCCCGGGCGCGGGAGGCGGGCGGCACGCTGACCAGCGGCCCGACGGCGGACGGCGGCTGGGAGGTGCGCGCGGTCCTGCCCGGCCGTACCGCCGTGCCGGTGGAGGCGTCCGTGCCGTGGAGTTACCGTCTCGCGCAGGTGACGGCCGCGGTCGGGCTGTGCCTGCAACCGCTGCTGCCGGTGCTGGTCGTCCGGTCGCAGGCCACGTCGAGCGGGTCGCAGGTGTCGGCGGGGGTGCTCTTCGCGTTGCTGGCCGCGGCGCAGGCCGTCGCGCTGCTGTGGCTGCGGCGGACGCCCCGCGCCGCCCTGGGCGTGCTGCTCGGTCTGGCCCTGCTGTGGCCGGTGGCGATGGCGGTGGGCGAGTACACGGGTCCCGTCGTCGTGCCGCCCCTGCTGAGCATGGCCGCCACCTGCGTGGCGCTCGCCGCCGATGCCGCCCGCCGTGCCGCCACGCCGTCCCCCGACGGGCCCGGACCGCGCCCCGGACTCGTCCCCCTGGCCGCCGTCGCCGTGCACGCCGTCGCGGTGAGTGCGGCCGTCTTGGACCGCGGCACGGACCTGGCCGGCTGGGTGGTCGCCGGGGCGGCGACGGCTGGGGCAGCCCTGCCGGCCGGTGTGGCCCGGTGGGTCGGGGCCGTGCGCGGGCGGCGGGACCGGGCCGACCGCGGTGCGCAGGGGGAACGTCTCGCCGCCTGGACCGAGGAGGCCGTACGGGAAGCCTGGGCGGAACGGCGCCGGATCGCCGCGGGGCTGGAGAGCACGGTGCTGGCGCGCGCCGCCGACATGGTCGCGGAGGCGGAGGCGGGCCGGCTCGACGCCACCGCCGACCGGGCCCGTGAGGCGCTGGCCGCGATGCGCGCGCTGCTCGACACGGTCCGGGAGGGGGAGCCGGACCCGGCCGGGCCCGAACTGCGGCCGCAGCCCACCCTCCAGGCCCTCGACCTGCTCGCCCAGCAGTGCCGGGCCACCGGCCGCGAGGTGGAGATACGGCTCACCGACCGCGTGCCGCGGCAGCTTCCCACGGCTGTGGACCTGGCCGCCTACCACGCCGCCGAGACGATGCTCGCGGCCGGCGGGGAGGAGCCCGCCGTGCTCGAACTCGACGCCGACGACGACGTGCTGACACTCACGGCAACCGGGGTGCCCGGCACCGGCCTTCCTGCCGTACGGGAGCGGCTGGCGGAGCGGATCGCGGCGCTGGGCGGCACCCTGACCGCGGAACGACAGGGCCCCTTGCGCCTCCGGTTGCCGCTCGCGGGCGCGCCGGTTCGCGAGCGGGACGACGAGGAGGAGGGGGAGCGATGAGCCTCAGGGTGCTGGTCGTCGACGACCAGGACGTCGTGCGGGCGGGGCTCGCCGCCGTCATCGACGCCGAGGCGGACATGACGGTCGTCGGCGAGGCCGGTGACGGCGCGACGGCGGTGCGGCTCGCCGGGGAGCTGGCGCCCGACGTGGTCGTCATGGACTCGCGGATGCGGGACCCGGACGGCATCGCCGCGACCCGGCTCATCACCGGCCGGGAGAACGCGCCCCGGGTACTGGTACTGACCAGCTTCGACCTCGACGTCCACGTCTTCGACGCACTGCGCGCCGGCGCCTCCGGCTTCCTCCTCAAGGACGTGCCCGCCGCCGAACTCCTGCACGGCATCCGGGTGGTGGCCGCCGGCGAGGGCGTGCTCGCCCCGTCCGCGACCCGCCGCCTCATCGGTCACTACGCCTTCGGGGCGGGCGCCGGGTCCCGGTCCCGGAACGGCCCCCGCGAACCGGCCGGCCCGGGCGGCCGCGAGCGGCACCTCCTCACCCTGATCGCCTCCGGGCTCGACGACGCGGAGATCGCCCGGCAACTCGGCCTCACCGTCGGCTCCGTGAGGGCCCGCATCGACGCGCTCCTCGACGGGCTCGGGCTGCGCGACCGCGTGCAGGCGACGATCCTCGCCTACGACCTCGGCCTCGCCCGTCCGAACCCGCCCGCTTCCCCCGTCTGACCGACCGACCGCCGACCGCCGCCCGCCGAGGGCCCACCGGCCGACCGACCACCCACCGAGAGCCCACCTACCGACCGTCTGCCTACCTACCGTCTGCCCACCCACCGACCGCCTACCGACCGCCTGCCCACCCGCCGAGGGCCCGCCGACCGAGGAGTTCACCCGTGCCCGATACCGGTACCCGTACCGGCCGATCCCTTCCCCGCCGGCTAGGCCACGCCCTCGGCGACGTCGTCGCCCTCGTCTACCTCACGGCCTGCGCCGCCCTGCTCGTGTGGGCGATCGTGGCGAGCGTGACCGACGAGTCGGGCGAGTCCATGGCGGGCGTCATCCCGCTGCTCGCCACCGTCCCGGGCAGTCTGCTGTTCCTCGCGCTGCCGGACGGCGCCGCGATGTTCGTCCTCGCCGTCGTGCTCGGCGCGCTGCTCAACGCGGTGGTCATCGGCTGGTGTTCCCGCGCGCTGCGCTGCGGCGGCCGGAACCGGCGGGACGGCTGACGAGTACGGCCGGTGAGCGCGACCGGCGCGGAGCGTCCGACGGCGTCCGACGGGGAGAGCTCCGGTCACCCTCCCTGTGTCCCTTCGTCGTTTCCTCTCGTCCGTACGGGAGTCGCCTCCGTACGCGAGCCGACGCTGTACGGGAGTCGCCTCCGTACGCGAGCCGACGCCGGACCGGGCCGGAAACCGTGGTGCGGGCCCCGGCCGTTCACCTCCGCCGACCGGGGACCACACGCGCGTACGGAACCGGCCACGGCGGCGACACTCCCCCGAGAAACGCGTAGTACGCGCGCGCCGTCGGGCCGGACCCGATGTTGTGATCACATCAGGCTCCACCAACGAATCGCTAACATGTGGCCAACGGTTCTCGGCGGGGGTCAGGGCCGTCGTCGCAGGTCGTCCGGGGTGAATCCGCTGGGCGAGCGCGAGAGGCGGCAGGAACGGCGGCGGACGCCTGCGGAAGCCGTCGGGCACAGGGTGGCGGAACACCGTCGTGCCGGGGGCGGAAACCCGCGAGAGCGGCGGGATCCCGCCGAGGGCGCGTCCGGGGCGGGCGCGCGGAAGGGCGAGGGTCGGCGTGATGCGGCGGTGCGGGCTGCGGTTCGGACTGCTGGGCCCACCGGTCCTGTACGACACCGTCCCGGACCCGCACGGCACCACTGCTCCCGTTGTTCCTTTCGGCGTCCACGGCGTCCGCAGTCCCAAGTTGCGCACGCTGCTGGCCGCGCTGCTCCTCGACGCCGGCCGGATCGTCCCGGCCGAGTCGCTCAAGGAGGTGCTGTGGGGCGGCGCGCCGCCCGCCTCCGCGCAGGCCTCGCTGCACAACCACGTCACGCGGCTGCGGCGCATGCTCGACGACCCGGCGCGGCTGCGGACGGTGTCTCCCGGATACCAGTTGCGGATCGAGCACGGCGAACTCGATGTCCACGTCTTCGAGTGTCACCTCGCCACCGCCCGCGGCGCGCATGCCGTCCACGACTGGGAGCGTGTGATCGACGCGTGCGCGGCGGCGCTCGCCCTGTGGCGGGGCACCCCTCTCGGCGGACTCCCCGCCGAACTGGGCGGCTACGCCTTCACCCAGCGCCTGCAGGAGGCACGCCTCCTGCTCCTGGAATGGCGCTACGACGCCGAACTCGGCCTCGGTGAAACGCGAACCGGAACCGGACCTGGAGCCGGATCCGGAGCCGACCCTGCGGCCGGGACCCGTCCCGGGGCCGGGTTCGGCTCCGGGTCCGGGCCCGGAGTCGAACCCGGCTGTCTCGTAGCGGAGTTGACCGCACTGGCCGCGGAGTACCCGCTGCGCGAGGCGTACCACCGTCAGCTGATGCTCGCCCTGCACCGCAGCGGCCGCCGGGCGGAGGCCCTCGCCATCCACCGTGACCTGCGCACCCGCCTCGTGGAGGAACTCGGCATCGAACCGGGCCCGGCGGTACGTGACGCCCACGTGGAGATCCTGCGCGGCCGGGGAACGGACACCCGGACCCCGGCCCGGACCCCGGCCCGGACCCCCGCCCCGGCCTCGCCCCCACCTCTCACCCCATCCCCCGCCCACACTCGCCGCCCCGCCCAACTACCGCCGGCACCAGCGCACTTCACCGGTCGTACCGCCACCCTCGGTTCGCTGCGCCGCACCCTCACCGCTGAGTCGCCGGCCGGCGTGGGACCCCTCGCCGTCATCAGCGGCATGGCCGGCGTGGGCAAGAGCGCCCTGGCCCTGCACGTGGCCCACACATTGAAGGAACGTTTCCCCGACGGGCAGCTCTACATCAACCTGCACGGCGCCACCCCGGGCATGACCCCCCTCACCGCGGGCCATGCCCTCGCCGCGCTCCTCCGCGACCTCGGCGCCGACCCGCGGCACATCCCCGAGCACCCGGACGCGGCGGCCGCGTCGCTCCGTACTCTGCTCGCGCCGACCCGCACGCTCCTGGTGCTGGACGACGCCGCGCACGCCGCGCAGGTACGCCCGCTGCTGCCGGCAGGTCCGGGCTGTGCGGTGATCGTCACCAGCCGCTCCCTGCTGACCGCCCTCGACGGCGCCCACCGCTTTCCCCTCGCGCCCCTGTCCGACGAGGACAGCGCGGCCCTGCTCCGCGCCGCGTCGGGACGCGACGGCCTCGGCCCCGGCCATCCCCTCGTCGGCCTCACCGGCCGCCTGCCGCTCGCCCTGCGCGTCGTCGCCGCCCGCCTCGCCGCCCGCCAGGCCCTCACCCCGGACGTCCTGGCGGGCCAACTGGCCGATACCGAAGGCCGCTTGCACCATTTGGAGTACGACGACCTCAGCGTGCGCCGCTCCCTCGCGGTCGCACACGACGCGCTCGCCGCCTCCGACCGCGAGGCCGACCGCGACGCCGCCCTCGCGCTCCGCCAGGTCGGCGCCCTCGACCTGCCCGCATACGGCGTGCCGCTGCTGGCCCGTCTCACCGGCACCGACGAGCGCCGCGCCGAGGCCGCCCTCGACCGCCTCGTCGACGTGGCCCTTCTGGAGGAGACGGCGTACGGCCGCTACGCCCCCCACGATCTCGTACGGGACTTCGCACGCGAGCTGGCGGAGAGCGAGGGTGACGAAGACAGAGCCGGCACGGACGACAGGGCCGTCGCGGGGGAGCCGCGGGAACTGCTCGCCGGGGCGGAGTGATCACTTGGCGTCGGCATAGCACTCCACGACCGCCGTGGTGAACGGGAACCGCACCGGTGTCGGCCCGAACGTCAGCCGCCCGGCCAGTTCCGACGCCTCCCGGATCGCGGCGACGACCGCCTCGGTCTCCTCCTCGGGACAGTGCACGATCACCTCGTCGTGCTGGAAGAAGACCAGCTCGGCCGCCATGCCCGCGCAGGTCTGCCGCAGCGCGGCGAGCAGCAGCAGGGCCCAGTCGGCCGCGCTGCCCTGGACGACGAAGTTGCGGGCGAAGCGGCCCCGCGCGCGGGCGTCGCCGGAGGCGTACCCGGGCACCCACTGCCGGGCCTCGGACGGGTTCTCCTCCCCGGCCGGGATGCCCGCCTCCTCCGCCGCGTCCTCCCCGGCGCCGGCCGCGGGCGGGCAGGTCCGCCCCAGCCAGGTCCGCACCAGCCGGCCCTCCTCGCCGGCCCGCGCCGCGTCGTCGACGTACGCCACCGCGCGCGGGAAGCGGCGGCGGAGCGCGGCGAGGTTCTTGAGCCCGTCGCCGGAGGTCTGGCCGTAGACCGCGCCGAGCACCGCGATCTTGGCCTGGGCACGGTCGCCGGAGAACGCGCGTTCGGAGACGGCCTGGTAGAGGTCGCTCTCCCGGCCGGCCACCTCCATCAGCCCCGGATCGCGGGAGATCGCCGCCAGGACGCGGGGCTCCATCTGGTCGGCGTCGGCGACGACGAGCCGCCAGCCGGGGTCGGCGACCACGGCCCGCCGGATCACCTTGGGGATCTGTAGACCGCCCCCGCCATTGGTCACCCAGCGGCCGGTGACGGTGCCCCCGGCCAGGAACTCGGGCCGGAAACGGCCCTCGCGCACCCAGTCGTGGAGCCAGGACCAGCCGTGCGCGACCCAGATGCGGTACAGCTTCTTGTACTCCACCAGCGGCTTCACGGCCGGGTGGTCGAGGGACTCGATCTCCCAGCGGCGGGTGGACCTGATCCTGATGCCGGCCTGCGCGAACGCCTTGACCACGTCGGCGGGCAGGTCCGGCCGCACCCGGCGCCCGAAGGCCGCCGACACCTCGTCCGCGAGTTCCGCGAGGCGCCGGGGCTCGCCCCCGCCCGCGTACCGCTCGCCGAGCAGGTCGTGCAGCACCTCGCGGTGGACGTCGGCGCTCCAGGGCAGGCCCGCGCGGTTCATCTCCGCGGCCACCAGCATCCCCGCCGACTCGGCCGCCGTCAGCAGCCGGATCCGCTCCGGGTGCTCCGCCCGGTCGTGCCGCCGCTGCTGATCGGCGTAGACCGCGAGGAGGTCGGCGAGGGGGAGGACGGTGGCCTGCGGCTCGAAGAGCGGGGACTGCGCGCCGGGTTCGGCGGCGCGCTGCGGGGGGTCCGGCGGGACGGGGCCGCCGCGCAGCCGGGCCAGGGCGGCGGCGGCCGAGCGGGGCTCGCCGTGCCGCCCCTCGTGGCCGAGGAGGAGGGTCTCGGCGTCCTCGACGTCGTAGCACCGCTCGACCCGCACCCCCGCGGCGAGCAGCCGCGGGTACACCTCAGCCGTGGAGCGCCATACCCACCGGCTCACGTCCGGCCGCGCCCGGACCGCCGCCGCCAGGTCCGGCTCCCGGACGACGGGGCCCGCGGGCAGCCCGTCCGGACCGAGGGCGGCCAGCTCCGCGCCGCCGCCCTCGGCCGGAACGAGTGCCCAGCGTTCGGCCATGCTGCGAGTGTCGCAGGGGGGTCTGACAACGGCCTGAGGACGGCGGATGCGTCCGTCCCCGGTACGCCCTGTCCGCGAAGCCCCGGCACGTCTTCGGACCTCCGGCACGTCTTCGGACCTCGGGCACGTCTTCGGACCTCGGGCACGTCTTCGGACCTCGGGCACGTCTTCGGACCTCGGGCACGTCCTGAGACCTTCGGCACGTCCTGAGACCCTTGTCACGTCCTGAGACCTCCGGCACGTCCTCAGGCCTCCGGTACGTCCTCCGGCCCCTGCGCGTCCTCCCGATCCCGCAGCCCCTGGACCCGGGCCAGTGTCTCCTCTACGTACCGTTCGACGCCTGCCTTGCCGACGCCGAGCCCGCTGAGGACGCCCGCGCCGTTCTCGAACTCCAGCAGGGCCAGCAGGATGTGTTCGGTGCCGATGTGGTTGTGGCCGAGGCGCAGGGCCTCGCGGAAGGTGAGTTCGAGGACCTTCTTGGCGCCCGAGCCGTAGGGGACGAGTTCGGGCACCTCGTCGGCGGCGGGCGGCAGCGTGGCGGTCGCCGCCTCGTGCACGGCTTCCGGGGTGACGCCCTGCGCGGCCAGCGCCTTGACCGCGAGGCCCTCCGGCTCGGCGAGCAGGCCGAGGACCAGGTGGGCGGGCAGGCCCTCGGAGTTGCCGGCCGTCTTGGAGGCGTTGTGGGCGGCCATGACGGTGTTCCGCGCGCGGGGGGTGTACCGGCTGAAGCCCTGGCTGGGGTCGAGGTCGGCCGACTCCTTCGGCACGAACCGCTTCTGCGCGGCCTGCCGCGTCACGCCCATGCTCCGGCCGATGTCGGTCCAGGACGCCCCCGAGCGCCGGGCCTGGTCGACGAAGTGGCCGATCAGGTGGTCGGCCACGTCACCGAGGTGCTCGGCCGCGATGACGGCGTCCTGGAGCTGTTCGAGGGGCTCGGGGCGGACCTTCTTGATGGCGTCGATGAGGTCGTCGAGACGGATGGCGGAGGTGGGGTCCTGTCGCGAGGTCATGTGTCAACCATAAGTTGACACTTGGTGACTGTCAACACATGGTTGACGATGTCGGATCGCTGCGCGCGCGTGGCAGGATCCATGGGTGAGCAGCATGTCCAGCACCGTCGAACGCGCCTTCCGGGCGGCCCTCTACGACGACACCGACACCGCCCTCGACACCGGCGCGTCCCTGCTGGCCGCCGACCCCGCCGCGGACGCCGAACTCGACCGGCGCGGACAGGAGTTCCTGGCGGCCGCCTGGCGCCGCGGCTGGCAGCCCGCGGACCTCGTACGGCTCGTGCGCCGCGACCTGGAGGACACGCACGTACGGCTGCTCGTGGCGCTGATCCGCGCGCAGGCGCCGCACGACCGGGCGCGCGGCCGGCGCTGGTCGGCCCAGCTGGAGGAACTGCCCACCGGCCCCGCCCCCCGCACCGGCGACCGCTTCTCCCACGCGACGGCGGTCCTGGAGCTGTACCGGCTGCTGCTGCGGCTGCCCACCCTCGAACCCCTCCAGGAGGCGAGCGGACAGCCGCGCTCCGACTCCCGCATGCTCACCCGCATCCGCGCCCTGCTCGCCAAGGCCGAGGCGACCGGGTTCCCCGAGGAGGCGGAGGCGCTCACCGCGAAGGCGCAGGAGCTGATGGCCCGGCACAGCGTCGACGAGGCGCTGCTCGACGCGGCGGCTCCGGTGCCGGACGCCCCCGGCGCCCGCCGGATCGGCGTCGAGCCGCCGTACGAGCAGGCCAAGGCGGTACTGCTGGACGCGGTCGCCGGCGCGAACCACTGCCGGGCCGTGTGGAACGAACCCTTCTGCTTCTCCACGGTCGTCGGCTTCGAGGCCGACCTCGAGGTGGTGGAACTGCTCTACACCTCGCTCCTCGTGCAGGCCGGGACCGCCATGACGAAGGCGGAGGCGGCACAGCGGGCGGGTGGGCGCCGCCGCACGAAGACCTTCCGCCAGTCCTTCCTGGCCGCCTACGCCCACCGCGTCGGCAGCCGCCTGGCCGCCGCGGCCGAGACGCCGGTCAGCGCCGACCTCCTCCCGGTCCTGGCCTCCCGAGAGGTGGCGGTCACCGCGGCCACGGACCGCCTCTTTCCCCGGACGACCACCACCCGCCTGCGCGGCATCACCGACGAAGCGGGCTGGACCGAGGGCGCGGAAGCGGCGGACCGGGCGCAAGTCCACTCACGACCACATCTCCCGTGACCGGGGGCGCCCGCCCCGACGCGCCCGCGACCCCACGATCCCGTGCGCCCGCCCGGCGTCCTCACGCCCCGCTCGCCACGACCCGCCCGCTCCCGAAATCCCGCGACTGCGACTGCGGCCGCGGGTCGGCGTCGCGTCGCCGGTCAGGGCCGCGCACCGGGCCGCGTCGCCGTACCGGGGCGGCGGCCGCTCCGCGTACCGGGACGGCGGACTGTCCGCCCACGACCTCGCCGCCCTGCCGCCGGGCCCCGGACGCGATCAGTCCCCCGCCGCCTGGAACGCGCTCACCGAAGCGTCCGGCTTGTCGCCGTCCTTGAGGGCGACCGCGCCGTACGACCAGTCCAGGCTCCCGGTGGCAGAGGCGTCCGCGAGGCCGCACGTGAGGGTCTTGGCGGCGAGGCTGCCCTCGCCGTCCTCGCCGCGGACGTAGGTGATCGTGAAGGAGGCGGTGGCCTGTTCGGCGAGGGGCATCGACTGCGCCTCGGCGGCCTCGTCGTGGGGGACGGAGACGGTGGTCCCCTCGGCCTCCAGCTCGACCTTCGGGAAGCCCTCCAGCGTGCATTCCTTGCCGCCGTTGGTGACCGTGACGGTCACGTTGCCGGTGTCGCCGACGGCGGGGGCGGCGTTCACGGCACCGGCCGCCATGGTCAGGTCACCGGCGGCGCAGGCGGTGCCGGAGGCGGAGGAGGCGGTGCTCTTGCCGTCGCCGGAGGCGCTGTCGTCCCCGCCGCCGCAGGCGGTGAGGAGGAAGGCGGCGGCGAGGGCGGTGACGGTGATCGGAACGGCGCGCATGAGTGGTCCCTACGGTGACGTGACGGTGCTCGGGAGGATCATCACGCATGAACGCCCCCTTCCGGTGCGCGGCCCCCGCCCCGGTGGCCGCCTCGCTACCCCAGACCGGCCGTCGGCAGTCCGGACGGCCACTGCCCGCCCTCCGCCTTGGTGTACGTCTCCCCGCCGGCCGCCCCGTCCCAGGTGATCTTGAGGCTCTTGTCGTCGGCGGAGTCGACCATGCCGGTCGTCCGGTCCTTCTTCCCGCTCGGGCAGGTGAGCCGGATCATCGTCATGTCCGACTCCTTGCCGGCGGTCCCGCTGCACACGGTCCCGCCGGTCGCGAAGAGGGCGGCCTGCTCACCGGTGATGATCAGGGCGACGGCCCGGCCGTCAGCGGTGGTGAGCCAGCTGCCCTCCAGCTCGCCGGAGGCCGTCACCGAACCGGCCGTACCGCCGCCGCTGCCCGCGCCGGACGTGACACGCGGCGTGGCAGGGGACGAGCTCCCTGAGCCGCCGGACCCGCCGCCGGACCCGCCGTCGTCGCTGCACGCGGTCAGTGCGAGCGCCCCCGCCAGCGCGCCGGCCACGGCTGCGGCCCGCACTCCCCGGCGGGGCGCCCCGCGCGCGGGACGCGGGGTGGGCGAGGGGCGCGAGAAGTTCGCCGAAGTCACTGCGGGCTCCCAAGCTGTAGCCGGACGGCCGGGTCGACCGGAGGAACCGGTGAGAACCGGAAGGACCGGCAGCAAGCTACCAGCCGGGAAACAAGGAGGACCCGCCCCGGAGGGAAACAAGGAGGACCCGCCCCGGCTTCACCAGGAAGCCCTCCGCCCGCCTCGGAGGGAACTCCGAGGGAAGTGAGGGCCCGTCCCTGCCCTCACCGGAAGGTCCCGCTCCGCCCCGACCTCACCAGGAAGCCTTGCGCACCCCCGGCAGGTACCCCGCATGCGCCTGCCCCCGCAGACTCACCCGGGACAGCCCGAACGCCCGGTAGTACCCGCGCGGCCGCCCGTCCACCTGATCCCGGTTGCGCACGCGCGTGGCGCTGGCGTCCCGCGGCTGCCGGCGCAGTTCCCGCTGGGCGGCCAGCCGTTCCGCGTCCGTGGACGACGGCCGGCGGACGATCTCCTTCAGCTCGGCCCGCCGCCCGGCGTACCGGGCGACGACCTCCTGCCGCTTCCCGTTCTTCGCGATCTTGCTCTTCTTCGCCGTCAGACCCGCACCCCCCGCGCCCGGATCCGGGCGACGGCCGCCTCGACGCCGATCGCGTCGACCGTCCTGATCCCCTTCGTGCCGAGCCGCAGCCGTACCTGACGGCCCTCACCCGGCAGCCAGTACCGCTTGGTCTGGATGTTGGGGTCGAAGCGGCGCGGGGTGCGCCGGTGGGAGTGGGAGACGCGGTTGCCGAAGCCCGGCCGAGTGCCGGTCGGCATGCAGTGCGCGGACATGGGTGACGTACCTCTCCTCGAAGCTTGATGCTAATGAAATTCATTTTCAGTAAGGTGGCGGCATGGCACGCAACGAACTGCGCCCGGTCGTCAAGCTCCGCTCCACCGCGGGGACCGGCTACACGTACGTCACCCGCAAGAACCGCCGCAACGACCCGGACCGTACGACCCTGCGCAAGTACGACCCCGTCGCCGGCCGCCACGTCGACTTCCGAGAGGAGCGCTGACCAGCCATGCGCAAGGGAATCCACCCGTCGTACGGCCCCGTCGTCTTCCGCGACCGCGCCGCGGACCACGCCTTCCTCACCCGCTCCACGATGAGCAGCGAGAAGACGATCGAGTGGGAGGACGGCAACACCTACCCCGTCGTGGACGTCGAGATCTCGTACGTCAGCCACCCCTTCTACACCGGTACCGCCCGCGTCCTGGACACGGCCGGCCGCGTGGAGCGCTTCGAGCGCCGGTTCGGGAAGCGGGGCGGCGCGTGAGTCTGTCGGTGGTGATCGTCGCAGGGCTGCACGCCGAGGCCCGCCGGACGACGGTCGCGCGGCTGCTCGCCGACGTCCCCGGCAGCGTGGCGCTCCACCACGACCTGGCGACGGCGGCAGCCGGCACGGTCGTCCGCACGATCAGGGACGCCGAGGGCGTCCTCTTCGCGGGCGAGGTGCCACTGGTGAACGACTGCGCCTGCTGTGCCCTGCGCGAGGACCTCGTGCCCGAGCTGCTCCGCCTCGCCGACGACCCCGCCACCCGGCTCGCGGTCGTCGAGCTGTGGGACTCCGTCGAGCCCGGGGCGATGGCCGAGGTGGTCGTCGCCGGCGGCCTCACGGTCACCGGCGTGATCACCGCGGTCGACCCGGCGCTCCTGCTGCCCTGCCTCGGCAACGGCGACGACCTCGCCGAGCGCGGCCTGGCCGCCGCCGCCACCGACCGGCGCACGGTCGCGGACACCTTCGCGCGGCAACTGGAGTACGCCCCCGTCCTGGCCGTGGCCGACTCCCCGGAGGCCGACGACGAGGACCGCGAGCTGCTGGCCCAGCTCCATCCGACGGCCCGCCGGGTCCCCGTCGGAGGCGGTCGACTCGAGGACCCGGCGGGTACCTCCGCACGTGCAGGTGCACCGGAACCGGGGGCGGAGCCGCGTTCCCCGCTCGCCGCCGCCGCTTTCGCCGGCTTCGACGTCGAGGCCGCCGCCGCGGCCCAGCACCCGGCCTGCGCCCTGCTGCCCGCCGAGGCCGACGCGCACGGCGTCACCACCTTCGTCTGGCGCCGCCGCCGACCCTTCCACCCGGAGCGGCTGTACGCGGCGCTGGAGGACCTGACCTGTGCCGCCGCCCGCAGCCGGGGCAGGTTCTGGCTCGCCGACAAGCCGGACGCGCTGCTCCACTGGGACGCCGCCGGCGGAGCCCTGTGCGTGGAGTCCGCCGGCCCCTGGCTGGCCTCCCTGCCGGACGCGGCCTGGGAGACGTTCCCGCCGGTGCGCCGCGCCGCGGCCGCCCTGGACTGGCACCCCGAGCACGGCGACCGCCGCCAGCACCTGGTGTTCACCTCGCCCGGCCTCGACCGCGACGGACTCCACGAGCTGCTGGAGTCGTGCCTGCTCACCGATGCCGAGTACGCCGCCGGACGCGACGCCTGGAAGCGGCTGCCGCCCGCCTTCGACACCCTCCTGGAGGTCTGACCCCGTGCCCCGCAAGAGCGAACGCCCGCCCGCCAGGAACCGGCCCAACCCGCTGGACCGGGCCGGGATCACCTACATCGACTACAAGGACACCGACCTGCTGCGGAAGTTCGTCTCCGACCGCGGCAAGATCCGCAGCCGCCGGGTCACCGGCGTCTCGGCCCGGCAGCAACGCCGTCTGGCACGGGCCGTGAGGAACGCCCGCGAGATGGCGCTCCTGCCGTACGGCACCCGCTGACACCCCGGCGGACCCCGGCCACCGCCGTACGACGCCTCCCCCCTTCGCCGTACGGTCCGATCGTCCTTCGGACGACGGGACGTGCGCCGGGCGTCCCGTCGGGCCGACGGCACGCACCGCCCGGATGTCCGTCGGCCGACCGCCTTCGTGGGCCTGCCGGACAGGTGCCGGCTCTCGCCCCCGTGGATGACACTCGCGTCGTCCACGGGGGCGAGTCCGTTTCACACGGGGGAGGCGGAAGCCGGGGCCCCGGCCTGCTCGCGGCGAGGGTGGCGACGGCGCGGCGGCTTCCGCGGCCCCGTAGCCGGGACCGGTGGACGTGTCCCGCGGGCCGGCCGGCGGACCGAGCGGACGGTCGGCGTCCGCCCGGGCGGGGACGATCCGGCCGTGCGCCGCGGCCCGCTCCGGAGCCGGTGTGCCGAACAGCGGCCGGGGCGGCGGAACATCGAGGCCACCCGGTGCGTCTCTTCCTGTGCACGAGTGGTTCGATCCGTACTACCTCTCGTGCCCGCACTGCCGCGGACCACGCGAAAGTGCCGGCGGCGCGTGGGGATAGGGCTGCGGGGCAGACGCGGGAACAGGCCCCAGAACTGTCCGGGCCCGGTAAAGCAGGCGTCACGGCTGTAACCACGTGGGCACCGCCCGTGCACGTGCATCTGCTCATGCAGGCGCACGTGAACGGGGCTATGATCCGGAACAGTTGACCATGGCATCTATGGCCACACGAGCCAGTGCACCATCAGGGAGCGACCTGTGGACCACGACGTTGACGGGGGGCACGACGTGTACAACGGCATGGCGGCCACACAGTTGTACGGGGTTGCCTGGCAGAAGAGCCGGCACAGCAACAGTCAGGGGTCCTGCGTCGAGTTCGCGCGGCTGCCCGGCGGCGACGTGGCCGTGCGCAACTCGCGCTTCCCGGACGGTCCCGCGCTCGTCTACACCCGGGCCGAGATCGAAGCGATGCTCCTGGGCGTCAAGGACGGCGAGTTCGACCATCTGATCGTCGGCTGACGGAGGTCCGCCCCGGCGTGGGACGCGCCGGAAGAATCGACGCACAACGGGCTGCGACGCGCGTAGAACCGCGGCACCGGAAGGTGCCGCGGTTCGTCATCCGGCGGGTTTGTGCAGCCGGAACAGCGCCCAGACGACCTTGCCGCCCAGGTTCGGGGAGAGCGGTTGCCAGCCCCAGCCCTCGGTGAAGGAGTCGACGAGGAACAGCCCGCGCCCCGACTCCGCCGCGAAGTCGTCCACCTCGCGCGGCAGGGGGCTGTCCAGGCCGGGGTCGCGCACCGCGCACACCAGCCGCCCGGTCCACCGCAGCAGGTGCAACCGCACGAGCGGCTGCTCCCCGGACGGGCCCGGGGCGGCGTCGGACGACATCCCGTGCCGCAGGGCGTTGGTCACCAGTTCCGAGACGACCAGACATATGTCGTCGGACCGCTCGCCCACTTCCCACCGGCCGAGGGTCCTCCTGGTGAACTGCCTTGCCTCGCGCACCGCTTCGAGGCGGGCCGGCAGAGCACAGGAGGCCGCGTCGGACACGGCCGCGGGATCAAGCGGCGGAAGGCCCTGCCGTAACGGCTCGAGCATGGTCGATCCATTCGTCCCCATGCGAGGCACTCCCGGGATTCGCGGTCGTTGCGATGCAGCGGTGGCGCGGGACCATGGTTTCCGATGCGAAGGGCAGATGCAAGGGCAGATGCACGTGCACGTGACCGAAATCGACCCGCCCGTACCGCTTCTTGGCCATTTTTTCCGCCATCTTCTTGCAGTTGGCGGGCCCTTCCCTCGCTTTCTCCCCGCCTTCCCCGGTGTCGCGCCGGGGGTGTCCTTTGGCTTTTTTCCATCTCTGTAATCGGGCGAGTACTGCTCGAAGTGTTTTAGTGGCAGACTGCGGCTCTGAGGACGGCTGGGGAGGCTGGCGAACGTGAGCGCGGGAGAGCCCGGATCGGTGGTGCGGCGGATGCTGCTCGGCTCGCAACTACGGCGACTGCGTGAAGCCCGTGGCATCACGCGCGAGGCGGCGGGATATTCGATCCGGGCGTCGGAGTCGAAGATCAGCCGGATGGAGCTGGGCCGGGTGAGCTTCAAGACACGTGACGTGGAAGACCTGTTGACGCTGTACGGCATCTCGGACGACGCCGAGCGCCAGGCGCTCGTCGGACTCGCCCGCGAGGCCAACGTGGCCGGCTGGTGGCACAGCTACTCCGACGTCCTGCCCAACTGGTTCCCCACCTACGTCGGCCTGGAGGGCGCCGCCGCCCTGATCCGGGCGTACGAGGTGCAGTTCGTGCACGGCCTGCTCCAGACGGAGGCGTACGCGCACGCGGTCGTGCGGCGCGGGATGAAGGGTGCGAGCGCGGCCGACGTCGACCGGCGCGTGGCCCTGCGCCTGGAGCGGCAGAAGTACCTCGTCGCCGAGAACGCCCCCGACTTCCACATCGTCCTCGACGAGGCGGCCCTGCGGCGGCCGTACGGGGACCGCGAGGTCATGCGCGAGCAGTTCCAGCACCTGATCGAGATCTCCGAGCGTCCCAACGTGCGGCTGCAGATCATGCCGTTCAGCTTCGGCGGGCACTCCGGCGAGTCCGGTGCCTTCACCATCCTGAGCTTCCCGGAGTCCGACCTGTCGGACGTCGTCTACCTGGAGCAGCTCACCAGTGCCCTCTACCTGGACAAGCGCGAGGACGTCGCCCAGTACGAGCAGGCGCTGAAGGAACTCCAGCAGGACAGCCCCGGACCCGACGAGAGCCGGGACCTGCTGCGCGGACTGCTCCAGCTCTCCTAGCGTCCGCGCCGCGCGCATGGGGTGTTCCCCCGGACAACCCCATGACTGCGCCAACTGTCCCACTGCGACCCCAACTCCGTTGAAACACACATACGATGACGTGTGATCAGATCGTTGTGTCGATCGCAGCCGATCGCAGCCGGTGGCAGCAGGGGATTGAGGGATCACATGTCGTCGTACTTCACCGACCTGGCCCAGCAGTACATCGACGGTAAGTGGCGTCCAGGGACGGGGTCCTGGGACATCATCGACTTCAACCCCTACGACGGCGAGAAGATCGCGTCGATCACGATAGCCACCGTCGACGAGGTCGACGAGGCCTACCGCGCCGCCGCCCGCGTCCAGAAGGAGTGGGCCGCGACCAACGCCTACGCCCGCCGCTCGGTCTTCGAGAAGGTGCTGCGGCTGGTGGAGGAGCGCGAGGCGGAGATCAGCGAGATCCTCGTCGACGAGGCGGGCGGCACGTTCGGCAAGGCCGCCTTCGAACTCCACCTGGCCAAGGAGTTCCTGCGCGAGTCGATCCACCTGTCGCTGCGCCCCGAGGGCCGGATCCTTCCCTCGCCGATCGACGGCAAGGAGAACCGCGTCTACCGCGAGCCGGTCGGCGTCGTGGGCGTGATCAGCCCCTTCAACGTGCCCTTCCTGCTGTCGCTGAAGTCGGTCGCCCCCGCGCTGGCCCTCGGCAACGGCGTGGTGCTCAAGCCGCACCAGAACACCCCGATCTCCGGCGGCACCGTCATCGCCAAGCTCTTCGAGGACGCGGGTCTGCCCCCGGGCCTGCTGAACGTCGTCGTCACCGACATCGCCGAGATCGGCGACGCCTTCCTGGAGCACCCCGTCCCGCGGGTCATCTCCTTCACCGGCTCCGACAAGGTCGGCCGGCACGTCGCCACCGTCGCCGCCTCGCACTTCAAGCGGTCCATCATCGAGCTCGGCGGCAACAGCGCCTTCGTCGTCCTCGACGACGCCGACGTGGACTACGCGGTCGACGCCGCCGTCTTCAGCCGCTTCGTCCACCAGGGCCAGGTCTGCATGGCCGCCAACCGCATCCTGGTCGACCGCTCGCTCGCCGACGAGTTCACCGAGAAGTTCGTCGCCAAGGTCAAGACCCTCAAGGCCGGCGACCCGCGCGACCCGCAGACCCTCATCGGCCCCGTCATCAACTCCTCGCAGGCGGAGGCCGTCTCCGGCGTCGTCGAGCAGGCCATCGGCGAGGGCGCGACCGCCCTCCTGCACGGCACGACGACCGGCAACCTCGTCGAGCCCTCCGTGCTGAGCGGTCTGCCCGCCGACTCCGCCCTGCTCCAGCAGGAGGTCTTCGGCCCGGTCGTCTTCCTCGACACCTTCGACGGCGAGGAAGAGGCCGTACGCCTCGTCAACGACACCCCCTACGGGCTCAGCGGCGCCGTCCACACCGGCGACATCGAGCGGGGCGTCGCCTTCGCCCAGCAGATCGTCACCGGGATGTTCCACGTCAACGACGCCACGGTGCACGACGAGCCGATCGTGCCGTTCGGCGGCGAGAAGAACTCCGGCGTCGGCCGCCTCAACGGGGAGACGACCCTGGAGGCCTTCACGACGACGAAGTGGATCTCGGTGCAGCACGGGCGCAGCGGGTTCCCCTTCTAGACCCTTCCGGCCGCACTCCCGGCATGCCGCAGGCCGCCTCCCGGCGTGCCGGGGAGCCCCGTCTCCCGGTTCCGGCCGGTCCCTTTCTCGGGTTCCGGCCGGTTCCCCTCGAGTTCCGGCCGGTTCCCCCGGCGGGTTCCGGGCGGCCTAGTCTGGACGCCATGTCAGCGATCCGTCTCCTCGTGCTGGGCTCGGTGCGCCAGCACGGGCGGGCCCACGGCTACCAGGTGCGCAACGACCTGGAGTACTGGGGCGCCCATGAGTGGTCCACCGCCAAACCGGGCTCGATCTACCACGCCCTGAAGCAGATGGCGAAGCAGGGACTGCTGCACGCGCACGAGATCGCCCCGTCCACCGCCGGCGGCCCGCCCCGCACCGAGTACGAGATGACCGAGCGGGGCACCGAGGAGTACTTCCGGCTGGTGCGCGAGTCGCTGACCGCCTACGACCAGAAGATGGACGTCAAGTCGGCCGCCATCGGCTTCATGGTGGACCTTCCGCGCGCCGAGGCGGTGTCGCTGCTGAGGGAGCGGATCCGGCGCATCGAGGAGTGGCGCTCGGCCGTCACCGAGCACTACGTGCCCGAGCAGGGCCCGGAACAGCTCGGGCACATCGGCGAGATCATGAACCTCTGGATCCACACGGCGGACGCCGAGGCGGAATGGACCCTGGGCCTGATCACGCGGATCGAGGGCGGAGCGTACACGTTCTCCGGCGAGGGCGAGCCGTTCGTCGGTGTCCTCGCGGACGACGCGGAGAACCCGTACGCGACGGGGGAGCGGCACCCCGGGGACAATCGCTGATCAAGTTTGACGAGTGTGATCGGGCGCGTTACGTTGGAGTGGTAGTCAAGTTTGACTAGACGAGGGGATGCGGGGGCTCGTGACATGACCGACGCGGCGATCACCGTCGAGGACGTACACAAGAGGTACGGCGACCGGCAGGCACTGGGCGGGCTCGACCTCACCGTGGCCCGCGGCACGGTGCGCGGAGTGCTCGGCCCCAACGGTGCCGGCAAGACGACTCTGGTCAGGATCCTGTCCACGCTGCTGCGGCCCGACTCGGGCAGGGTCGAGGTGGCCGGGTACGACGTGGTGCGCCGGGCCCGCGAGGTCCGCCTGCGCATCGGTCTGCTCGGCCAGCACGCGGCACTGGACGAAGGGCTGGGCGGCCGCCAGAACCTGGAGCTGTTCGGCCGCCTCCACCACCTGGGCGCCCGCCGCGCGCGCACGCGCGCGGACGAACTGCTGGAGCGCTTCGAACTCGGCGACACCGGCCGCAAGCCGGTGCGCGCCTACAGCGGCGGCATGCGGCGCCGTCTGGATCTCGCCGCGTCCCTGATCACGGAACCGGAGGTGCTGTTCCTGGACGAACCGACCACCGGGCTCGACCCGCGCGGCCGCGCCGAGGTGTGGTCCGCGGTCCGCTCCCTGGTCGGCGGCGGCACGACGGTCGTGCTCACCACCCAGTACCTGGAGGAGGCCGACCAGCTCGCCGACCGCATCTCGGTCGTGGACCGGGGCCGGGTCGTCGCCGACGGCACCGCGGACGAACTGAAGGCGCTCACCGGCGGCGACCGCATCGACGTCGTCCTGCGGGACGCGGGCCTGCTGGGTGCCGCGCTCGCCCTGCTGCCCATGGCCAGGGAGCAGATCACCGTCGATCCCGACCGCAGGCTGCTCAGCGCCCCGGTCACCGACCGCATGGCCGCCCTCTCCACCGTCGTCCGCGCCCTGGAGGAGGCCGGCCTGCAGGCCGAGGACGTGGCCCTGCGTCGCCCCACGCTGGACGAGGTGTTCCTGTACCTGACCGGGCAGGACGACCGCACGAAGGAGGCCGTGTGAGTACGTACGCGCTGACCGATTCCTGGACCATGACCCGGCGCGAACTCGCCCACTGGGCACGGCAGCCGGGCCGGCTGGTCGTCGGGCTCGTCTTCCCGGTGATGCTGCTGCTGATGTTCGCCTACCTCGTCGGTGGCGGCCGCGAGGTGAACGGCGACTACCTCGACTACCTGATCCCCGGCATGCTCGCGCTCACCATGGCCTTCGGACTCGAGGGCACGATGCTCGCCGTCACCCAGGACCTCGACAAGGGCGTCATCGACCGCTTCCGCTCGCTGCCGATGGCCGACGGCGCGGTCCTGGTCGGCCGCTCGGCCGCCGACATGCTGCAGTCGACGCTGGGCCTCGCGGTGCTGATCGGCGTCGGGTACGCCCTCGGCTGGCGCGCCCAGGGTGGTGCCGGTGCCTTCCTGGGCGCCGTGGGTCTCCTGCTGCTGCTCCGCTTCGCGATGCTCTGGATCGGCATCCTGCTGGCCCTGGTGGCCGGGAAACCGGAGATGGTCCAGGCCGTGCAGATCCTCATCTGGCCGGTCGGTTTCCTCTCCAACGCCATCGCCACCCCCGCGTCCATGCCCGGCTGGCTCGGCACGGTCGTCGAGTGGAACCCGATGTCCAGGACGGCGACCGCCGTACGCGACCTGTTCGGCCAGGCGGGGGTGACCGACAGCCTCTGGCCGGCCGTGGTCTGGCCGCTGGTCCTGCTCGCCGTCTTCTTCCCGGCGGCGGTGCACAGGTTCGGGCGCATGAGCCGCTGACATCAGTGATGGAAGCCGGTGGCCGCCCCCTTGTCCCGGGTCTGCGGGTGCGGCTGCCGGCGCAGCTCCGGAAGCAGCCGCGTCAGGTCGTCGACGAACAGGTCGGCCAGGTCCGACGAGAAGCCGTTGCGGCACACGATCCGCACGACGGACAGATCCTCGCGGTTCGGCGGGAAGGTGTACGCCGGCACCAGCCAGCCGTGCTCACGCAGCCGCCGGGAGACGTCGAAGACGTCGTACGACTCGACATCCGGGGCCGTGGTGAAGGCGAGGACGGGCAGTTGGTCGCCCCGGGTCAGCAGCCGGAAGTCGCCGAGCGCCTCCACTCGGTCGGCCAGCCCCCGGGCGATGTCCCGCGTGGAGCGCTGCACGGCCTGGTAACCCGAGCGGCCCAGCCGCAGGAACGTGTAGTACTGCGCGACGACCTGGGCGCCGGGCCGCGAGAAGTTCAGCGCGAAGGTCGGCATGTCGCCGCCCAGGTAGTTGACGCGGAAGACCAGCTCCTCGGGCAGGGCGTCCTTGTCGCGCCACAGGGCCCAGCCGACACCGGGGTAGACCAGTCCGTACTTGTGCCCGGAGGTGTTGATCGACGCCACGCGCGCGAGGCGGAAGTCCCACACGAGGTCCTCGTCCAGGAAGGGCGCGATCATCGCGCCGGACGCCCCGTCGACATGCACCGGCACGTCCAGGCCGGTCCGCTCCTGGAGGGCGTCCAGGGCCGCGCACAGCTCGGCGATCGGCTCGTAGGACCCGTCGAAAGTGGAGCCGAGGATGCCGACGACCCCGATGGTGTTCTCGTCGCACAGGTCGGCGGCGGCCTGCGGGTCCAGGTGGAAGCGCTCGCCCTCCATGGGCACCAGGCGGGCCTCGACCTCCCAGAAGTTGCAGAACTTCTCCCAGCAGACCTGGACGTTGACCCCCATGACCAGGTTCGGCCTGGCGGCCGGGTCGGCGGCGCGTTTGCTCCACCGCCGCTTGAGGGCCATCCCGGCCAGCATGCACGCCTCGCTCGACCCGGTCGTCGAGCAGCCCACGGCCGCCGACGGATCAGGCGCGTTCCACAGGTTGGCGAGCATGGCCACGCAGCGGCGCTCCAGCTCCGCGGTGCGCGGGTACTCGTCCTTGTCGATCATGTTCTTGTCACGGCACTCCGCCATCAGCAGCCCTGCCTGCGGCTCCATCCACGTGGTGACGAAGGTGGCCAGGTTCAGCCGGGAGTTGCCGTCCAGCATCAGTTCGTCGTGCACCAGCTGATACGCCGTCGAGGGCGGCGTCGGGCCGTCCGGCAGCCGGTGCTTGGGCGGTGCCTCGGTCATACCGCCGACCGGGTCCGCCTCGCCGTAGAAGGGATTCACGGAGCGGGAGCGTTCGTCGGCCTTGGCAAGGCCTTTGTGCAGGGCCATGGGATTCTCCTGTCGGGGCTCGGGCTCGGGCTCGGGCTCGGGCTCGGGGCTCAGGGCTCGGGGGTAGCGGTCTGCGGTTGGCGGTCTGCGGTTGCGGGGTCGGCGTCCTCCCCGCTCCTTCATCGGATCGAAGGGTCTGATCGGTTCACCGGATCGCCGTCCCGTCCTCCCGCAGCCGCATCTGCGGCCTGCCGGTCACCAGCAGCCAGGCCGGCAGCGAGGCGATGCACAGCAGAGCGATGATCGAGGGGGAGGAGACCAGGACGGCGGCGACGAACAGGCTCACCCAGCCCTGCCGGGTGATGGCGAGGAGCACCCCGAGCACGCCCGTCGCGACCCCCACCGCGGGATGCACGGCGGGCACGAGGGCGTGGGCGGTCAGCCCGAGGGCGGCGCCCACGAACACCGCCGGGAAGATCCGTCCGCCACGGAAGCCGCAGGACGCGGCGACGAGCAGCGCGGCCAGCTTCACCACCGTCATCGTGGCGAACTCCCCGGCCGTCCAGCCCTCGGGATCGTGGGCCAGCTCATCGACCTCGTCCAGCCCCTTGAAGAGCGTCAGGTGGCCGCCCAGCGCCGCCAGCAGTCCCAGCACGACCCCGCCGGCCGGCAGCACCAGCATGGGGTGCCGCAGCCGCGCGAAGGCGCCGTGGACGTACGGGAAGGCGCGCACGGCGGTCATGCCGAGCAGCGCGCCCACGGAGGCGACCACCATCGCCGACAGCAGGTCGTCCCAGTCGGGCTGCCCGAACGACGGCAGCCCGAGGTCGAAGCTCGGCCGGGCCACGAGGGTCGTCGTCATCGAGCCGGCCGCGGCCGCGACGAGCGGCGCGAAGACGTTGTTCCACAGCGGCCCCTCGGTCTGCCGCCCGGCCAGCGCCTCGGAGATCAGCAGCGCCGCCGCGACCGGCGTGCCGAACAGCGCCCCGATCGTCGCGGCCTCCGCCAGCACCGGCCACACCCGGTCCGGCGCCCGCGGCAGCAGCCGACGGCCCAGCCAGTACGCCAGCCCCACGTTCACCGCGATGACCGGGTTCTCCGGGCCCAGGCTCGGCCCGCCCGCCAGCATCAGCATGGTCGCCAGCAGCAGCCCCGGCAGCACCACGGGCGGCAACACGGGGGCGTCCAGGCCGGTGGTCGCCGGATCGGGGCCCGCGTGCCCCGGCACCTTCCACACCACCAGACCGACCGCGATGCCGGTGGCGGTGAGGACGACGAACATCCACAGCACCGAGTAGCGGCCCACCCCCAGGGCGTCCGGCAGGTTCTCCCACAGCACGTTCTGCAACTGTCCGGCCAGTGCGCTCACCAGCAGCAGGAGCAGGCTCGCCAGCACACCGACGACCAGGGCGGGCAGGATCGAGGGCAGCAACGCGCGCGCGGAGCTCGCCGGAGAGGGGGGCGCCTGCCGCGCGGTGTCGTGAGCCACGGGCTCACGATAAGCGGGCAAAAGGGGCATTGCCCGGGGAGTGCCGCCGGGGGAGGGGGCGCCGCCGACGGCGAGGGAGGGGCGGGCTTGCACCTCACGCCGCGTGAGGGCCCATCGTGGAGGACGAACCCGGAAGGGAGAGGACGAAGTGAGCTACTCCGTGGGACAGGTCGCCGGCTTCGCCGGGGTGACGGTGCGTGCCCTGCACCACTACGACGGCATCGGCCTGCTCGCCCCGAGCGAGCGCAGCCACGCGGGCCACCGGCGCTACAGCGACGCCGACCTCGACCGGCTGCAGCGGATCCTGTTCTACCGGGAACTCGGCTTCCCGCTCGACGAGGTCGCCGCCCTGCTCGACGATCCGCAGGCCGACCCGCGCGCGCACCTGCGCCGCCGGCTCGACCTGCTGAACGCCCGGATCGAGCAGCTGCAGAAGATGGCCGCGGCCGTGGAACACGCCATGGAGGCACGTGAGATGGGCATCGAACTGACCCCCGAGGAACGCTTCGAGGTCTTCGGGGACAAGGATCCCGAGCAGTACGCCGAGGAGGCCGAGCGGCGCTGGGGCGGCACCGAGCCGTACGCGGAGTCACGGCGCAGGACCGCCCGCTACACCAAGGACGACTGGCGGCGCATGCAGGCGGAGGCGGCCGACTGGAGCGGACGCTACGACGCGCTCGTGGCGGCCGGTGAACCACCCACCGGCGAGCGGGCCATGGACATGGCCGAGGAACACCGGCAGCACATCAGCGGCTGGTTCTACGCGTGCTCCCACGCGCTCCACCGGTCCCTGGGCGAGATGTACGTCACCGACGAGCGGTTCAAGGCCTTCTACGACTCCACCCGCCCGGGTCTCGCCGAGCACCTCAAGGAGGCGATCACCGCCAACGCGGCCCGGCACACGCCCGCGTAGGGCCCCGGCCCGGGGTCACTCCCGGGCCACGACCACCGCCGTCCCGTACGCGCACACCTCGGTGCCCACGTCGGCCGCCTCCGTGACGTCGAAGCGGAACGCGAGGACGGCGTTGGCGCCACGCGCGCGTGCCTGCTCCACGAGCCGGTCCATGGCCTGGTTGCGGGTCTCCACGAGCGTTTTGGTGAGGCCCTTCAGCTCGCCGCCGATCATCGACTTCAGCCCCGCTCCGATCTGGCTCCCGAGGTGCCGCGAACGCACCGTCAGTCCGAAGACCTCACCGATGACCTGCTCGACCCGGTGTCCGGGTACGTCGTTGGTGGTGACGACCAGTACGTCCGGCTGGGGCCCCTGGCCGCCGCCGTAATCTTCTATACCCATGCTCACAGGTTTGCCCGAGCGGGCTCACAGTGCATCCTGGGGACCCCCATGGAACCTGGGGCGGACACATGACGTTGATAGCTTTGTGCGGCCGTAGAAGGACGCTGAACTCCCTCACCCCCGTCAGGAGCCCGGAACCGTGACGACCCTTGCCCTCGGACCGAGCTGGCTGGATCCCGATTACCTGCTGGACAGCTTCGGCATCTGGGGCCTGCTGCTCATCGTCTTCGCGGAGTCGGGCCTGCTCATCGGCTTCTTCCTGCCGGGTGACTCGCTGCTGTTCACCGCGGGCCTGCTGATCACGTCGGGCCAGCTGGACTTCCCGCTGTGGGCGGCCATCGTCCTGATCTGCGTCGCCGCGATCCTGGGCGACCAGGCGGGCTACATGTTCGGCAAGAAGGTGGGGCCGTCCCTCTTCACCCGCCCGGACTCCCGCCTCTTCAAGCAGGAGAACGTCACCAAGGCGCACGACTTCTTCGAGAAGTACGGCCCCAAGTCCCTGGTCCTGGCCCGCTTCGTGCCCATCGTGCGCACGTTTACGCCGATCATCGCCGGCGTCAGCGGCATGCGGTACCGGTCCTTCCTGATCTTCAACGTCCTCGGCGGCGTCCTGTGGGGCGCGGGCGTGACCCTGCTCGGTTCCTGGCTGGGCAACATCGACTTCGTCAAGAAGAACATCGAGCCGATCCTGCTCCTGATCGTCCTTCTCTCGGTGGTCCCGATCATCGTCGAGTTCCTCCGCGCCCGCTCCCAGTCCAAGAAGAACCCCCCGCAGGCCGAGCCCTCCGCGCAGCCGACCCCGACCCCGGCCCCGGCCATGGACGACGCCACCACCCGACTCCGCCGCATCGAGGACCACGACCCGTACGGCGACCAGGGGCGGAACCAGTACCAGGGCAGCGACCAGAACCGGTACCAGGGCAGCGACCAGGACCAGGACCAGTACCAGGGCGAGTACCAGGGCGACTACTACGGTCAGCAGTACCAGCAGCAGTACCCCCAGCAGCAGCAGTACCCCCAGCAACAGCAGTACCCGCAGCAGCAGTACCCCCAGCAGGACTGGCAGCCCCAGTCCCAGCCGCAGCAGCAGCAGAACGGCCAGTACCCGCACAACCAGGGCTACTGAAACGCGACCGCGGGCACGGGAGGTCCGCCGGGGCCGGCCCCGGCGTCAGAACCCCCGTGTCCGCTTGGCGGCCCGCCGCTTCTCCGCGGACCCGATCCGCAGGAACAACCGCGAGATCTCCGACCCCAGGTTCACGCCGATGGCGATGGCCATCGCCAACGCGGCCGCCTTGGTCAGGGAGACCAGCCCCGCGTCCACCTCGTTCTGCGCGATGGCCAGCAGCCCGAAGTACGTGGCCGAACCGGGCAGCAGGGGCCCGATCGCCGCGGTCGTGTAGGGCAGCGCGGACGCGAACCGGTACCGCGACAGCAGCTGCCCGAACAGCCCGACCACCCCCGCCGCGACGGCGGTGGAGGCCACCGGCGAGATGTCACCGGCATAGTGCATCGCGCCGTACACCGACCAGGCGACGCCCCCGTTCAGCGTCACGGCCAGCACGGTGGACCGCTCCTGCTGGAGCAGTACCGCGAAGGTCAGCGACAGCAGCATCGACGCACCGATCTGCCACAGCGGCCGCTTGGTGATGCCCAGGTAGGCGTCGGGGTTGAGATGGGCGCCCAGCTGCACGCCGAGGTAGAGCATGACCAGCACGCCGACGACGATGCCGACGAAGAAGTACATGACCTCCAGCAGGCGGGCGGCGGCGGTGATGTAGAAGCCCGTCAGACCGTCCTGGACGCCCGCCACGAGGGCCCGCCCGGGCAGCAGCGCGAACAGCCCACCGGTGATGACGGCGGACGCCTTCACGTCGACGTGCCCGAGCGTCAGCGCGATGCCTATCGCGGCGGGCGGCATCGCGGCCACCAGGAACTGGTAGAACTCCGGCAGCCCGCGTCCGGCGCACAGCCACGCCAGCCGGTCGCCGAGCATCGCGCCGATCGCCGCCGCCACGAACACGGTCAGGTCGCCGCCGACGAGCACCGAGGCCGCGCCGGCCAGCAGCCCGCTCGCCGAGGTCAGCACCCAGGTCGGATACGGGTGCCGGTTGCGCCGCATCTCGGCGAGCCGCCGGTACGCCTCCTCCAGCGAGATGTGCGTCTCGGGGTCGCTGAGGGCGTCGACGAGGTGGAAGACGGACGCCAGCCGGGTGTAGTCGGTGCCCCGGCGCCGCACGGTCCGTGAGGCCGTCACCGGGTCCTCCACCAGGGAGGGCTGGTACGAGATCGACAGCAGGGTGAAGGTGACGTTCGGCTCGCAGCGGTCGAGCCCGTAGGAGCGGCAGACCGCGAACATCGCGGCCTCCACGTCCTCGGCGCCCTCCCCGCCCGCCAGCAGCAGCTCGCCGATGCGCAGCGTCAGGTCGAGCACCCGCGGGACGGCCGGGCCGCCCTCCTCCGCCTTGGGCGGCGGCTCCGGCGCGGGCCGCTCGGCCACCGGCATGCGCAGCATCGTCCGCATCCGGTCCTGCCAGGGCACGTCCTTGGTCAGACTGACCACGGGAAAGCCCTCGGCGGGCGTGAAGGCGGGCGGGGCGTGCCGCGAGCTGTACGTCCTCGGCGGGCTGAACGCCGACCCCTCGGACTCACCCCCGGCCGGCTGCGCGACGTCCAGTCCGACCGGAACGGCGAACTCCGACGTGGTCTCCGACTCGCCCCCGCCCCTGGGGACGGCCAGTCCCCGCGGGATCGCGAACTCGGAGGTGATCTCCGGATCGAACGTGCCCCTCGCCTCGTCCGACTGCGGCTTGCGGTCCTCCGCCTCCGTCACTGGGCAACGCTCCCTGAACGACACATTCCGTAGACCTCGGTATGAGCACCGACGTACACGCCTCGACGTACGCGTACCGACATGTGCGTACCCACGGGTGCGACTGACGTATGCCCGGGAACGCGCGCTTACCGACATCCGCGCCCGACACGCGGGAGGGCCGCACGCGTGCGTGCGGCCCTCCACGGCCCCTCGGGGCCGAACGACTCAGTGACCGCCCTGGTCCTTGAAGCGCTTGTACGACCGCTCGATCTCGGCCTCGGCGTCGGTGCGGCCCACCCAGTCGGCGCCCTCGACGGACTTGCCGGGCTCCAGGTCCTTGTAGACCTCGAAGAAGTGCTGGATCTCCAGCCGGTCGAACTCCGACACGTGGTGGATGTCCCGCAGGTGCTCCACGCGCGGGTCCGTCGACGGGACGCAGAGCAGCTTGTCGTCGCCGCCGGCCTCGTCGGTCATGCGGAACATGCCGATCGCGCGGCAGCGGATGAGGCAACCCGGGAAGGTCGGCTCGTCCAGGATGACCAGCGCGTCCAGCGGGTCACCGTCCTCGCCGAGAGTGTTCTCGACGAAGCCGTAGTCGGTCGGGTAGGCGGTCGAGGTGAAGAGTCGACGGTCCAGGCGGATCCGACCGGTCTCGTGGTCCACCTCGTACTTGTTCCGCGAACCCTTCGGGATCTCGATCGTGACGTCGAACTCCACCGGTGGCTCCTCCATGATCAGCACATAGTTCTGGTGGTTAAGTGTCCCTCACGCAGGTGTGTGATCGCGAAAGGGGCTGGTGATCGTGCCCGAGCTGAGGCCTTGGCGGGCCGCGAGACCGCACGTGGTGCGGGTCGCGGACGCCGTACGACCACGTCTGGCGCGGGTCGCCGGGGCCGTGCGGCCCCGTCTCGCGCGCGCGGCGGCGGCCGCCGGGCCGCGGGTCGCACGGCTCAGGCAGGCGGTGAAACCGCAGCTCACGCTGATCACGAGGCCGAGGCCCGGCCGGACCTGGCAGTACACCGCGGGTGCGACGACCGCCGGACTGGCCCTGGCCGTCGGCGTGGCGACCGCCGCCGGCCCCTGGGACTCCTCCGGCCAGCGTACGGCCGAGCGGGACCGGGCCGCCGCACTGGAGCGGGTGGGTGGCGCAGATCACGGCCGCGGGACCGAAGCGTCCGATACGTCCGGCACGGCGGCCGGGGCGCCGAGGCCCGCACCCAGCGCCGCGTCCGTCCTGGCCGGCCTCGGCGGCGCGACGACCGCCGTGAAGTCGGCCCCCGGCTCCGCCGCCCTCACGCGCGTCCTCGGCCCGCTCCTCGCCGACCCGGCCCTCGGCACCCGTCGTACGGCCGCCGTCGTCGACGTGACCACCGGCAAGCGGCTCTACGGCAGCGGAGCCGACGACGCGCTCACCCCGGCCTCCACCACGAAGATCGCCACCGCGGTCGCCGCGCTCACCGCGCTGGGCGCCGACCACCGTCTCACCACCCGCACCGCCCTGGAACCCGGCACCGGGGAGGTCGTCCTCGTCGGCGGCGGCGACCCCACCCTCACCGCCCGCGAGACCCCCGAGGGCTGGGCCGACCTGCACACCCTCGCCGCCTCCACGGCCACGGCCCTGAAGAAACGCGGCATCACCCGGGCGACGCTGTCGTACGACACCACCCTGTACGCCGGCACCGAAGTTCACCCGATCGGAGTCAACCCGAACCTGGCCCGGGTCACCGCCCTGACCGCCGACGAGGGCCGCGCGGACGGCTCGACGAGCGGCCCGGCGACCCGCGTGCCCGACCCGGCGGCGGACGCGACGAGGAAGTTCGCGGACTTCCTGGGGGCGTACGGGATCAAGACGTCCGCGCCCGGACCGTCGAAGGCCTCCGCCCGTGCGCAGACGCTGGCCACGGTCGCCTCGCCCCCGCTGGCCTCGCTCGTCGAGCGGATGCTGACCAACAGCGACAACGACATCGCCGAGGCGCTCGCCCGCCAGACCGCCCTCGCGACCGGGGTGCGCGCCGACTTCGCCGGCGCGGGCAAGGCGATCCGCACCCAGCTGGGACGGCTCGGACTGCCGCTGGACGGCGTCGACTTCAGGGACGGCAGCGGCCTCGACCGGAACGACAGACTGACCGCGAACCTCCTGACCGCGCTCCTCGTCAAGGCCGGCGACCCCGCGCGCCCCGACCTCCGCCCCGTCCTCACCGGCCTGCCCGTCGCCGGCTTCACCGGCACCCTCAGCACCCGCTACACGGACGGCGCGGCCGGTGTCGTCCGCGCCAAGACCGGCACCCTGACCGGCGTCAACACCCTCGCCGGCACGGTCGTCGACCGCGACGGCCACCTCCTGGCCTTCGCCGTCCTCACCGCGAACACCACCGACCCGGCCGCGGCCCAGACGGCCCTGGACCGGGCCGCCACGGCCCTGGCCGCCTGCGGCTGCGGCTGAAGCCGGCCCGTCCGGCGTCCGGTCACCGCCCGCCCGCCCCCGACCGAGGGCCACGCCGACCCGGACGCCGACCCTGAGGCATCCCCCACTCCCACCCCACGCCCTGCCCGCAACGGCACCCCTCACGTACGGTTGACGCATGACGAGCATCGGTGGTGCCTCTTCCGGGATGGTCGACTGGAACCTCGCGGTCGCGACCGCGACCCGCCTCGTACGGCCAGGCCCGGAGGTGAGTCGCGACGAGGCCCGCGCCGTCGTCGCGGAACTGCGCCGGCACGCCAAGGTCTCGGAAGGACACGTCCGGGGCTTCACTCGTCTGGGCACCGAGGAGATGCACGACACCCCCGTCCTGGTCGTCGACCGTCCCGGCTGGATCCGGGCGAACGTGGCCGGCTTCCGGGAGCTCCTCAAGCCCCTCCTCGACAAGGTGGAGGGACGCCGCAGCGGCAACGCGGTCCTCGGCGCGGTCGGCGGCAAGGTCACGGGCGTCGAACTCGGCATGCTGCTGTCGTTCCTGTCCTCCCGCGTCCTCGGCCAGTACGAGACCTTCGCCCCCGCCACCCGCGAGCTGCCCGCGGGTGCCGACGGCGGCGGGCGGCTGCTCCTCGTCGCGCCGAACATCGTGCACGTCGAACGCGAACTCGACGTGAGCCCCCACGACTTCCGCCTCTGGGTGTGCCTGCACGAGGAGACGCACCGCACGCAGTTCTCCGCGGTGCCCTGGCTCCGCGACCACCTGGAGGGCGAGATCCAGTCGTTCTTGGCGGAGACGGACGTCGACCCCATGACGTTCCTGGAGCGGATCAGGGAAGCGGCCCAGTCCCTCGTCGGCGGACGACCCGAGGGGGAGGAGGACGACGGCGGCCGTTCCCTGGTCGAGCTGGTCCAGAGCCCCGCCCAGCGGGAGATCCTCGCCCGGCTCACCGCCGTGATGTCCCTCCTGGAGGGCCACGCCGACTTCGTCATGGACGGGGTGGGCCCGGAGGTCGTGCCGACCGTCGCCGAGATCCGCGAGAAGTTCCAGCAGCGTCGCGCCAGGGGCGCCTCGCGGCTGGACATGGCCCTGCGCAGGCTGCTCGGCCTGGACGCCAAGCTCAGGCAGTACAAGGACGGTGAGCGTTTCGTGCGGGCCGTCGTCGACCAGGTCGGCATGGACGGCTTCAACCGTGTGTGGACCTCGCCGAACACCCTCCCCACCAAGGCCGAGATCGCGAAACCGGCGGACTGGGTCGCCCGGGTGCACCGCAAGGCGGACTCCTGAACCGCTGAGCCGGTGGTGAGCACGACGGCGGACGGGAACCGAAAATCGGCCGACGGCAGGAGAATGCCTTCGCAATCACCCGTCCGAGGGACCGTGAGTCCCCATCAGGCGTGCAATGCTCGGGGAACGGCCCGGTTCTGTCACCATCTACACACTCTGCGTGACCGACCTCGGGTTCAAACCCCGAAAATTTCATGAAGGGAACCGGACATGGGTCCCCATCCTGCGGTCGCGGCGATACGCCTGGCGGTCCGCCGCGTCCTCCACGACATCCTCACCGACCACCACAGCACCCCTGACGACCTCGCACGCGAGCGTCCGTCATCGCCGCTCGTGCTCGTGGCCTGCTCCGGCGGCGCCGACTCCATGGCGCTCGCCTCGGCCCTCGCCTTCGAGGCTCCCAAGCTCGGCGTCCGGGCCGGCGGCGTCACCGTCGACCACGGCCTCCAGGCCGGCTCCGACCTGCGCGCCGACGAGGTCGTCCTGCGCCTGCGCGAACTCGGCCTCGACCCGGTGGAGGCCGCCGCCGTCACCGTCGGCCGCGAAGGCGGCCCCGAGGCCGCCGCCCGTGACGCCCGCTACGCCGCCCTCGACGCCGCCGCCGACCGCCACGGCGCCGCCGCGATCCTCCTCGGCCACACCCGAGACGACCAGGCCGAGACGGTTCTCCTCGGCCTCGCCCGCGGCTCGGGCATCCGCTCCCTCTCCGGAATGGCCGCGGTCTCGGGGGCCGGCGGCCGCTACCGCCGGCCCTTCCTCCAACTCGACCGGCAGACCGCACGCAAGGCCTGCATGGTCCAGTCCCTCCCCGTCTGGGACGACCCGCACAACGCCGACCCGGCCTACACCCGTTCCCGGCTCCGCCACGAGGGGCTGCCCGCCCTGGAGAAGGCCCTCGGCAAGGGCGTCGTCGAAGCCCTCGCCCGTACGGCCCAGCTCTCCCGCGACGACGCCGACGCCCTCGACGCCTGGGCCGGCCGGGCCGAGGCCGCCGTCCGGGACAACGCCGGTCTGCTGGAGTGCGCCAAGCTCTACGCCCTGCCGCCCGCCGTCCGCCGCCGCATCCTGCGCCGCGCCGCCATCGAGGCGGGCGCCCCGGCCGGTTCGCTCTTCGCCCGGCACATCGAGGAGATCGACCGGCTGATCACCGGCTGGCGCGGCCAGGGAGCCATCAACCTCCCCGGCAAAGTCGTCGCCCAGCGGCAGGGTGGCAGACTGGTCATTCGGCAAGGCTGAATCCCGACCCTCCATTCGGAGGGGCGGCGGCCGGTAGGACGACCGAAAGTGATGCGGGTGGACGCGAAAGACATGGGTGCCGACCTCAAGACGGTGCTCATCACCAAGGAAGAGATCGACGCCAAGCTGGCGGAGCTGGCGGCGAAGATCGACACGGAGTACGCGGGCAAGGACCTGCTCATCGTCGGCGTCCTCAAGGGCGCGGTGATGGTCATGGCCGACCTCGCGCGGGCGCTGTCCACCCCCGTCACCATGGACTGGATGGCCGTGTCCTCCTACGGCGCGGGCACCCAGTCCTCCGGTGTGGTGCGGATCCTCAAGGACCTCGACACCGACATCAAGGGCAAGCACGTCCTGATCGTCGAGGACATCATCGACTCCGGGCTGACCCTGTCCTGGCTGCTGTCCAACCTCGGCTCGCGCGAGCCCGCCTCCCTCAAGGTGTGCACGCTGCTGCGCAAGCCGGAGGCGGCCAAGGTCGCGATCGACGTGGAGTGGGTCGGATTCGACATCCCCAACGAGTTCGTCGTGGGGTACGGCCTCGACTATGCCGAGAAGTACCGCAACCTGCCGTTCGTCGGTACGCTCGCGCCCCACGTCTACGGCGGCTGAGCCACAAGAGCGTCCTCTGTAGGACGATCGGGAACCCCAGCGGGTTCCGCGCCGTTGAAGCATGCAGACGGGTTCGCCAGGCTTCCCCGTGCGGCTTCGCGCGACGATGCTGGGGTACCGTCAGAAGAACTGTCTTATCAAACTCACTATGGCAGGAGGGACGGGGCGGCACCGCTCCGTATGGATGGACGTGAAGCGATACTTCCGTGGGCCGGTCATGTGGATCGTGCTGGCCGTCCTTGCCGTGGTCGTGTTGATGCAGGTCGTCGGCTCGTCCGGCGGCCACAAGACGGTGGACACCGGCCAAGTCGTTGCAGCGATCAACGACAACAAGGTCGAGTCGGCCAAGCTCACCACCGGTGACGAGCAGACCATCAAGGTCACGCTCAAGGACGGCACAAAGGTCGAGGGCAGCTCGAAGATCCAGGCGAGCTACATCGGCGATCAGGGCGTGACCATCGCCAATACGCTGCAGACCAAGTACCAGGACAAGCAGATTCCGGACGGGTACACGGTCTCTCCGACGAAGCAGAACGCTTTCGTCGGGATCCTGCTGTCCCTGCTCCCCTTCGTCCTCATCGTCGTCGTCTTCCTGTTCCTGATGAATCAGATGCAGGGCGGCGGCTCCCGGGTCATGAACTTCGGCAAGTCCAAGGCGAAGCTCATCACCAAGGACACGCCGAAGACGACGTTCGCGGACGTCGCCGGCTCGGACGAGGCCGTCGAGGAGCTCCACGAGATCAAGGAGTTCCTCCAGGAACCGGCGAAGTTCCAGGCCGTCGGCGCCAAGATTCCCAAGGGCGTGCTCCTGTACGGGCCTCCCGGCACCGGCAAGACCCTGCTCGCGCGCGCCGTCGCCGGCGAGGCGGGCGTCCCCTTCTACTCGATCTCCGGTTCCGACTTCGTCGAGATGTTCGTCGGTGTCGGTGCCTCCCGAGTGCGTGACCTCTTCGAGCAGGCCAAGGCGAACGCCCCTGCGATCGTCTTCGTCGACGAGATCGACGCGGTCGGCCGCCATCGCGGCGCCGGCCTCGGCGGCGGTCACGACGAGCGTGAGCAGACGCTGAACCAGCTGCTCGTCGAGATGGACGGCTTCGACGTGAAGGGTGGCGTGATCCTCATCGCCGCCACGAACCGGCCCGACATCCTCGACCCGGCGCTGCTGCGCCCCGGTCGCTTCGACCGTCAGATCGCGGTCGACCGCCCGGACATGCAGGGCCGTCTGGAGATCCTCAAGGTCCACCAGAAGGGCAAGCCGGTCGCGCCCGACGTCGACCTGGCCGCCGTCGCCCGCCGCACCCCCGGCTTCACGGGTGCCGATCTCTCCAACGTGCTGAACGAGGCCGCGCTGCTCACGGCCCGCTCGGACAAGAAGCTGATCGACAACCACATGCTGGACGAGGCGATCGACCGTGTGGTCGCGGGCCCGCAGAAGCGGACCCGGATCATGTCGGACAAGGAGAAGAAGATCACCGCGTACCACGAGGGCGGCCACGCCCTGGTCGCGGCGGCCTCCCCCAACTCCGACCCGGTGCACAAGATCACCATCCTGTCCCGCGGCCGCGCGCTCGGCTACACGATGGTGCTCCCGGACGAGGACAAGTACTCGACCACCCGTAACGAGATGCTCGACCAGCTCGCCTACATGCTGGGCGGTCGCGCTGCCGAGGAACTGGTCTTCCACGACCCGACCACCGGTGCCGCGAACGACATCGAGAAGGCCACTGCCACGGCCCGCGCGATGGTCACCCAGTACGGCATGACCGAGCGTCTCGGCGCCATCAAGTTCGGCGGCGACAACACCGAGCCGTTCCTCGGCCGTGAGATGGCCCACCAGCGCGACTACTCGGAAGAGGTCGCCGCGCTGGTCGACGAAGAGGTCAAGAAGCTCATCGAGAACGCGCACAACGAGGCCTGGGAGATCCTGGTCGAGAACCGCGACGTCCTCGACAACCTGGTGCTGCGGCTGCTGGAGAAGGAGACGCTGAACAAGGAGGAGATCGCCGAGATCTTCTCCGCCATCGTCAAGCGCCCGGCACGGCCCGCGTGGACCGGCTCCTCGCGGCGCACGCCGTCCACCCGTCCGCCGGTGCTCTCCCCCCGGGAGCTGGCACTGACCAACGGGGCCAACGGCGCGACGCCCGCGATCAGCACCGCCAAGTCCTCGGTGGTGGACCCCGCCTCGGTGGCCGAGCCGGCCCCCGAGGAGCGTCCGGAGAGCTGACGCTCCGGGTCCCGGTGCTCCCACCAGGCCCGGAATGCATGCCGCGCCCCCCAGGTTCTAGCCTGGGGGGCGCGGCATTTCGGTTGTGGCCGCACCATCACGCGTCCACCACACGCGACCCGCACAGGAACGAGGCACCAGGATGACCGACCCCGTGACGCTGGACGGCGAGGGCCCCGTCGGCGAGTTCGACGAGAAGCGGGCCGAGAACGCCGTACGCGAACTGCTGATCGCGGTCGGCGAGAACCCTGACCGGGAAGGGCTGCGGGAGACGCCCGGGCGGGTGGCCCGCGCCTACCGGGAGATCTTCGCGGGCCTGTGGCAGCAGCCCGAGGACGTGCTGACGACGACGTTCGACCTGGGGCACGACGAGATGGTGCTCGTGAAGGACATCGAGGTCTACAGCACCTGTGAGCATCATCTGGTGCCGTTCCGCGGTGTCGCTCACGTCGGGTACATCCCGGCCACCAGTGGAAAGATCACCGGTCTGTCGAAGCTGGCCCGTCTGGTGGACGTCTACGCCCGGCGCCCCCAGGTGCAGGAACGTCTCACCACGCAGATCGCGGACTCCCTGATGGACATCCTGGAGCCGCGCGGAGTCATCGTCGTCGTGGAGTGCGAGCACATGTGCATGTCCATGCGCGGGATCCGCAAGCCCGGTGCCAAGACCCTCACGTCGGCGGTCCGCGGACAGCTGCGGGACGCGGCGACGCGCAACGAGGCGATGAGCCTGATCATGGCGCGCTGAGACCGTTCACGACGGCCGCCGAGGCGGGCTGGGACGCGGTGAGGCGGGTGAGGCGATCGGCGGCGCCTCCACGCCCGGCTTCACGCCGCCGAGGCCGCTCCCGAGTTGTCGTCGTCGTCCTCGGGGAGCTTGCAGACGCGCTCCAGGAAGATGGCCGCCGCTATGACACCGATACCCGCCAGGACCGAGAACCCGGCGTAGATCGCCTGGTCGCGGCGGGCGGGGATGTCGAGGGACTCCAGCAGGAAGATGCCGACACCGCCGTACATCCCGGCGACGAGGGCGGCGACCAGCGCGCTGGCCTGGCCGAAGACGACCGCGCGGGCCGCCATCAGCGGATCGACGCCCTTCGCCTCGGGACGGCGCTCGCGCTGTGCCTTGAGACGGGCGCGGATCGAGAGCGCTGTGGCCAGCAGCACCACGGCGATCACGGCGAGGACGACGGGGGCGGCCAGCGGAACGCTCGGCAGGGTCCCGATCGAGTTCCAGAGGCGGGCGCCGGCCCACGACAGAACGCCCGCGACGACGAAGACGCCCGCCAGCATCCTGATGCGCAGCTCTCTCACGGTGTCCCTTCGATTCCCCCGGGTTCCACGGCCCGTGGCCGTGGACGGTCGTCGTCTCGACCTTAACGACTACGTCGTCTCGACCTTAACGACTACTCGGGCAGCCGGAGTTCCAGGTCCTTGCGGGCGGCCACTCCCTCGCGGGTGACGGTGCCGAGCAGCTCGGCGACCGCGCCGCGCCCGGGCACCTGGGCGCCCGGCTCCACGTCGTGCCACGGGGCGAGCACGAAGGCGCGTTCGTGGGCGCGCGGGTGGGGCAGGGTCAGTGACGGATCGTCGGAGACGACGTCGGCGTACGCGACGATGTCGACGTCCAGGGTGCGCGCGCCCCAGCGCTCGTCCCGGACGCGGTGGAAGGCCTCCTCGACCGCGTGCGCCCGCTCCAGGAGAGACGACGGGGGCAGCGTGGTCTTCAGGACGACGATCGCGTTGAAGTACGAGGGCTGGCTGCCCGGCTCCACGCCCCACGGCTCCGTCTCGTACACAGGGGAGACCGCCTTGACGCGCACGCCGGGGGTGTCCTCCAGGGCGTCGATGGCGCCCTGGAGGGTCTCCAGACGGTTGCCGAGGTTGGAGCCGATGGAGATCACGGCCCGCTTGGGGTTGTGGAGCGTGGTGTCGGCGGCGTCGACCTGCTCGACGACGGAGGCGGGCACCGGCTGTACGGTCGGGTCGCTCTGACCCTCGGTGAAGAACGCGGTCATACTCGGCTCCGGGTGATGGTGACGGTCACGTCGTCGAAGGGGACCGTGATCGGTGCGTCCGGCTTGTGGACGCAGACCTCGACCTCCTGGACCTCTTCGTGCTTCAGGCAGGCCTGGGCGATGCGCTCGGCGAGCGTCTCGATGAGGTCGACCGGCTCGCCCTGGACGACGGCCACGACCTCCTCCGCCACGATGCCGTAGTGCACGGTCTTCGTCAGGTCGTCGTCGGCCGCGGCCGGTCGGGTGTCCAGGCCCAGGACGAGGTCCACGATGAAGGTCTGGCCCTCTTCGCGCTCCCGGGGGAACACACCGTGGTACCCGCGGGCCTTGAGGCCGCGCAGCGCGACACGATCCACGCGAATCACTCCTGCAATCGTCGGGAACGGCCGGTCCCTACCGTGTGCGGACGGCACACCGGCCTCGGACGAATCTACCTGCGAGCACCGACACGGCCGGGCCGCGGGGGCGTCGGCCGGGTCGGGGCCGGGAGGATTCACCGGGTGTTTCCCCCGGGGAACCCGGTGGCTCACGGGCTGGTGGCCGGCCTCGCCCCGGCGTCGTGATCCCCACCACGTCCCGGCCCCGGTGGTCCACCGGCGCCCTTGTCGTCTACCCGCTCAGGAGGGGTTCTCCTCGTCCGGGTCCTCGCCGTCCTCGGTGTCCTCGCCGTCCTCGGTGTTCTCGGCCAGCACCGGGGACGCGTGGTGCGACCAGAGCTTCCAGCCGTCGGGGGTGCGGCGGAACACGTTCGTGGCGACCACCAGCTGGCCCACGAGAGGCCCCAGCTCCTCGCCGGCCTCCGGGGCGGGACCACCGCTGAGGATGTTCTCGGTGCAGGTCACCAGGGCCGTGTCGCCGGTGACGGACACGTGCACGTCGGTGAGGAAGAACTGGATGTAGTCGGTGTTCGCCATGATCAGCGCGTACGACCGCAGCACCTCGCCGCGCCCGGTGAGCACCGGCCATCCCGGATGAACGCAGGAGATCACGCCCACGTCCGCCGGGTCGTGGAACTCCTCGTCGACGCCCAGGTCGGCGGGGGTGAGCCAGAGCGAGGACACCGTGTCGAAGTCGCCCCGTTCGAGCGCCTCGTAGAAGGAGGTGTTGGCGGCCTCGACCTGCTCGACGTCCGTGTGGGGGGCGTTCACCGGGCTCCTTCTGCGCCGTGCGGGGGATGTGGGGTGTGGGAGGTGTGCGGGGGGCGCGTGTCCTGAGGGGCAGGCGCGTCGGGCGTCCCGTGCGCCCCTTCTGCCCTGCCCGCGCCGGGCGTCTGCGTCGCGGGTGCGTACGTGGCGGGAGACGTCCGGTCCGAAGCGACCGCGACCGCGTCCGGCGCGTCGCTGTCCGCGCGGGCCCCTTCCACGGCGCGCGCGACGCGCACCGCGTCCGCCGTCGCGCGTACCTCGTGCACGCGCACCGCCCACGCCCCGGCCTGTGCCGCGAGCGCGGAGACGGCGGCCGTGGCGGCGTCCCGCTCGCGTGCGGGCGGGGGCGCGCCTTCCGGCCCCGCCAGCACCCGGCCGAGGAACCGCTTGCGGGACGCGGCGACGAGCAGGGGGTGGCCCAGACCGCGCAGCCGGTCGAGGCGGGCGAGCAGGGACAGGTCGTGGCCGGCCTCCTTGGAGAAGCCGAGTCCCGGGTCGACGACCACCCGGTCGGGGGCGATGCCGCCCGCCAGGACGGCGTCCACGCGCTCGCGCAGTTCCTCGACGACTTCGCGCACGACGTCGTCGTAGACGCCCTTGACGTTGCCGCCCTCCAGGAAGCCGCGCCAGTGCATGACGACGAAGGGGGCTCCGGCGTCGGCGACGACCGGGATCATCTCGGGGTCGGCGAGGCCGCCGCTGACGTCGTTGACGAGGGCGGCGCCCGCGGCGAGGGCCTGGGCGGCGACGGAGGCGCGCATGGTGTCGACGGAGACGACGGCGCCCTCGGAGGCGAGGCCGCGGACGACGGGGACGACACGCCGGAGTTCCTCGGCCTCGTCGACGCGGGTGGCGCCCGGACGAGTGGACTCGCCGCCCACGTCGACCAGGTCGGCCCCCTCGGCGACCAGTGCGAGGCCGTGTTTGACGGCGGCCGTCGTGTCGAACCAGCGGCCGCCGTCGGAGAAGGAGTCGGGGGTCACGTTGACGACCCCCATGACCGCGCAGCGGTCCCAGTCCGGAAGGCCGACGACGCGCCCTCGTCCGCTCTGCTTGCTCATACGTTCAGCGTAGGCCCAGCGGGGGACCGCCATGCCGGGTGGCCCGGCGGCAGCCCCAGGGCTGAGGGGGCGGGGCTGCCGCCCGGGCCGGTCTCGACGGGTCTTCCGGTTCGCGTCCTCCCGCGGGAGGTCCGCCTACGCCGCCCGTACGTCCCGTTCGGCCACCGTGCGCTCGGCCACCATGTGGGCACACGCGCGTGCCGCGGACGTACGGCCGCGCAGGAAGCGCGGCAGGGGCAGGGCGAGGTCGACGAAGCCCTCCGCCTGCATGGCGGCGAAGCCGATGCGGGGCAGGTCGGCGGAGGCGCGGTAGACGACGAACCGGGGTTCCCAGCGGGGCTGGAACTTGGCGTTGAACTTGTACAGCGACTCGATCTGGAACCAGCGGGAGAGGAAGACCAGCAGTCCGCGCCAGGCGCGCAGTACCGGGCCGGCGCCGATCTTCTCGCCGCGGGCCAGCGCCGAGCGGAACATCGCGAAATTCAGCGACACGCGCGCGATGCCGAACTTGGGGGCGGCCTGGAGGGCGGCGACGATCAGGAGTTCGTTCATGCCCGGGTCGGCCGAGCGGTCGCGTCGCATCAGGTCCAGCGAGGCGCCGTCCGGTCCCCAGGGCACGAAGTGCAGGATCGCCTTGAGGTCGCCGTAGGGACCCGGCTCGACGTCGGCCTTGTGGGCGGTGGCGATCAGGCAGTCCCCGTCGGTGGGATCGCCGATGCGGCCGAGTGCCATGGAGAAGCCGCGCTCGGTGTCGGTGCCGCGCCAGTCCTCGGCGGCGCGCCGGATCCGCTCCAGTTCGCCTTCGCCGAGGTCACGGACACGTCGGACCCGGGTCTCGTAACCGGCGCGTTCGATGCGCTTGACCATCTGGCGCACGTTGCGCATCGCGCGGCCGGCCAGCGAGAAATCCGCGACGTCCACCACCGCCTCGTCACCCAGTTCCAGGGCGTCCAGTCCGGTCTCGCGGGTCCACACCTCGCCGCCGGTCTCCGAGCAGCCCATGACGGCGGGCGTCCAGGAGTGGGCCCTGGCCTCGTCCATGAAGCGCTCGATGGCACCGGGCCAGGCCTCGACGTCGCCGATGGGGTCGCCGCTGGCGAGCATCACGCCGGAGACGACACGGTAGGTCACGGCCGCCTTGCCGCTGGGGGAGAAGACGACGGCCTTGTCGCGGCGCAGCGCGAAGTGACCGAGCGAGTCCCGGCGGCCGTGCTTGGCCAGCAGGGCGCGCAGCCGGACCTCGTCCTCCTCGGTGAGGCGCGCGGCCGGGTGTTCCGGGCGGAACGCGAGGTAGACGGTGGTGATGGCGGTGAGCAGACCGAGGGCACCGAGGGAGAAGGCGACCGTCCAGGAGGTGTTGCCCTGGTAGTCGACCGGGCCCTCGAAGCCGAAGAGGCCGTACAGGACGTGGGTGATGCGGTCGGCGAGGCTCGGGTCGCCGACCATGCGCCGCGGATGGGCGCTGACGATGACGAGGCCCAGACCGAGGGAACCGGCGCCCATGAGGACGAAGTTGGCCAGCGCCCGCCAGCGGCTGCGCGGGTCGGGCAGGGCCGCGAACTGGTCGCGGTGGCGCAGGAGCGGTACCAGGAGGGCGACGGAGATCAGCGCGCCGACGAGCGAGTGCCGGTAGGTGAACTGGGCGACGGCGCCCGCCGGGAGGAGGGCGACCGCCGCGCGCCACGCCCGCCGCTTGCCGCGCCTGAGGCCGTGTGCGAGGAGCAGCAGCAGGACGCCGGCGCTCAGCGACAGCGCCGCGGCGAACGGGCCGAGCGCACCGGGGAGCACCTCGGCCATGGTGTGCATACGGCTGTGGCGGAACCGCGGGAAGACTCCGGCGGCGACGTCCAGCAGACCCACCAGGGCGCAGGCCCGGCCGACGAGGAGGGGCACGGCCTCGGGGCGCGGCCCCTTGACCAACCGCCGGACCCGGCCCGCCCGTTTCGGAACCCCGACCGACATTTCCTCATCTTCCCTGACAGACATCGCATCCCGTAGTTCCGCGAGAGACCTTGAAATCCGGTGCCGATCGGGCATCCGGCGACATTGCGCCCTCTAGGACGGTGTCTCGGGGGGAGAGGTTCACTCACTCTCCTCAAAGCCGCCGGAAAGGCCAGGGAAAGTCCGGGACGAGCCCTCGCGGGGAGCGGGGGCCACGGGAACCCGGACGGAGAGCGCAGGCAGGAACACCGATGGGTCTCACGAGCACGACCGTGCTGTCGCTGGCGGTTCTCTCCGCCGTACTGCTGTTCGCCGGCACCGTGTGGCAGTGGCCGCGGTTGGCCGGGCGGGGCTGGCGGGCCGTCGGCGCGCGCGTCGCCCTGCTGCTGGCCACCCAGCTGGCCCTCTTCGCCTCCGTGGGGCTCGCCGCGAACCAGGCCTTCGGGTTCTACGCCAGTTGGGCGGACCTGTTCGGCCAGGAGACCGAGCAGGGCGTCGTCGTCGACCACGCGGGCGGTGGGCCGCTGCGGGTGGTCGACACCCGGCGCGTGGAGGGCGGCGGCGGGCGGCCGGAGTTCGGCGGCCAGATCCAGGAGGTCGCTGTTGACGGCCGTACCACGCGCATCGCCTCGTCCGCCTTCGTGTACCTGCCGCCGGAGTACTTCGACCCGCGGCACAGCACGCGCACGTTCCCGGCGGTCGTCGTCCTCACGGGCTACCCGGGCACGGCGGAGGCCCTCCTGGGCAAGCTGGACTACCCGCGCACCGCGCGCGAGCTCGCCGAGGACGGCCGCACGCAGCCGATGATCCTGGTGATGATGCGGCCGACGGTGGCCCCGCCGCGGGACACGGAGTGCGTGGACGTCCCCGGGGGGCCGCAGACCGAGTCCTTCTTCGCCGAGGACCTGCCCGCGGCCGTGGCGGCCCGCTACAGGGTGAACACGGGGCCCGGGAGCTGGGGCGTCATAGGCAATTCCACGGGCGGCTACTGCGCGCTGAAGCTGGCGATGCACCACCCCGAGGTCTACGGGGCGGGCGCGGGCCTGTCGGCGTACTACAAGGCGCCGATCGACCCGACGACCGGTGACCTCTTCCAGGGCGACGCGACCCGGCGCGACGAGGCCGATCTGCGGTGGTTCCTGAAACACCGGCCCGCGCCCGACACCTCGCTGCTCGTCACCAGCAGCAAGCTGGGGGAATCCAACTACAAGGCCACGCTGAAGTTCATCGAACTGGTGAAGGCCACGCACCGGACGAGGATCTCGTCGATCATCCTCGAAAGCGGTGGGCACAACTTCAACACCTGGCGGCGCGAGATCCCGCCGACCCTGGAATGGATCAGCGGGCGGCTGGGCGGGGAGCCGGGCGGCCGGTGACGTCGGCGGACCGCCCGTTCGACCAGAAATGATCTTGATTCCCGGGGAATTCGACAGCCGGTCGGTTTCCTGATGTCCCGTGAAGGCTTCGCCATGGCTGTGTTTTTACGGGGCGGGGCGCCAACAATCGCCTACGCGCGGTAAGTTTCTGGCCATGCCACGTGGACGTCACCGCCATTCCCCACCTTTGCACCGGCTGCTGCCTCCTTCGGCGATCGCAGGAGTTTCCCTCGTCTGCGCCCTGGGCCCCTGGGTGTTCACGGAGCCACTGGCGCTCCGAGGTCTGGCCGCCGCCGCGGCGGCGACGGCGGTCGCGAGCGCGTTCGTCATGCGCCGCTGGGACATCCAGGCCGGCAAGCAGGTGGCCGACCTCACGCGCGCGCGTGCCGGCGACGAGTGGCGCTACGAGGAGCGGGTCGCCGAACTGGAGAGTGACCTCGAGGAGTCGCGCGAGCTGCGCGTCAAGCTGGAGCAGCGGCTGCGGGCCAAGCGCGCCGAACTGGCCGGCCTGCGCAACGAACACGCGTCCCTGCTGCGCCGATACGCCACCGCGGAGACCGAGCGGGCGAGCGCCCTGGAGGGCCGCCGCCTGCTCGAGATAGAGGGCTCCGTCCCGTCGCTGGCGCTGCCGCCCGCGCGGGCCGCGCAGGACGACACGGCGGAGACGCGCGAGGACGCCGTCGAGACGCGCGAGGCGGCCGAGGGCGACGACGTCACGGAGTCCGAGGCGGCCGAGGCGTCCGGGACCGCGGGCACGGACGCCGGCTCCGGTGAGGACGAGCCGCGGACCCCCGCGGTCTTCTCCCCGTCCGGGTCCCAGCTGTTCCTGCGGGCACAGGCGGCGTTGGACCGCTTCGGCGCCGACGGACCGGAGCCGGTGAGGAGCGCGGCGGCCGGCGACGAGCCCGCCGGGGCCGAACCCGTCCGGGCCGCCGCCCCCGCCGAGTCCGGCGGCGACGCGGAGGCCGCGCGGGAGGACGAGGTCAAGGGGAAGTCCGAGGCGGTCGACGAGCACGCGCGCGCGACCGCCGCCCACCCGACCGCCGAGGCGAACGGCACTCCGGAGGGGACGGAGGCCGCCCCGCGGGAGACCGTCCCGCAGGAGCCCGCCGCGCAGGAGCCCGCCGCGCGGACGAGGACCGAGGACGCCTCGTCCCCTGAGCCGACCGGGGCGACCGAGGCCCCGGAAGCCCTCGTCGAGGCCTCCTCCGCCGACATCGGCGCGCTCGTCCCGCACCCCGCCGCCCCCGCGCAGCGCCCCTCCGGCCACTTCACGGTCCCGACCGCCGTCGCCGTCGTACCGGCCACGCAGCCGGTACGGAGTTCCACGGCCGAGGGCGGTTTCGACTTCTTCGGTACGCAGAAGGAGCCGACGTCCGCCGCGCTGGAGGCCGTGCAGACCGAGGACCTCGCCGACGTCGTCGGCCAGGAGGCGCTCGCGCTGCACAAGGCCGAGGCGGAGGCGGAGTTCAAGCCGGCCGACGAGCACGCACGCGCCGTCGGCCAGGTCATCGACCTCACCGAGCACGACGAGACCGAGCAGATCGACGTCCAGGGACTGCGCAGCGCCGCCTCCTGAACGCCCGGCGATCCTCAGGGCGCAGCCCGACGGCTGACGATCCGAAGGCCCGGTTCCGCCCGGTCCGTCACGCCCTCCGGTCCGTCACGCCCACTCGGGCGCGGCGGGCCGCGGCATGTGCGGCGGTCACGCCATCCACCGGTCGGACCGCGCGTCGCGGCGACCGGTCCGGGACCGGTCCGCCTGGCCGCGCAGCAGCTCGGCCGCCTCCCGCGCGTCCCGCAGCCGCGCCGTCACCGTCTTGTTCGCTCCCGTGTCCACATGGACGTCGGCGAGCCGCCACAGCCGCTTCCAGGGCCCCTGGGACAGGCGCACGCTCTGCACCTTGGCGTGCGGCACGAGCGCCACACTGCGGCGCAGCAGCCCGTGCCGGGCGACGAACACCGTGTCCGCGACCGTGATGCCGTAGCCCCGCCACCACAGCGGGACACACCGGCCGGCCCGGCGCGGCGGCCGGGACAGGGCGGCCGCCGCGGGCACCCGCGCGCCGGGCAGCACGCGCGCGATGACGGCCTCGGCCGTCGCGCGCGGGGCGACGGGCACCAGCACGGAGTTGGCCGAACCGGCCACGTCCAGCTCCACCCGCACCCAGTCGCGCCGCCGCCACAGCAGCGGTTCGACGACGCGTACCGTCTGCACGCGGCCGGGCGGCACCGTCTCGTGCGCGCGGTCGAGGAGGCCGTGGTCGATCCGCAGCCCGTCCGGCGACTCACCGACCGTCCAGTCGTACTCGCCGACGAACCGCCCGGCGCTGCGCGCGCCCGCCGCGCCCAGCAGCGGCACACCGGTGGCGAGGACCGTCCACACGCTGTGGGTGACCAGCCACAGGACCGGGGGCACGACGAGCGCGGCGGCGAGCGCGCCCCAGGTGGCGCCGGTCAGCATCAGCGCGACCGCCAGTTCGCGCGGCGGCACCCGCAGCAGCTCGCGCGCGGGTGCCTCGCCCACCTCGTGCGCCGTCTCGGGCGCGAAACCCGCCGCGCGCGCGAGCAGCTCCGCGCGCAGGGCACGCGCCTCCGACTCGCCGAGGAAGGCCAGTTCGTCCTTCTTGTCGGCGCCGACGACGTCGAGCCGGAGCTTCGCGACGCCCGCGATCCGCGCGAGCAGCGGCTGGGTGACGTCGACCGCCTGGAGGCGCTCGAGCCGGATGTGCGCGGTGCGCCGGAACAACAGGCCCGTGCGGATGCGCAGTTCGCTGTCCGTCACCGAGAAGCGCGTGAACCACCAGGACAGGAAGCCGTAGAGCGAGGCCGCCGGTACGACCAACGCGAGCGCGATGACCAGGGTCGTCGTGGTCAGCCGGGTCAGCTGCTCCTGCGCCTGGTTCGGATCGTGCGCCGCCCACCCGACGACCACGGCGACGGGCGCCCACGCCCGCCGGAACGGCGTCACGGGATGCAGCCGCCGCTCGACGACGACCCGCTCCGGCCGTACGCCCCCCGCGACGCCCGGCGCCGTCACAGTCCCGCCGATCGGGCCTCGCCCAGCGCGGTCAGCCGGTCCCGCAGCCGTTCGGCCTCCGCCGGGTCCAGCCCCGGGATCGTCGCGTCGGTCGCCGCGGCCGCCGTGTGCAACTGCACGCTGGCCAGCCCGAAGTGCCGCTCGACGGGACCGGAGGTCACCTCCACGAGCTGCATCCGCCCGTACGGCACGACCGTCTCCTCGCGCCAGAGCACGCCCCGGCTGATCAGCAGGTCGTCCGCCCGCTCGGCGTACCGCCAGGAGCGCCAGTTGCGGCCGAGTCCGGCCCAGCCCCAGACGGTCCCCGCCAGGGGCAGCAGCGCGAACGCGGCCCACGCCGGGCCGGCGAACAGGCCGAGCAGCACTCCGACGGCCACGGTGGCCGACCCCAGCCACACCACCAGCAACAGCCTCCGCATGCGCAGCAGGCCCGGCGGCAGCCCGGTCCACCGCGTCCCGGCCCCCGTCGTCGTCCCGGCGTCCGCCGTCGTGCCGGTGTCCGCCGTGCTCCCCGTCTCCATGCGGCCAGCGTACGTAGGGGAGACTGGGTCCATGACTCCTACGACGGAGACCACGGTCGGGATCGGCGGTGCCGCGGAGAGCACCGACATGGTGCTCAACATCGGCCCCCAGCACCCCTCCACGCACGGCGTGCTGCGGCTCAGGCTGGTGCTGGACGGCGAGCGCATCCAGCAGGCCGAGCCGGTGATCGGCTATATGCACCGCGGCGCGGAGAAACTGTTCGAGGCCCGCGACTACCGCCAGATCATCATGCTGGCCAACCGCCACGACTGGCTGTCGGCGTTCTCGAACGAGCTGGGCGTGGTCCTCGCCGTGGAGCGGATGCTCGGCATGGAGGTGCCCCCGCGCGCGGTGTGGACGCGGACCCTGCTCGCGGAGCTGAACCGGGTGCTCAACCACCTGATGTTCCTGGGGTCGTATCCGCTGGAGCTGGGCGGGATCACGCCGGTCTTCCACGCCTTCCGCGAGCGCGAGGTGCTCCAGAACGTCATGGAGGAGGTGTCCGGCGGGCGCATGCACTACATGTTCAACCGCGTCGGCGGCCTCAAGGAGGACCTTCCGGCCGGCTGGGCGTCCCGCGCGCGCGGTGCCGTCGCCGCCGTGCGCTCGCGCATGGACGTCTACGACGACCTCGTGCTCGGCAACGAGATCTTCCGGGGCCGCACGCGCGGGGTGGGCGTCCTGACCCCGGCGGCCGTGCACGCGTACGGCGTGAGCGGGCCGATCGCGCGGGCGTCCGGCGTCGACTTCGACCTGCGCCGCGACGAGCCCTACCTCGCGTACGGCGACCTCCAGGACACCCTGGAGGTGGTGGGCCGGACCGAGGGCGACTGCCTCGCCCGCTTCGAGTGCCTCCTGGAGCAGACGCACAACGCGCTCGACCTCGCGGACGCCTGCCTGGACCGCCTCGGGGACCTGCCGCCCGGCCCGATCAACCAGCGGCTCCCGAAGGTCCTCAAGGCGCCCGAGGGGCACACGTACGCGTGGACCGAGAACCCCCTCGGCATCAACGGCTACTACCTCGTCAGCAAGGGCGAGAAGACGCCGTACCGGCTGAAGCTGCGGTCGGCCTCCTACAACAACATCCAGGCGCTCACCGAGCTGCTGCCGGGCACGCTGGTCGCGGACATGGTGGCGATCCTGGGGTCGCTGTTCTTCGTCGTCGGGGACATCGACAAGTAGGCCGCGCGGCTCACCCGGAGGCCGGGAGGCGCGGACCGAGCGGGTGGGGGACACCCACCGGCCGCAGAAGCCACCCGAAGTCCCCGAGTCCGCCCCGCGCGGTCAGTTCGGCCGCCTCCCCGGCGCCGGCGAGGGCCCGCACGTACGCGGCGGGGTCCGTGGAGGCGAGCGCGAGCGCCGGACGGTCGCCCGCCACCCCGAGGGCGCGCAGGGCGGCGCGTTGGCGCAGGACGAGCGGGTGCTCGGGCGCGTGCGCCGGGGTGGACGCCTGCGCACAGGCGTCCAGGGCCACATGCGCCGTGATGTCGCACGTGCCGTCCGGGACAGGAGCCGTCTCGCGGCCCTCCCGGAAGCCGGTGAGGGTGCCGAACGGAGGGCGCGCCCGCGCCGTGTGCGCGTAGTCCACGGCCACCGCGAGCCCCCGTGCGACACGGGAGACGGCGGCGGCCCAGGCGCGGTCCCGGGGCAGCCCGATCTCCGCCCGCAGCCCCTCCTCGCCCGGCAGCGGCCACCACCGCGCGAGCCACTCCGCGTCAGCCCCGGACACCGGCTCGCCGAGCCGCTCGGTTCCGTCGTCGCGGACCAGGACCAGCCGGGGCACGCCCGCGGAGTCGACCTCGGCGACGTCCACCGGCACGTTGTCCAGCCACTCGTTGGCGAACAGCAGGCCGGTGACCTGCGGCGGGGGCTCGGGCAGCCAGGTGATCCGGGGGGCCAGGCCCACCGGACGGGCGGCGACCTCGACGCCGTACGCGCGCGTGCGGGCGGCCACGTCGGCCGGCAGGGCGTCGAGCACGCCCGTGACCAGTTCGCCGCGGCCGGCTGCCATGTCGACGAAGTCGAGCGACGCGGGCCGGCCCAGGGCCTCGTCGACCCGGCACAGCAGCCGGGCCACGGCCAGGGCGAAGAGCGGGGAGGCGTGCACGGACGTGCGGAAGTGCCCGGCCGGGCCCTCGGGACGCAGGTAGAAGCCGTGCGGCCCGTACAGGGCGTCCTCGGCCGCCGCCCGCCAGCCGCGCCAGCCGCCGTCGCCCGTCACCGTTGCGACCCCCGGATCGTTTCCACCACCGGATCAGACTAGGCGCACAGGTGATCACGGTCTCCACCTTGCGGAGTACGCGCGCCGGGCCCGGATCGGCCCTCCGGTTGACCCCTGCACGCATCCGGCTTCCCTACTCTGGGTTACGTGCAGCGCCTCTACGATTTTCTCCGCAGACACCCGACCCTGGTCGACGGCTTCTGGGCCCTCGTCCTGTTCGGGATCTCTGTGGTGGCCGGAACCACCTCCGGCCAGAACCACCAGGGGACGGACTCCCTGGCGCTGCTCGTGCCGATCGCGCTCCTGCTGGGCCTGGTGATGGCGCTCCGGCGGCGCATGCCGGAGCGGATGCTGCTGCTCGCCGGCGCGCTCGGCCTCGCCCAGCTCGTGCTGGACGTCGCCACGACGGCCGCCGACTTCGCCCTGCTGATGATCGTCTACACGGTCGCCGCGACGGGTGCCCGCTGGGCGTCGCGGCTCGCGCTGGGCATGGGCCTGATCGCCGCGACCCTGGCACAGCTGCGCTGGCCGAACGAGCAGACGACCATGGCGGGCAACGTCGCCATAGTCGTCTTCCAGACGGTTCCGTTCGCGCTGGCCTGGGTGCTCGGTGACTCCGTGCGCACCCGCCGCGCGTACTTCGCCCAGCTCGAGGAGCGCGCGGCGCGCCTGGAGAAGGAGCGCGAGGCGCAGGCGAAGGTCGCGGTCGCCGCCGAGCGCGCCCGGATAGCGCGCGAGCTGCACGACGTCGTCGCGCACAACGTGTCGGTGATGGTCGTGCAGGCCGACGGCGCCGCCTACGTCCTCGACGCGGCGCCCGACCAGGCCAAGAAGGCCCTGGAGACGATCTCGTCCACCGGCCGGCAGGCCCTCGCCGAGATGCGTCGCCTGCTGGGCGTCCTGCGCACCGGCGAGCACCAGGAGGGCGGGGAGTACGTCCCGCAGCCGGACGTCGAGCAGATCGAGGACCTCGTCCAGCAGTGCCGCGGTTCCGGCCTGCCCGTGGACTTCAAGGTCGAGGGCACCCCGCGGCCCCTGCCCAGCGGCGTCGAGCTGACGGCGTACCGGATCGTGCAGGAGGCGCTCACCAACACGCGCAAGCACGGGGGGCCGGACGCGGGCGCCAGCGTGCGCCTGGTCTACTTCGACGACGGTCTCGGCCTGCTGGTCGAGGACGACGGCAAGGGCGCCCCGCACGAGCTGTACGAGGAGGGCGGCGCCGACGGCCGGGGCCACGGCCTGATCGGGATGCGGGAGCGGGTCGGCATGGTCGGCGGCACGCTGGACGCCGGTCCGCGCCCCGGCGGAGGATTCCGCATCAGCGCGCTGCTCCCGCTCAAACCGGCGCACTGACGCCGACGGACCGACGCCGGCACACCGACATCGGCGCACGCCCGGTGCCGACACCTGTCACCACCCACGGAAGAGGACCCGATGACGATCCGCGTGATGCTCGTCGACGACCAGATGCTGCTGCGCACCGGGTTCCGGATGGTGCTCGCCGCCCAGCCGGACATGGACGTCGTGGCGGAGGCGGGCGACGGCGTCGAGGCCCTCCAGGTGGTGCGCTCCACCCCCGTCGACGTGGTGCTGATGGACGTGCGCATGCCCAAGCTGGACGGCGTCGAGGCCACCCGGCGCATCTGCGCGGAGCCGGACCCGCCGAAGGTGCTGATCCTGACCACCTTCGATCTCGACGAGTACGCCTTCTCCGGACTGAAGGCGGGCGCCTCCGGTTTCATGCTGAAGGACGTGCCGCCGGGCGAGCTGCTCGCCGCGATCCGTTCCGTGCACAGCGGCGACGCGGTGGTCGCGCCCTCCACCACCCGCCGTCTCCTCGACCGGTTCGCGCCGATGCTGCCCAGCGCGGGCAAGGAGCCTCAGCACAAGGAGCTGGAGCGGCTCACCGAGCGGGAGCGGGAGGTCATGATCCTCGTCGCACAGGGGCTGTCCAACGGGGAGATCGCGGCACACCTGGTGCTGTCCGAGGCGACCGTCAAGACCCACGTGGGGCGCATCCTGACGAAGCTCGGGCTGCGGGACCGGGTGCAGGTGGTGGTCCTGGCGTACGAGACGGGGCTGGTGCGGGCGGGGGGCCACGGCTGAGCGGGACATGTCCGCCGGCGCCTCCCCGGCAGCGCACGGATCACCGCCGAACGCGCCCCGCGCGCGCCCGACAGGCTCTAGGGTCGGCGCATGCTCCTGTGGATCAACGGTCCCTTCGGGGGCGGCAAGACACAGACCGCACACGAGATCCGGCGCCGGTTGCCGGGCAGCGTCGTCTGCGACCCCGAACACGTCGGCTTCGGGCTGCACCGCATGCTGCCGCCGGACCTGCGGGGCGACTTCCAGGACCTGACGTCCTGGCGGCAGGGCGTCGTCGAGGTCCTCGACCTGGCGCTCCGCGAGCACGACGGCGTGGTGATCGCCCCCATGACGGTCACCGACCCGCGCCACTTCGCCGAGACCGTCGGCCGACTGCGTGAACTGGGACACGACGTACACCACTTCACGCTCCTCGCCGAGCGGGAGACCGTGTTGAAGCGGCTGCGTGAGCGCGGGCTGATGCACCTCCTGCGGTTCCTCACCGGGAGGAAACCGGCTGCGGACGGGGAGAGCTGGGCCGTTCGCCGACTCGATCACTGCCTGGAGCGGCTGTGCGAGCCGGAGTTCGCCGAACACCTGTGGACGGACCACACGAGCGTGCCGAAGACGGCCGACCGCATCGCGGTCCTGGCCGGGCTGACCCTGCGGCCGAACACGGACGGGGCGCTGCGCACCCGACTGCGCCAGGCGCGGGTGGGCCTGAAGCACGTCCGGTTCGACTGAGGACCGGCTCCGGTGGAGGCCGCCCGGCCGCCCCGTCCGGGAACGGGGCCCGGCGGGCTGCGGTGACGGCGTGAAACTGCTTCCGGGACGGAGCCGGAGCACGCCCGCCCGCTGGACCGCGTGATGAGCCGCCATGACGCCGGCCCTCTGGCTCCTGGGCCGCATCGGGGGCCAACGGCCGGACCTCCTGGGGTGTGCCGCGACCGCCGTCCTCGCGATCCTCGCGGGAGAACTCGGCGACGGCCTGCGACGCCGGCGGGCGAGGAACCGCGCGGCGAGGGCACCGGCGGGCACCGGCGGCTCCGCGGGCTGACGCCGACGCCCGGCCGTCCGGGAACGGCGAAGCCCCCGTCCTACCTGAGGAGTCCCTCCAGGAAGTCGCTGCCCAGCCGGGCCACCCTCGTCACGTCGAGCTGGTGCAGCACGTAGCGGCCGCGCCGACGGGTGGTGATCAGGCCCGCCTTCTTCAGGACGGCCAGGTGCCGCGATATCTCGGGCGCCGTCATGCCGTGCACCTGAGCCAGCTCGCTCGTGGTGTACGCGCTGCGGGCCAGATGGCGGCAGATCCGCATCCGGACGGGGTGGGACAGGGCCGTCATCCGCAGGGTGAGCTGCTCGACCGACGGCGGCGAGGCCGGCTCGGGGGAGCCGACGGGGTAGTGCAGCACGGGCTGCCAGCCGCTGCGGTGCAGCACGCTGAGGTGGGGCCAGCCGAGGCTGGTCGGCACCAGGAGCAGCCCGCCGCCCGCGGTGACCGTACGGCCCTCGACGAGTTTGTCGACCTCGATCCGGCCGGCCGCCTCGTCCAGGCTCAGGACGGGGGACACCGCCGCCAGGGCCTCCGCCAGTCCGCGGTGCCGCAGCAGTTCCGTCTTGTGTCGGGCGTCCGCCGTCAGCTGGTGGCCCAACCGTGACCAGACCTCCGCGAAGAACGCCTCGTCGCAGTCCTCCAGGAAGCGCCGCAGCCACGCGCGCACGCTGGGCGGATCGTCCAGCAGCCGCTGGGTGAACCGCACCTGCCGGGGACCGCGCGAGGCGGCCACCTCCAGGGCCCGCCGCCGCACGCGCTCGTCCGTGAGCGCCAGTGGTTCGTAGGAGTCGTAGGTGATCGCGCAGGTGAACTCCAGTGCGGCATCCACGAACTGCTCGTCCGTCAGTTTGTCGAGGAGGTCCAGCTCCTCGGCGAGCGTCCCGCGCGGCAGCGTGCTGCGACCCGGGATGCCGGCGTACGGCAGGAAGAGGTCCGAGAACGTCGACCGCCACAGGAAGTCGGCCTCGCACATCCGGTCGGCGAGATGCGGGTCCAGGCGCGCGGTGACACTCGTGACCCAGCCCTGGAGGCCCGGATGGTGCCCCGGCTCGGACAGCGCGTGCAGCGCCATGCCGAGCTCGGCGAGGGGGGACGGCACGATCGCGACCCTCTCCGGCCGCAGCCCCGCGATGTCGATGCTCACGCTCATGCCCTCATGGTGCACCCCGCCACCGACAACGCCGTCGCTGGTCGGCGGACGGCGCCGACCGGCGCGACGCGCGGCTCGCCCGCCGCACGGGCACCGGATTTCCGCACCGGAGAGGAAGTGCGGTTACCCACAGCCTGTGGACGACCGGGACCCCCGGCAACCGATCGCGTTAACATGACGAGAAATCGTCCGGTACCCAGAGCGGACTGGAACGGGAAGGCCGCCGTCGCGTGAGTACAGTCCAACAGCCAGACCCCAGGGACCGCCCCGCGCGGCTCACCGTCGGTGTCGTCGGCGCCGGTCGGGTGGGCCCCGCCCTCGCCGCGTCCCTCCAGCTCGCCGGGCACCGGCCGGTCGCCGTCTCCGGCGTCTCCGACGCCTCCCGGCGGCGCGCCGCGACGATGCTGCCGGACGTCCCCCTCGTGACCCCCGCCGAGGTCCTGCGGCGCGCCGACCTCGTGCTGCTGACCGTCCCCGACGACGCCCTCCCAGGCCTCGTCGAGGGCCTCGCCGAGACCGGCGCCGTCCGCCCGGGGCAACTGCTCGTGCACACCTCCGGCCGGTACGGCGCGCACGTGCTGGACCCCGCCCTGCGCGCGGGCGCGCTGCCGCTGGCCCTGCACCCGGCGATGACCTTCACGGGTACCGCGGTGGACGTCCAGCGCCTGGCCGGCTGCTCCTTCGGCGTCACCGCGCCCGACGAACTGCGGCTGGCCGCCGAGGCCCTCGTCATCGAGATGGGCGGCGAGCCGGAGTGGATCGCCGAGGAGAGGCGGCCGCTCTACCACGCGGCCCTCGCCCTCGGCGCCAACCACCTCGTCACCCTGGTCGCCCAGTCGCTGGAGCTGCTGCGCGCGGCCGGCGTCGAGGCCCCCGACCGGATGCTCGGCCCGCTGCTGGGCGCCGCCCTGGACAACGCGCTGCGCTCCGGCGACGCGGCGCTCACCGGCCCCGTCGCGCGCGGCGACGCGGGCACGGTCGCCGCTCACGTCTCGGAGCTGCGCAGGCACGCCCCGCAGAGCGTCGACGGCTATCTGGCGATGGCCCGCGCGACGGCCGACCGGGCCCTCGCCAGCGGCCTGCTCAAGCCGGAACTCGCCGAGGACCTCCTCGGTGTGCTCGCCAAGGGGACCGACGGTGCCGAGGGAGATGCCCGATGACCACGACCCTGCTGCGCACCGCGGGTGAACTGCACGCACGCACGCGTGCGGGCCGTCGCGCCGTGGTGATGACGATGGGTGCCCTGCACGAGGGCCACGCCACCCTCGTGCGCACCGCGCGCGAGATCGCCGGACCGCGGGGCGAGGTCGTCGTCACGGTCTTCGTCAACCCGCTCCAGTTCGGCGCCGGCGAGGACCTGGACCGCTACCCGCGCACCCTCGACGCCGACCTCAAGATCGCCGAGGAGGCCGGTGCCGACGTCGTGTTCGCCCCGTCCGTCGACGAGGTCTATCCCGGCGGCGAGCCCCAGGTCCGCGTCAGCGCCGGCCCGATGGGGGAGCGCCTGGAAGGCGCCGCACGCCCCGGGCACTTCGACGGCATGCTCACCGTCGTCGCCAAGCTGCTGCACCTGACGCGTCCCGACGTGGCCCTGTACGGGCAGAAGGACGCCCAGCAGCTCGCCCTGATCCGGCGCATGGTGCGCGACCTGAACTTCGGCGTCGACATCGTCGCCGTGCCGACCGTTCGCGAGGACGACGGCCTGGCCCTGTCCAGCCGCAACCGCTACCTGTCACCGGCCGAGCGGCGCACCGCGCTCGCCCTGTCCCGGGCCCTGTTCGCGGGCCGCGACCGGCACGCCGCGCAGGAGGCGCTGCGGGCACGCGCGCGTGAGGTGCCCGCCACCCGCGCCCGTGCGGAGGCGCTCAGCGCCCTGGGCGAGTCCCGTGCCGCCGCCGACGCGCACGCCGTGGCCAAGGCCGCCCCCGGCTCCGTGGCCGCCGTCCGGGCCGCCGCCCGCACGGTCCTGGACGAGGCCGCGCGCATGGTCCCGCCGCTGCGACTGGACTACCTCGCCCTCGTCGACCCGTCCGACTTCGGCGACATCGAGGACGACTTCACCGGCGAGGCGGTCCTCGCGGTCGCCGCCAGGGTCGGCACGACCCGGCTGATCGACAACCTCCCCCTCACCTTCGGAGCCGCCTCGTGACCAGCACAGGCATACGACTGCACGCGCCCGCGCCCGGGTGGTCCATCTCCGCGGACGTCGTGGTCGTCGGGTCCGGGGTGGCCGGCCTCACCGCAGCCCTGCGCTGCGAGGCCGCGGGACTGACGACGGTCGTCGTCACCAAGGCCCGCCTGGACGACGGTTCCACCCGCTGGGCGCAGGGCGGCATAGCCGCCGCGCTCGGCGAGGGCGACACGCCCGAACAGCACCTCGAGGACACGCTGGTGGCGGGCGCGGGCCTGTGCGACGAGGACGCGGTACGCCTCCTCGTCACCGAGGGCCCCGACGCCGTACGGCGGCTCATCGAGACCGGCGCCCACTTCGACGAGTCCGAGGGGGGCGGCCTGGAGCTGACCCGCGAGGGAGGCCACCACCGCCGCCGCATCGCGCACGCGGGCGGTGACGCGACCGGCGCGGAGATCTCCCGCGCGCTCGTCGAGGCGGTCCGCGCGCGCGGACTGCGCACGATCGAGAACGCGCTCGTCCTGGACCTCCTCACGGACGCCGACGGCCGCACCGCCGGCGTCTCCCTGCACGTCATGGGAGAGGGCCAGCACGACGGCGTGGGCGCCGTGCACGCGCCCGCGGTGGTCCTCGCCACCGGCGGTATGGGACAGGTCTTCTCCGCGACCACCAACCCGTCCGTGTCGACGGGCGACGGCGTCGCGCTCGCGCTGCGCGCGGGTGCGGAGGTCTCCGACCTGGAGTTCGTGCAGTTCCACCCGACCGTGCTGTTCCTCGGCCCGGACGCGGAGGGCCAGCAACCGCTCGTCTCCGAGGCGGTGCGCGGCGAGGGCGCCCACCTGGTCGACGGCGACGGCGCGCGCTTCATGCTGGGTCAGCACGAGCTGGCCGAGCTGGCGCCCCGGGACATCGTCGCCAAGGGCATCATGCGCCGCATGCAGGAGCAGGACGCCGAGCACATGTACCTCGACGCCCGCCACTTCGGCGCCCAGATGTGGGAGCACCGCTTCCCGACCATCCTCGCCGCCTGCCGGGCGCACGGCATCGACCCTGTCACCGAGCCCGTCCCGGTCGCCCCGGCCGCCCACTACGCCTCCGGCGGCGTGCGCACCGACTCGCAGGGCCGGACCACCGTGCCGGGCCTCTACGCCTGCGGTGAGGTCGCCTGCACCGGCGTGCACGGCGCGAACCGGCTCGCCTCCAACTCCCTCCTGGAGGGCCTCGTCTACGCCGAGCGCATCTCCGCCGACATCGCGGCGAGCCGGTCGGCGGACGGCCTCCCCGCGCGCGTGCCCGCACCCGTCGAGCACCCCGACAGGCCCGCGCACCCCCTCCTCGCCCCCGAGGCCCGGTTCGCGATCCAGCGGATCATGACCGGGGGCGCGGGCGTCCTGCGCTCCGCCGACTCCCTGGGGAGAGCCGCCGAGCAGCTCCAGCGGCTGCACACGGAAGCCCGCGACGCCCTCGACGAGAACGGCAAGACCGCCGAGCCCGGCGTCGACACCTGGGAGGCCACCAACCTCCTGTGCGTGGCGCGTGTCCTGGTCACCGCCGCCCGGCTGCGCGAGGAGACCCGCGGCTGCCACTGGCGCGAGGACCGCGCCGAGCGCGACGACACCGACTGGCGCCGCCACATCGTCGTACGGCTGAATCCGGACCGGACGCTCGCCGTACACACCACCGATACCGCAGACTTCCCCCCGACCCGGCAGCAGGAGCAGTGACAGAAGTGAGCACCCCCGAGGACCTTCCCCTCGTCCAGAGCGGCGGCTGCGGCGACGGCTGTGCCTGTGGCACGGACGCCGGCCTCACCGACGAGGAGTACCTGGAGTGCGGGCTGGATCCCGCACTCGCCCAGCTCCTGGCCGACGCCGGGCTCGACCCGGTCGAGGTCGAGGACATCGCCAACGTCGCCATCCAGGAGGACCTGGCCCACGGCGTGGACGTGACGACGGTCGCGACCATCCCCGAGGACGCGGTGGCCACCGCCGACTTCAGCGCGCGCGAGGCGGGCGTGGTGGCGGGCCTCAGGGTCGCCGAGGCCGTCCTCTCGGTCGTCTGCACGGACGAGTTCGAGGTCGAGCGGCACGTCGAGGACGGCGACCGCGTGGAGGCCGGACAGAAGCTGCTGTCGGTCACCACGCGCACGCGTGACCTCCTCACCGCCGAGCGCAGCGCGCTGAACCTGATGTGCCGCCTCTCCGGCATCGCGACCGCCACGCGCGCGTGGGCGGACGCCCTGGAGGGCACCGGGGCACGCGTGCGCGACACCCGGAAGACCACGCCGGGCCTGCGGTCGCTGGAGAAGTTCGCCGTGCGCTGCGGCGGCGGCGTCAACCACCGCATGTCGCTGTCCGACGCGGCACTGGTCAAGGACAACCACGTGGTCGCCGCGGGCGGTGTCGCCCAGGCCTTCCAGGCCGTGCGGGAGGCCTTCCCGGACGTGCCGATCGAGGTCGAGGTCGACACCCTGCACCAGTTGCGCGAGGTCGTGGAGGCCGGCGCCGACCTGATCCTGCTGGACAACTTCACGCCCGGGGAGTGCGTGGAGGCCGTCGCTGTCGTCGGCGGGCGCGCGCTGCTGGAGGCGTCCGGCCGGCTCACCCTGGACAACGCCAAGGTGTACGCCGACACCGGTGTCGACTTCCTTGCCGTGGGCGCCCTGACCCATTCCTCGCCGATCCTGGACATCGGCCTGGACCTGCGAGCGGCGGAGTAGGAGCGGGATCCGGCCATGCTGCTGACGATCGACGTAGGCAACACGCACACCGTGCTCGGCCTGTTCGACGGGGAGGACATCGTCGAGCACTGGCGGATCTCGACGGACGCCCGCCGCACGGCCGACGAGCTGGCGGTCCTCCTCCAGGGCCTGATGGGCATGCACCCCCTCCTCGGGGTGGAGCTGGGCGACGGCATCGACGGCATCGCCATCTGCGCGACGGTCCCGTCCGTCCTGCACGAGCTGCGCGAGGTGACCCGCCGCTACTACGGCGACGTCCCCGCGGTGCTCGTCGAGCCCGGTGTGAAGACGGGCGTACCGATCCTCTTCGACAACCCCAAGGAGGTCGGCGCCGACCGCATCATCAACGCGGTCGCCGCCAACGAGCTGTTCGGCGGCCCGGCGATCGTCGTGGACTTCGGCACGGCGACCACGTTCGACGCGGTCAGCGCGCGCGGGGAGTACGTCGGCGGCGTCATCGCGCCCGGCATCGAGATCTCCGTCGAGGCCCTGGGCGTCAAGGCCGCGCAGCTGCGCAAGATCGAGGTCGCCCGGCCCCGCAGCGTGATCGGCAAGAACACGGTCGAGGCGATGCAGTCCGGCATCGTCTACGGCTTCGCCGGCCAGGTCGACGGCGTCGTGGGCCGGATGGCGAGGGAACTGTCGGAGGACCCCGACGACGTGACGGTGATCGCCACGGGCGGGCTGGCGCCGATGGTGCTGGGCGAGTCCTCGGTGATCGACGAGCACGAGCCGTGGCTGACGCTGATCGGGCTGCGCCTGGTGTACGAACGGAACGTCTCGCGGATGTGAGCGGGTGGGCGGGCACGTGAGGGCGGGACGCCCCGGTCGGAGCGGGTGCCCGGACCGGCAGGGACGGACCGACCCGGCGGAATCGTGGGCCCGACCCGGCCGGGGCGCCCGACCCGGGGAACGAGGCGCGCCACACCCACTCCTTGTGTCGAATTTGTCCGATTAGCGCGTATCGTCGCCGCATGCCCACGCCCTACGGATCCCGCGGCGGCATGGTGTTCGGTGCGGAGGAGCTGCGCGTGCTCCGCCGTGCCCTCGCCCTCGCCCTCCATCCCGGTCCCGCCTCGGCCGAGGACGTCCAGGACTGCCACCGTCTCGCCGTGTCCCTCGACGAGGCCGTGTGCGAGGCCGCCCGGCTGCGGGCCTTCCTGGTGTCCGACCTCGCCCGGTACCGCGCCGCCCTCCCCGGCACCGTCGCCGGATACCTCACGCTCCTGGAGGAGGTGCTCGGCGCCGGCCACCGGCCCGAGGCCGACGACCTCGCCGCCCTGCGCGCCCTGCGCGGGAACCCGAAGGCGGCCGTCCTCCTGGAGCGCTGTCAGGTCCTCGCGGAGCAGGACGTGCGCGCCCGCCTGGCCCGTCGTGCGGTCCGCCGGGCGGTACCGGCCGCTCCCGTGGTGCCGGCGTCCCGTACGCGCCTCCTGGCCCTTCCCGGGGGCCGTTGCGCGGCCACGGAGGAGGCCGGCCCCGACCGCCTGGCGGTCGCCGCCGAGGAGCCGACGCCGCGGCCCGGGCGGAAACCCGTCGAGAAGCCGGCCGCGCCCGCTCCCGGGCCCGTCCCCGTGAAGCCGCAGGAGCCGGAGCCCTCCCGTCGGCCCGTCCCCACGCCGGGTGAGGTCTTCCCGCGGCGCAAGCCCGTCCCGCCGTCCTCCGCCTCGCCGTCCACCGGCCCCCGGGAGCGGCTCGCCGTCGGCTGACCGGGCACCGCCGACACGATCCGCGGTAGCGCGACCCCGGCCCGGTGTCCCGTACCTTCCTGGCTACCCTGGATCCATGGACTACGTCTCCGCGCTCCTTCCCCCCGTCGTCATGGCCGTCTTCTTCATCGGCTTGATCAGGGTGATCGTGAAGACCCAGGGCGGCACCAACAAGGCCAAGGAGGACGCGGCCGTCGACGCCGCCCTCGCGCGCGCGGAGAACACGCGCCGGCCCTCCGCGAACACCGAGGCCTGACCGCGCAGGTCCTCGCACGTCCCACGGGCGCCCTTCGGGCGTACGGCGCCGCCGACGGGTACGGGCGCCCTTCGGGCGTACGGCACCGCCGACGGGTGCCGTACGCCCTTTTTGTTCGCTCTTGTCGAGGAAAGTTCACGTCCGGCACGCGATTGGCGTTCTCTCCCACTATTGTTCTGAGTTGTGCCTCGCCCCTTGGGAGAACTCGAAGACGCGGTCATGACGCGGGTGTGGAAGTGGAACCGCCCGGTCACCGTTCGAGAAGTCCTGGAAGACCTTCAGAAGGAACGGTCCATCGCCTACACCACGGTGATGACCGTTTTGGACAATCTCCATCAGAAGGGCTGGGTGCGCCGTGAGGCGGAAGGCCGGGCCTATCGATATGAGGCGGTCTCCACGCGTGCCGCCTACGCCGCCGCCCTGATGAACGAGGCCTGGTCGCAGAGCGACAACCCCGCCGCCGCTCTCGTCGCCTTCTTCGGCATGATGAGCGACGAACAGCGTCACGCCCTGAGCGATGCGGTACGCATCGCCCAGGGACCCGAAACTTCCGAACGCCCGGAAGCCGGGAGCGCGCGGGAGAACCCCGGGTCCCCGACGGAGACCGACGGGCGATAGCGTCCGCTCATGTCAGCACAGAGCCCTGAAGTCAGCGCTAAAGCCATCACCGTCCGCCGGGCCCGGACCAGTGATGTCCCCGCAGTGCGTCGCCTCCTTGACGCGTACGTCCGCGGCGGCATCCTGCTCGACAAAGCGACGGTGACCCTTTACGAGGACATCCAGGAGTTCTGGGTCGCCGAACGCGACGACAACGCCGAGGTCGTCGGCTGCGGCGCGCTGCACGTGATGTGGGAAGACCTCGCCGAAGTCCGCACGCTCGCGGTGAAGCCCGGCCTGAAGGGCTCCGGCGTCGGTCACCAGTTGTTGGAGAAGCTGCTGCAGACCGCGCGCTGGCTCGGTGTTCGCCGGGTTTTCTGTCTGACCTTCGAAGTGGACTTCTTCGGCAAGCACGGCTTCGTGGAGATCGGTGAGACGCCCGTCGACACCGATGTCTACACGGAGCTACTGCGTTCCTATGACGAGGGCGTCGCGGAGTTCCTCGGTCTCGAACGAGTGAAACCGAACACCTTGGGCAACAGCCGGATGCTTCTGCATCTGTGATCGCCGGGTCCCATTCCGGTGGAGTCGCCTTGCCCGGGTGCCCTATGTCCGAAACGCGCACGTTTCCGTGCGGGGGACGGGCGGCCGGTCTCTCCTGAGGGTTTGTGTTTTCTCGTCAAAAGCGGTTTGCTTTCCGATGTACTGCAGTACTGCATATATCAGGGGGCGGCGAAACGGCGGAACGCCGCAGACCCCCGGCCCTCACGTAATCGATGAAAGGAAATCCCGTGGCACAGAAGGTTCAGGTCCTTCTTGTCGACGACCTCGACGGCGGCGAGGCCGACGAGACCGTGACGTTCGCGCTGGACGGCAAGACGTACGAGATCGATCTCACGACTGCCAATGCGGACAAGCTGCGCAGCCTTCTCGACCCGTACGTGAAGGGCGGCCGGCGTACCGGAGGTCGTGCTTCGGGTGGACGCGGAAAGGCGCGCGTCGCTGCCGGGGGCAGCCAGGACACCGCTCAGATCCGCGCGTGGGCGAAGGAGAACGGCTACGAGGTCAACGACCGCGGCCGTGTTCCCGCGACCATTCGCGAGGCCTACGAGAAGGCCAACGGCTGAGCGCAGGCGCGCCGCAGCCGGACACGGTGACAGTGCGTCGCCAGCGTGTCCACCAAGCGCACCAGGTCGGGGGCGCCCCCAACGCCCCCCAAGGCCGACATCGTCGGCAGCGAGGCCTCGACCCCGCACCCTCCGACGGGGGGCCGCATCCACACGGCGGCCCCCTGCAGCGCTGTTCCGGGACGCGTCAGGCCCGGTGGCAGGGGCGCCTCGAGGACCCCGCCCGCACCGGTCGCCGTCAGATCCAGCGGCAACGCGTCCCACTCCAGCCACCGCAGGATTCCCGGCAGCTCCTCCGCGCTCCCCGCCGCCACCAGCAGCCGCATCCGGTCGCCCCGCACGGCCACCGGAGAACCCGGCGCCAGGTGCCGCAGCGCCGGGTGACCCGCCTCGGCCGGCGCGTCCAGGACGTCGAAACACAGGCCCACCCGAAGCCGTACCGGCTCTCCGGGCACCGTCGCCCACCCCAGTTCGTTCTCGTACCAGCGGCGGACGCTCTCGGTCGGACGGTCCGGATCGAGCGCCCCGCGGGGAAGGGGGACCGTGGATGCCGCAGCGACGGCCGGGGACACGGTTGCCGGAGGGGGCGCCGCGGAGGCGTCCGCGGCGGTGGAAGAAGTGATCCGGGACGCGGGCGGGAGGACGGGGCCAACCATGCCGAGTGCAACGGCCCCGAAGCCTCCAGGGTTACGCTGGGCTCTCAGGCGAGAGCGCAGAGTGGCGAAACGGGGGCGTGCGGGGGTGCCGGGAGGCGCGGGGTTGTTCGCCCGTAGCGGAGGGAACGGGCGCCCGCGGCATGGAGTGTCGGTCCCAGCGGGTAAGACATCCCTAGTGGGAGGGGGCGACACGCAGGAAACGGGAGTCTCACGTTCGCCATCGGCGTACTGGCGACTGGGGTAACTGTCTGGCCTGCGGGAACATCGTCTCGCACCATCGGGTTGGAGCAGATGTCGGCGTTCGGGGTCAGGAGGCCATCGACGGTGTCGGCAGTTGGAATGAGCGGTCCCCGCTTGCGGGACTAAGCTGCGGAAGGACAGGGAGGGGAAGTTCCCTTCACTGCCTGACCGCTCTGAGGAGCGATTAACGATGTTCGAGAGGTTCACCGACCGCGCGCGGCGGGTTGTCGTCCTGGCTCAGGAAGAAGCCCGGATGCTCAACCACAACTACATCGGCACCGAGCACATCCTCCTGGGCCTGATCCACGAGGGTGAGGGTGTCGCCGCCAAGGCCCTTGAGAGCCTCGGGATTTCGCTCGAGGCGGTCCGCCAGCAGGTGGAGGAGATCATCGGTCAGGGCCAGCAGGCCCCGTCCGGGCACATCCCCTTCACCCCCCGTGCCAAGAAGGTCCTGGAGCTGTCGCTCCGCGAGGCCCTTCAGCTGGGCCACAACTACATCGGCACGGAGCACATCCTGCTCGGCCTGATCCGTGAGGGCGAGGGCGTCGCCGCCCAGGTCCTGGTCAAGCTGGGTGCAGATCTCAACCGGGTGCGGCAGCAGGTCATCCAGCTGCTCTCCGGCTACCAGGGCAAGGAGACCGCCACCGCCGGCGGGCCTGCCGAGGGCACGCCCTCGACGTCCCTGGTCCTCGACCAGTTCGGCCGGAACCTCACCCAGGCCGCTCGTGAGTCCAAGCTCGACCCGGTCATCGGGCGCGAGAAGGAGATCGAGCGGGTCATGCAGGTGCTGTCCCGCCGTACCAAGAACAACCCGGTCCTGATCGGTGAGCCCGGCGTCGGCAAGACCGCCGTCGTCGAGGGCCTCGCCCAGGCCATCGTCAAGGGCGAGGTGCCCGAGACCCTCAAGGACAAGCACCTCTACACCCTGGACCTCGGCGCGCTGGTCGCCGGCTCCCGCTACCGCGGTGACTTCGAGGAGCGCCTGAAGAAGGTCCTCAAGGAGATCCGCACCCGCGGCGACATCATCCTGTTCATCGACGAGCTGCACACGCTGGTCGGTGCGGGTGCCGCCGAAGGTGCCATCGACGCCGCTTCGATCCTGAAGCCGATGCTGGCCCGCGGTGAGCTCCAGACCATCGGTGCGACCACGCTGGACGAGTACCGCAAGCACCTGGAGAAGGACGCGGCCCTCGAGCGCCGCTTCCAGCCCATCCAGGTCGCGGAGCCGTCGCTGCCGCACACCATCGAGATCCTCAAGGGTCTGCGCGACCGGTACGAGGCGCACCACCGCGTCTCGATCACCGACGAGGCGCTGGTCCAGGCCGCCACCCTGGCCGACCGGTACATCTCGGACCGCTTCCTGCCGGACAAGGCGATCGACCTGATCGACGAGGCCGGTTCCCGGATGCGCATCCGCCGGATGACCGCGCCGCCGGACCTGCGCGAGTTCGACGAGAAGATCGCCGGCGTCCGCCGCGACAAGGAGTCCGCGATCGACTCGCAGGACTTCGAGAAGGCCGCCTCCCTCCGTGACAAGGAGAAGCAGCTCCTGGCCGCCAAGGCCAAGCGCGAGAAGGAGTGGAAGGCCGGCGACATGGACGTCGTCGCCGAGGTCGACGGCGAGCTGATCGCCGAGGTCCTCGCGACCGCCACCGGCATCCCGGTCTTCAAGCTGACCGAGGAGGAGTCCTCGCGTCTGCTGCGCATGGAGGACGAGCTCCACAAGCGGGTCATCGGCCAGAAGGACGCCGTCAAGGCGCTCTCGAAGGCGATCCGCCGTACGCGTGCGGGCCTCAAGGACCCGAAGCGTCCGGGTGGCTCGTTCATCTTCGCCGGCCCGTCCGGTGTCGGTAAGACCGAGCTGTCCAAGGCGCTCGCCGAGTTCCTCTTCGGCGACGAGGACGCGTTGATCTCCCTCGACATGTCGGAGTTCAGCGAGAAGCACACGGTGTCGCGTCTCTTCGGTTCCCCCCCCGGATACGTGGGTTACGAAGAGGGCGGCCAGCTGACCGAGAAGGTCCGCCGCAAGCCGTTCTCCGTCGTCCTCTTCGACGAGGTGGAGAAGGCCCACCCGGACATCTTCAACTCGCTGCTCCAGATCCTGGAGGACGGTCGTCTGACCGACTCCCAGGGGCGGGTCGTGGACTTCAAGAACACGGTCATCATCATGACGACCAACCTCGGCACGCGGGACATCTCCAAGGGCTTCAACCTCGGCTTCGCCGCCGCGGGCGACACGAAGTCCAACTACGAGCGCATGAAGAACAAGGTCTCGGACGAGCTGAAGCAGCACTTCCGGCCCGAGTTCCTCAACCGCGTCGACGACGTGGTCGTCTTCCCGCAGCTGACCCAGGGGGACATCCTCCAGATCGTCGACCTGATGGTCGGCAAGGTCGACGAGCGCCTGAAGGACCGGGACATGGGCATCGAGCTCTCCCCGTCCGCCAAGGAGCTGCTGTCCAAGAAGGGGTACGACCCGGTGCTGGGTGCGCGACCGCTGCGCCGCACCATCCAGCGCGAGATCGAGGACACGCTCTCGGAGAAGATCCTCTTCGGCGAGCTGCGCCCCGGTCACATCGTGGTCGTGGACACCGAGGGCGAGGGCGACGCCAAGACCTTCACCTTCCGGGGTGAGGAGAAGTCGGCCCTGCCGGACGTCCCGCCGATCGAGCAGGCGGCCGGCGGCGCGGGTCCGAACCTGAGCAAGGACGCCTGACCCGAAGGGTCGAGCACGAGAGAGGGGCCGCCCCGGGACACCAGTCCCGGGGCGGCCCCTCTCGTGGTGTTCCTCAGGACAGCTGGCCGTCGTAGTCCGGCAGCTTGAAGGTCTTCTCGGCGTGGCCGCCCGACAGGTCGGTGGCGCTGTTGCCGATGTTCGCGATGATCGTGTAGCCCTTGGACTCGATGTTGACGCGCTGGGCGGTCTTGTAGGCGCCGACGTCCTTGAAGAGGTCGAACAGACCGCGGACGTAGAGGCCGGAGACCTTGTAGCCCACGTACTTCAGGTTGTAGTCGGTCACGCCCGAGATGATGCCGGGGCGGGCGGTGACGAAGAACAGGGAGACGCCGTGCTCCTGGGCGTACTTGGCGACGTCGAGGACCGGCTTGTTGGCCGGCTGCGGGTAGCTGAAGCCGAAGTCGGTCTCCAGGGTGGTGTTGTCGATGTCGAGGACGACAGCCTGCTTCTCGCCCGGTTTGGCGGCGGCGATGCGCTGCTTCAGGTACGGCAGGGCCTGGTTCATCACCGCCAGGCAGTCCGCCTGCCAGGTGTCGTAGCCGACCTCGGCCTGCGCGGTGGCGGTGGTGGTGGCGACGGAGACGGTGCCGGTGGCCGTCGCCGCCTGGGCGCCGGCCGGGACGGCCATCGCGGTGATGGCAGCCGCCGCCACGGCGGTCATGCCGATACGGCGCGTCCAGGTGCCTCTGGTCATGGTGTGGGGGTCCTCTCGCGTCCAGGCGCTGCGGGTGTCGTGAGCATGCTCATCACTGGGGATGGCCTGAGGGGAACCAACGGGTTACTGGACGGTAGAGGGCCCTGAGAGGCCCGTCACACCCTCGTGCGTGCTTCGTGACGGGGGTCACAAGTGCCTCTGGGGGCGGGGGAGTAGCCGCCGTCACATTCCGAAGTGCCGTACGGAGGGCGGCCGGTGATGTGTCGCACAGGAGCTACGTCACGTACTACGTGGAATAGTACTGACCCCTATTGTGATGAAAGGGACTTATCGCCCCACGGGAGTTCATGGGGCAGGCCTGCCGCGTGGAACGGGGGCCTGTGCCGGGTGAAGGGCGGACTGTCGGCAAGTGTTCCGTTTTGGTGCGTAATACTAGCTTCCGTCGTAGATCACACGTTTGAGGCATTGGCGGGTCGCGGGTTACCAAGGGATGGCCATCCGGCGACGTCCGTACGTCGGGTGGTTCTCTCTGTCCCCGGCACCATGAGGTTTCGATGTTCCAGCGCGTCATGTTCCGTTCTTCCCGTACGCCCCAGCTCCGCACCCGCGTGGCCGTCGGCGCCGCCGCTCTCGGCGCCACGGTCGTGCTGGGGAGCGGAGTGGCGTCCGCGGCCACGTCCCAGGCGAAGGCGGCGGCGCCCGCGGCCGCGGTGTCGGTGGCCAAGAAGTCCTCGGCGGCCACCTGGGTCGACCCGGTGAAGAAGTACAAGCTGTCCGCCAGCTTCGCCCAGGCCGGCGGTATGTGGGCCTCCAAGCACAGTGGTCAGGACTTCGCCGTGGCGACCGGCACCAAGGTCTTCGCCACCCACGGCGGCAAGGTCGTCAAGGCCGGTGGGAACGGTGCCGGTGACGGCCCCGCCTACGGCAACGCCGTCGTCATCAAGCACGCCAACGGCGTGTACTCCCAGTACGCACACCTGTCGAAGGTCAACGTGAAGGTCGGCCAGATCGTCAAGACCGGCCAGCGCATAGCCCTGTCCGGCAACACCGGCAACTCCAGCGGCCCGCACCTGCACTTCGAGATCCGGACCACCGCCAACTACGGTTCGGCGATCGACCCGGTGAAGTTCCTGCGCGGCAAGGGCGTGACCGTCTGACGACGGTGATCGACGGCCGTCGTCAGGACGGCTGCGAGCCCTGATGGGCCTGGGTGATCAGATCGACGGCGACCTCGAGGACGGCTTCGCGCTTCTCCTCGGGGTCGCCTTCGAGGTCCTGCAGGAAGAACATCCCGGCGTGCAGCGTGAAGATGGCGCTGACGCAGCGGACCTGGTCGGCGAGCGGGGCGTCCGGGTCGATGACGATGTCGCGCAGCCCGCGCATGCGGTCCTTGAAGGAGTCGCCGATCTGGAGTTCACGGACCGTCGCCTGGTTCTCCTGCATGAAGCGGAAGAACGGGGCCGCCTCGCTGAGCGCCTGGCTGTAGCGCCGCAGGACTTCCTGCTTGGTCTCCAGGGTGTGCGGCCGGCTGCGGCCCCACTCGACCAGGTCCTCGATCGGCTTCGTCAGATCCGTGAAGATGCTGACGATGATCTCTTCCTTGGTCTTGAAGTGGTAGTACAGGGCCGCCTTGGTGACCTGCAGATGCTCCGCGATCTCGCGGAGCGAGGTCTTCTCGTAGCCCTGCTCGGCGAAGAGTTCCAGTGCCACGTCCTGGATGCGCTGGCGTGTGTTGCCGCGGCGTCGCTGTGTGGTGCCGTCCATGGTGACGTCCATCCTCGTACTCCTCGCGCCGCCGCGAAACCGGCGGTCGGAAGGTAAGAGGCGCTTACCTTCCGCTCAGGTTGAAACTTACTTGACGCCCGGCTAGTTGGGGTTCTACTTTCCCAGTGTAGTGAACTAGCCGGGCGGCAAGTAAGTAACTGCCCTGGGGGAGTGGGATGAGGATGGCGGACACCCGAACCGTTGAGCCGGACACCGGCGCGCAGGAGAAGAAACAGCAGAGCGTGCGGGTCGTGATCCTCGCGCTGATGATCACCATGATGCTCGCGATGCTCGACAACATGATCGTCGGCACCGCGATGCCCACGATCGTCGGTGACCTCGGCGGCCTCGAACACCTGTCATGGGTGGTGACCTCGTACACCCTCGCCACAGCCGCCTCCACCCCGATCTGGGGCAAGCTCGGCGACATGTACGGGCGCAAGGGCGCCTTCCTCGGCTCCATCGTCATCTTCCTGGCCGGGTCGGCGCTGAGCGGCATGGCCCAGGACATGGGCCAGCTGATCGGCTTCCGCGCGGTGCAGGGGCTGGGCGCCGGCGGCCTGATGGTCGGCGTCATGGCGATCATCGGCGACCTCGTCCCGCCGCGGGAGCGTGGTAAGTACCAGGGCATGATGGCCGCCGTGATGGCGACAGCGATGATCGGCGGACCGCTGGTCGGCGGCACCATCACCGACCACTGGGGCTGGCGCTGGGCCTTCTACATCAACCTGCCGCTCGGCGTGATGGCGCTCGGCCTGATCACCGCCGTCCTGCACCTGCCGAAGAAGCGGTCCCAGGCCCGCATCGACTACCTGGGCGCCGGACTGCTCATCGTCGGTATCACCGCCATCGTGCTCGTCACCACCTGGGGCGGCACCGAGTACGCCTGGTCCTCCGCGCGGATCATGGAGCTGATCGGCATCGGTGTCGCCGCGCTCGTCGGGTTCGTGTTCTGGCAGACCAGGGCCGTGGAGCCGATCCTGCCGCTGCACATCTTCCGCAGCCGCAACTTCACGCTGATGTCGGTGATCGGTTTCATCACCGGCTTCGTGATGTTCGGCGCCACCCTGTTCCTGCCGCTGTACCAGCAGGCGGTGCAGGGCGCCTCGGCGACCAACTCAGGCCTGCTGCTCCTGCCGATGCTCGGCGCCATGCTCGTGACCTCGATGGTCGCCGGCCGGATCACCACCAGCAGCGGCCGCTACAAGGTCTTCCCGGTCGTCGGCGGCGCGCTGATGATCGTCGGCCTGTACCTGCTCTCGACGATGGACACCGGCACCTCCCGGTTCACCTCCGGTGTGTTCATGGCCGTCGTGGGCCTCGGCATGGGCTGTCTGATGCAGATCACCATGCTGGTCGCGCAGAACAGCGTCGAGATGAAGGACATGGGCGTCGCGTCCTCCTCGGCCACCCTCTTCCGCACGCTCGGCTCCTCCTTCGGCGTCGCGATCATGGGCGCCCTGTTCAACAGCCGGGTCCAGGACGCCATGTCCGAGCGGGCCGGCGCACTGGGCTCCAAGATCACCGATCAGTCCGCGCAACTGGACGCCGCCGGCCTCGCGAAGCTCCCGGCCCCGGTACGGGAGGCCTACCAGTACGCGGTCTCCGACGGCACCCACGCGGCGTTCGTCCTCGGAGCCGTCGTGGCCGTGGTCGCGCTGGTGGCGGCCGTGTTCGTCAAGGAGGTCCCCCTCCGCGGAGCCGGACCGAAGACGGAAGGCGCGGCGGACGAGTCCACCGCCCCCGAGATGTCGGTGGCCGAGCCCGTCTGATCCACCCGGAGGGGCCGCTGCCGCCTGCTGAGAGCGGCGGTCCCGCGTCGCCGTGGAAGTCATGTGAGAGGTCCCCGGCCGGTGTCCGCCCCGGGGGCCTGCGGCGCGGGGCGGGCGATGCGCGTGATCGGCGCGCCGCCACACGAGGGCACCCGCTCCAACCCGCCCGCGGCCCGCCCTCACGGCAGCATCGGATAGCTTCCCGTGTTCGTCGGGGCGTGTTCCGGCAGCCACAGCACGGCCACCGCACCCTCGGACGGTATGTGCACCGGTGCCCCGGCCGGTCGTACGTTGCGGAAGGTCAGCCGGGCGCCCAGGACGCGGGCCTGCCCCGCCGCGATGGTGAGGCCCAGGCCGTGGCCGCGGCCCGCCCGGTCGCTGCTCCCGGTGCGGAAGCGGCTCGGGCCCTCCGCGAGCAGGTCCTGGGGGAATCCGGGGCCGTGGTCGCGGACCCGGATGACCCGGCCCTCGACGGTGACCTGGACCGGCGGCCTGCCGTGCCGGCCGGCGTTGGTGAGCAGGTTGAACAGCACGCGCTCCAGGCGTCGGGGGTCGGTGGTGACCATGGACTCGTGCACCACCCGCACCTCGACCTCCGGGTCCTTGGCCGCCACTCGCCGGGTGACGAACTCGCCCAGCAGGATGTCCTGCAACTCGGCGCGCTCGGAGGCGCCGTCGAGGCGGGCCACCTCCAGGACGTCCTCGACGAGTGTGCGCATGGCCTTCGCCCGGTCCATGACCAACTCGGTGGGCCGGCCCGGAGGCAGCAGCTCGGCGGCCGTCAGCAGCCCTGTCACCGGTGTGCGCAGCTCGTGCGCGATGTCGGCGGTGACCCGGCGCTCGGCCTCCAGCCGCTGCTGGAGGGCGTCCGCCATGGCGTCCACGGCGGACGCCAGGTCGTCGGTCTCGTCGCGCACGACCCCGCCGATGGCGTCCCGCACCCGCACCTCCGCCTCGCCCCTGGCGACCTGGTTCGCCGCGGCCGCCGCCTTGCGCAGCCGGCGCGAAAGCTGCCCGCCGATCAGCACCCCGAGCGCGCTGCCGCCGAGGACGACCGCGATGGAGCCGATCACCAGGGCCTGGTCGAGGTCGTGCAGGATGTCCGTGCTGCGGTCGGTGAAGCCGGTGTGCAGGGAGAGCACACGGCCGTCCTTCAGGGGCACGGCCGCCCAGATGTCGGGCGCCCCGCCGCCGTGGTCGGAGACGAACGTGGCCCGGCGCCCCTCCTCGACCTTGAACCTCAGCTCCGACGGCAGGTCCTGGTCGTCGATCTTGCTGTTGGGGAAATGGGGGCGCCCGGACAGCTCGTAGTTGCGCTGGGCGATCTGGATGCGCTCGTCGGCGAGGTCGCGTGCGTTGTCCAGCATGGAGACCCGGGCGGCGTTGTGGACGACGAGGCTGAGCACGATCGCCACCAGCGCCCCGACCAGTGCGATGGCCGCGCTCAGCTTCCACCGCAGGCCGGTGTGGATGCCCGTGCGCTCGAGGCGGGCCGGAACCAGGTGCCGCAACATCCCCCGCATACCCCTGTCCGCTCAGGCCTTCAGTTTGTAGCCGAAGCCGCGGACCGTCTCGATCCGGTCCTGGCCGATCTTCGTCCGCAGCCGCTGCACGTGGACGTCGACGACGCGGGTGTCTCCGCCCCAGCCGTAGTCCCACACCCGCTCCAGCAGCCTGTCCCGCGAGAGGACCGTGCCCGGGGCGGAGGAGAACTCCAGCAGGAGGCGCATCTCGGTCGGGGTGAGCGCGACCGGCTGCCCGGCCCGGCGGACCTCCATGCCCTCGGTGTCGATCTCCAGGTCCCCGAAGGTCAGCACGCCCCCGGCGGCGGAGGAATCCGCCTCGCCCCGGTCGGGTCCGCCCGCGTGCCCGAACCGGCGCAGCACCGCGCGGATGCGGGCGACCAGGACGGCGCCGTCGAACGGCTTGGTCACGTAGTCGTCGGCGCCTGCCTCGAGGCCGAGCACGACGTCGATGGAGTCGGCGCGCGCGGAGAGCATGATCACCGGCACGGTGGACTCGTCCCGGATGCGCCGGCACAGGCTCACGCCGTCCAGTCCGGGCACCATCACGTCCAGCAGGGCGATGTCGGGTCGGTCCGCCCGGAACGCCTCCAGGCCGGACAGGCCGTCGGGCATCGCGGTGACCATGAAACCGTCCCGCTCCAGGGCCAGCTGGGTGGCCTCGCGGATGACGTCGTCGTCCTCGACGAACAGGACGTGGGTCTGGTCTGCCATCCCGGTGCTCTCAGTCCTCGGTGGTGTCGTGGGTGGGCGGTGGTGGGCGGTCGCGGGTCTGTTCTGTCTGCCGGTCCGCTGTCAGGTCGGCCGTCCCTAGAGGGGACGCCCGGAGCGCCTGGTGCGTTCACTGGTTCATCGGTCCGAGAGGCCCGAACGGTTCACGCGGTGGAGGATTTTTTCGCGGAGGCACGGCGGTACGGGCGTTCGGCGTCGGTGCGCGGAGGCCGTCAGCCGCTCTCCGGCACCGGCGTCGCGTCGTCCCCGCCGACGACGCTGCTGTAGTCGTTGTGCCAGCTGTACTCCTTGACGAAGCGGCCCGAGGCCCTCCAGCGGTACGTGATCACGTTCTCGCCGGAGGGGCTGGAGACGGGATCGCCCTTCTCGTACACCTGCTTGGTCACCACCAGGTCGCCGCGGTCTATCTCGGCGTAGACCGGCGGCTCCTCGGTCTTGAACACGTTCTCGTACCGGCCGCTCGTCCGGCGGTACACGTACGACCCGACGCCGACCGCGTCACCGCACGTCAGCACGTTGACGACGACATCGCTCTCGGCGCCGCCGGTGAGATCGCCGAAGGAGACGTCGACCGGGTACTCGTCGCCGACGCACGGCTTCAGCTCGCGCTTGACCTCCTCCGAGACCTCGGGGTCGTCCTTGACGAGCCGGACGGCGTTGATGCGGTCGGGGGCGTCGGTGGGGGCGCTCGACGGGAAGGCGGTGGCGGTGACGCCGACGACCGCTTCGGCGTACGCCGGGCCCTCGTCACGGGCGCCGGTGCCGCCGGTGGCGCACGAGGACAGGAAAACGCCGACGGCGGCGAGCACGGCCAGCGCCGTGGTCACCGCCTGGAAGGTGCCTCGGGCCGGTGGGGGCCCGGCCTCGGTCAGGCCGCCGTGCAACGCTCCCGCTCCTCACGCTCCAGCGCGCGTGCGTCCAGATCGCGGGTTTCCAGCTCCTCGCGGAGCCGGGCGAGCGCCCGGTGCAGCGTGCTCTTGACCGTACCGGCCGACATGCCGAGGGCGGTGGCCGTCTCCTCAGTGGACATCTGCTCCCAGTGTCGCAGTACGACGACACTGCGCTGCTTCGGAGCGAGCACCTTCATGGCGTCCATCAGCAGGGCGCGGTCCGCGTGCTGCTGGGTGGAGTCCTCCACGCTGGCGTCCGGCAACTGCTCGGTGGGCACTTCCTCCAGCTTGCGGGCGCGCCACCACTCGGTCCGCGTGTTGATCATGACCCGGCGCAGGTAGGCGTCCGCCAGCCGCTTGTCCGCGATGCCGTCCCAGCGGCCGTACGTACGTGCCAGCGCGGTCTGCAGCAGGTCCTGGGCGTCCACCGGGTCCGGGACCAGGCGACGGGCACTGCGCAGCAGTGCGTCCTGCCGGGTGCGGACGTACTCCTCGAACTCGAGCACCTCTCCCTGCGCCATGATCAACCGCCTCCGTGTCCCCGTTCCGGCTGGCTGTGGTCCGCCGGTTTCCCGCTCGTGGTCTGTGGCCCTCGTGTCGCTGTCGGGCACACGAAGGAAGCTACGGAGCTGTTGTCACGGCACTGTCCGAGGCAGCCTGCGGCTGGCAGTCGGCTGTCCGTCGGTTGTGTAACGAAGGCGGGTCAGGGGTAGGGAGGAGAGCCGAATGCGGGCGGTTTGAAATGATTCGCCCTTCGGTCGACCGTGCCGGAGGGTCGCCCAGCGGCCCCGGGCCGCCGGACGCTTGTGAACTGACCGCGCGTCAGGTGAGCGGCAGCCGGTACAGGCCGCCCGGCAGCGGTTCCACCAGGCCGTCCGCGACGAGGCCGTCCAGCGCACGCGCGCGTTGCACCGGCTCGTGCCACACCCGGTCGAGGTCCGTCTGCGGCACGGGCGTGTGAGCCTCCCTCAGCACGGCGAGCAGATTGCCGCGCACCTGCCGGTCCGTACCGGCGTACGTCTGGCCGCGGCGTGCCGGGCCGTCGTGCTCCGGCTTGCCCGCCAGTCGCCAGGCGCACTGGGCGGCGATCGGGCAGCGCTGGCAGCTCTCGTTCCGCGCCGTGCACACGAGGGCGCCCAGTTCCATGGACGCGGCCGCCCAGCGCGCGGCGGTCCTCTCGTCCTCGGGCAGCAGGGCGCGCGCCAGTTTGCGTTCGGCGGCCGTGGTGGCGTTCGGCGGGTACTGCACCCCCGTGACCGCGCGCGCGAACACCCGCCGGACATTCGTGTCCAGGACGGCGTGCCGCTGTCCGTACGCGAAGGAGGCGACGGCGGCGGCCGTGTACTCGCCGATGCCGGGCAGCGCCAGCAGTTGCGCGTGGTCCGCCGGTACGTCGCCGTCGTGCCGTTCCGTTATGGCCACCGCGGCGCCGTGCAGCCGCAGGGCACGGCGCGGGTAGCCGAGTCGGCCCCAGGCGCGGACGGCCTCGCCGGGGGACTCGGCGGCCAGGTCGGCGGGGCGCGGCCAGCGGGCGAGCCACTGCTCGTAGACCGGCAGGACACGGCTGACCGGAGTCTGCTGCAGCATGAACTCGCTGACCATCACTCCCCAGGCACCGGCCTCGGGGCGCCGCCAGGGCAGGTCGCGGGCGTGGTCGTCGAACCAGTCGATGACGGGAGAGTGCAGGCGCGCGCCGGAGGCCGGTGCGGCCGCCGTCGGGCCGGGCGCGGCCTGGCGCGGCCGCTCTGCGGGGGGCGGTCCGCAGACGGTGTCGGCGGGGCTGTTGTGCGGGGGCTTCGTGGGCGCAGTCATGGCCCTTCCGATCCTGCCATGCGGGCAGGGGGACGCGCGCGTACCGCCACCGGTGGGGCGGGGCGCGCGAGGCGTCCGCGCGCGTGTGCCGCGGGCGCGGCCGCAGCTGCGAGGGGCGCGAGAGCGGAGGCGTGCGCCGTCACGCTCCGTGTGCGTCACGTGGCTCCACTGTCACGTCCTGGCGCCGGAGCGGGCGCACGAGGACTCAAGTCGGCGGCGGAGCGGCCCTGTCCGGGATGATGATCCGGAAAAGTTGTGGCCCGGGCGGCGGGTGGCGCCGGACAACGCAAGGATCTCTCGTACAGTTTGCGCCGTGGGATCTCTGCGCAATCCGGTCGGGCCGCTTCCCTCCTCCATCTACTGGCGACGGAGGGGCGTACTGCTGTCCGTGGTCGCCCTGTTGGCGTTGCTGGTCACCTGGGTGGTCAGCTCGGGCGGGGGTGGCGGCAGGAACGGGGCGGACGGCTCCAACGGCAAGAATCCCGCGTCCTCCATCACGCCGGGTCCGTCCGGGTCCGGGCCCGCGATCAGTCAAAACCCCGGCGGACGCGACGAGTCGGGCGACGAGGACTCCGGCGGCTCGGGTTCCGGTTCGGGCTCGGGCTCGGGTGGCGGTGCAGGGTCCGGGTCCGGCGGCGCGGACACGGGCGGTGCCGGCTCGGCGGGATCCGGTGGTTCGGACGACGGCGCCAACGGCAGCGGGTCGGGCATGACTCTGCCGGCCGGTACGACACTTCCCAACTGCACCGCCAGCGTGGTCACGTTGAGCCTGCGCAGCGTCCGCAACACGTACTCGCCGGACCAGAAGCCCATGTTCCGGCTGACGGCGAAGAACTCCTCCGGAAGCGACTGCAAGGTCGATCTCGGGCCGAAGAAGGCGGTGTTGACGATCACTCGGGCCGGTGGCACCGACGACTACTGGTCGTCCGCCGACTGCCCGAAGGGGGCCACGAGCCTTCTGTACCGGGTGCCGGCCGGGGGCAGCTTCACGTACCCCGTGACCTGGGACCGGAAGCCGAGTGCGCCGGAGTGCGCGACGCCTCCGGCAGGGGTGGCCGGGTCCGGGACCTACCTGGTGGAGGCGGAGGCGCCCGGTTTCACGAAGGCGCAGACCTCCTTCGTGCTGGAGCAGGACTGAGGCAGGGCCGCCCGGCCGTCACTCCTCACCCGGGACGCGGTCGGGCCCGCGCACGCGACACAGGTGCCGAGAGGCTCGTAGACACCGCCGGTCTCGTAGCCACCGTCGGTCTCCTGGCCACCGTCGGTCTCCGAGGCGCCACCGGTTCCGGAGACGCCGTCGGCCTCAGGGGCCACCGGTCTCAGACGTACCTCTCCAGGATCGACGACTCCGCCAGGCGGGACAGGCCTTCGCGCACGCTGCGCGCCCGCGCCTCGCCCACGCCGTCGACCGTCTGAAGGTCGTCGACGCTCGCAGCCAGGAGCTTCTGGAGGCCGCCGAAGTGCTCCACCAGACGGTCGATGATCGCGCCGGGGAGGCGGGGAACCTTGGCCAGCAGACGGAACCCGCGCGGGGAGACCGCCGAGTCGAGGGCCTCGGGGGAGCCGGTGTAACCCAACGCGCGCGCCACCGTGGACATCTCGAGAAGCTCCGCGTGGCTGAGCGCGTTCAGCTCGTACAGCGCCTCGTCGACCGTGCGGGAACGCTTGGCGGTGGGCTCCGGGACGTAGTCCCGGACCACCAGTTCGCGCTCCGGCTCCACGCCCGCGATCAACTCGTCGAGCTGGAGAGAGAGAAGACGGCCGTCGGTGCCCAGTTCGACCACGTATTCGGCGATTTCGGTGGCGATGCGGCGCACCATCTCCAGGCGCTGCGCCACCGCCGAGACGTCCCGGACCGTCACCAGGTCCTCGATCTCCAGCGCTGACAACGTTCCCGCGACCTCGTCCAGGCGGAGCTTGTAGCGCTCCAGGGTCGCGAGTGCCTGGTTCGCGCGGGACAGGATCGCCGCGGAGTCCTCCAGGACGCGGCGCTGGCCGTCGACGTAGAGCGCGATCAGGCGCATGGACTGGGAGACCGAGACGATGGGGAAGCCGACCTGCTTGCTCACGCGGTCCGCCGTGCGGTGACGGGTGCCGGTCTCCTCCGTGGGGATGGTGGGATCCGGCACGAGCTGCACGCCGGCCCGCAGGATCTTGGACAGGTCGGAGGAGACCACGATGCCGCCGTCGAGCTTGCACAGCTCGCGCAGGCGCGTGGCCGTGAACTCGACGTCCAGGACGAATCCGCCCGTGCACATCGTCTCGACCGTCTTGTCGGAGCCGAGCACGATGAGTCCACCGGTGTTGCCGCGGAGCACTCTTTCCAGGCCGTCGCGCAGGGCCGTGCCGGGAGCCACCGCGCTCAGCGCGGCACGCATCAGGCCTTCGGCACCGGGACTCCCACCGGACTTTCCGGGAGCTGCCGCCCGGTCGTTGGCTGCCACTGCACTCCTCCGGTCACAGGTTCTGGGATGCTCCCGTTTCGCGCACTCGGTTCGTACGGACGGGCGAGACCTGGGCAAAGTCTACCGGCGCTCCTCCGCCTCCTGCGGGGCCTCTCGCCGACGGGAGCGCGGCAGCACCCGCAGGGCGTCCCCCATGTTCGCGACTTCCAGGACCTTCATCCCCGCGGGGATCTTGCCGGGATCGCCCGGTACGAGCGCGTGCGTGAAGCCCAGGCGGTGCGCCTCGGCGAGCCTGCGCTGCACGCCCGTGACCCGTCTGACCTCGCCCGCGAGGCCCACTTCGCCGATCGCGACGAGGTTCTTGGGCAGGGGGGTGTCGCTCGCCGCGGAGGCCAGCGCGAGGGCGATCGCCAGGTCCGCCGCGGGCTCGGAGAGCTTCACGCCGCCGACCGTCGCGGAATAGATGTCCCGCTTGCCGAGCGCGCTGATCCTGCCCCGCTGCTCCAGGACCGCGAGCATCATCGAGACGCGGGAGGTCTCCAGGCCGGAGGTGGTGCGGCGGGGTGAGGGGATCTGCGAATCGACGGTGAGCGCCTGCACCTCGGCGACCAGGGGACGGCGCCCCTCCAGGGTGACCGTCAGGCAGGTGCCGGGGACCGGTTCGTCACGACGGGTCAGGAAAAGTCCGCTCGGGTCGGCGAGGCCCGTGATGCCCTCGTCGTGCAGCTCGAAGCAGCCGACCTCGTCGGTGGCGCCGTAGCGGTTCTTGACGCCTCGCACCAGACGCAGGCGCGCGTGCCGGTCGCCCTCGAAGGACAGGACGACGTCCACGAGGTGTTCGAGGAGGCGCGGGCCGGCGATCGCGCCGTCCTTGGTGACATGGCCCACCAGCAGCGTGGACATGCCGCGCTCCTTCGAGGCACGGATCAGCGCGCCGGCGACCTCGCGGACCTGGGCCATGCCGCCGGGGGCGCCGTCGATCTCCGGGGAGGCCACCGTCTGCACCGAGTCGACGATCAGCAGGGACGGCTTCACGGCGTCCAAGTGGCCCAGGACAGCGGCCAGATCGGTCTCCGCGGCGAGATACAGATGGTCGTCGATGGCGCCGATGCGGTCGGCCCGCAGCCGGACCTGGCTCGCCGACTCCTCGCCCGTGACGTACAACGTGCGGTGTTCGTCGCTCGCGGACTTGGCGGCCACGTCGAGCAGGAGCGTGGACTTGCCGACGCCCGGCTCGCCGGCCAGCAGGACGACGGCGCCGGGGACCAGCCCGCCGCCCAGCACGCGGTCCAGCTCGGGGACCCCGGTGGGGCGGGCGGTGGCCTGACGGCCGTCGACCTGGCCGATCGGCAGGGCGGAGGTGGTGACGCGGCCGGGCGCCGTCGTACGGACCGCGGGCGCGCCGTACTCCTCGACCGTGCCCCAGGCCTGGCATTCGGGGCAGCGGCCGAGCCACTTCGCCGTCTGCCACCCGCACTCCGTGCAGCGGTACGACGGGCGGTCCTTGGTGGTCTTCGTGCGGGCAGCCATGGGGAAACCGTAACCGCCGGGTCCGACAACGCGAGAAGCCCGTGCATGAAGCGGGCCCGCCGGGGCACACGAGAGCCGAGGTGGCGTCCACCGCTCCCACCCCCCCCGGGGCGGCGGACACCGGGCGAGGTGTGCCCGGCCATTCCCCCCGGCCGGGCCACCTCACCCCCTGTGAACCGGCCGGCCCCGTCACGAATGAGCCCCCCGAGCCTCTGTTCCTGTCCCCTTATGAGGGATCGTTTCACCCGTACGGATTAAAAGGACTCAAGGGGGCAGAAGAGGTCGTTCCGTGACGCCTACGGTCGCACGGGTGATGAGCAGCAGTCCGGAAACCTCGACCCGCACGACCGGCGCACACCGGGCGCACAGGGAGGCGCGAGACCGCGCTGCGGCGCGCGCGGCGGCACAGCGCCCGCCCGCGCGCTACGAGCCCTACCTCGACGGCCTGTTCACCTACTGCCTGTCCGTCCTGTGCGATCACGACACCGCCACGGCGGCCCTCGGTGACGTCCTGGCGTTCGCCGAGCGGCGTGGACAACGCGTCCCGGGTGCCGTCGGCGACCGCAGGGCCTGGCTCTACGCGCTGGCCCGCTGGGCCTGCCTGCGCAAGCTCGCCGAGGCCAAGCAGAAACGTCAGGGCACGCACGCGCCGGGCCGGCACAGCGCCCACCGGCAGAGCGGCGCCGAGCCCGCCACCGAGCCCGTGCCCGACGGCCTCCAGGAGCGACGGCGACGCGAACTCGCCCTGCTCGCCTGGCCGGAGGCCGCAGGCACCAGCCCGGAACAGCGCGAGGCGCTCGAGCTCGCCGTACGGCACCACCTCGCCGCCCACGAGGTGGCGGCCGTTCTCGGCATGGAGGTCGCCGCGGCCCGCGAGCTGCTCGCCTCCGCCGCCTGCGAGGTCGAACGCACCCGGGCGGCCCTGGCCGTCGTCGAGACCGGCGGCTGCCCCGGTGTGGCCCGCCTCACCGGCGACCACCAGTTCGTGCTCAGTGCCGCGCTGCGCCGCGAACTCGTCCGGCACGTCGACGACTGCCCGCGCTGCCGCCGCGCGGCGGAGTGCGCGGTCCCCGGCCGCTGGCCCGGCGCCGGCGTCACACCCGCCGAACTGCCGGTTCTGGAAGCGCCCCGCGCGGCCCTGCACACCGTCCTGGCGCACCTGCCGCGCGCGCGGGGGGCCGCCGTGCCACGCTTCGACCGGCGCGGCTTCCCGATGGACCCCAAGGACCGCGCCGCCCGGCGGGACCGCATCCGTGCGCGTGCCGTCACCACGACGGTCGTCGCCACCGTCGTCGCCGCGCCCGTGCTCGCCCTGTGGGCGGCCTACCGGGGCACACCGACCGCCGACTCCGACAGCCGCTCGCCCACCACCAGCGAGACCAAGGGACCCGACGGTCTCCAGGGAGACGGGTCGGGCGGCTACCAGAACGCCGGCAACGCCAGCACCCGGCCCGGCTCCCGCCTCCCCGAGGGCGGCGAGCCCGGCGTCTCCGTGGAGGTCGTCAGCGTCCCCGGACTCGGCGACAAGGGCGCGGGACACCTGTCCGTCACGGCCGGGAACAGCGGCGCCACCACCCTGATCACCCTGACCACGGCACGGGACGCGGACGGACCGGTCCACTGGTCGGCGACCACCGGCGCCTCCTGGCTCTACCTGAGCCGCACCACGGGCACCCTCCGGCCCGGCGAATCGATCACGGTCAAGGTGTACGTCGACCACCTGCGCGAGCCCACCGGGCCCTGGCACGCGCGCGTGGCGGTCTCGCCGGCCGGCGCCGTCGTCTCCATCGAGGGCCACGGCGCCGCACCCACCCCCTCGGACCCCGGGCCCACGCCGAGCGGGCCACCCCCCTCGCCCGACCCGGAGCCGACCCCGACGGCCCCGCCCACCACCGGTCCCACGCCGAGCGACCCGCCGACCTCCGCCGGTCCCGAGCCCACGTCCACCGGCCCGTCCCCGTCCGACCCGGGCGGCTCGACCCCGCCGTCCGACGGCAACGGCGACCCGAGCCCGTCGACGCCGTAGGCCGGGGCGGGCCGCGACGCGGGTGCGGCCGCACGGTCGGCGAAGCGGGTCGGCCCGGCTCCGGAGAGCCGGGCCGACGGCCTCAGACGGTCGGATCCCCTGGACCCTCCAGACCCCCCGGATCCCCTGGACCCACCGGATCGACGGAATCCACCGTGGCCGGCCTCTCCGCCGCCGCGTGCGGCGCCGGCACCGGGTCCGCCGGGTGCGGGGCCAGCAGCGGCAGCTGCGAGGCGAGCCGCTCCTCGCACAGCTCGACCAGACGGTCGTAGCCGGCCTTGCCCATCAGCTCGATCAGTTCCGGCCGGTACGAGACGTACACCGGGGCGCCCGCGCCGTGCGCCGAGGTGGCCGACGTGCACCACCAGTGCAGGTCGTGTCCGCCCGGACCCCAGCCCCGCCGGTCGTACTCACCGATCGACACCTGGAGCACGCGCGTGTCGTCGGGCCGGTCGATCCAGTCGTACGTCCGCCGCACCGGCAGCTGCCAGCAGACGTCCGGCTTGGTCTCCAGCGGCTCGCGGCCCTCCCTGAGGGCGAGGATGTGCAGGGAGCAGCCGGCGCCGCCCGCGAAACCCGGGCGGTTCTGGAAGATGCACGAGCCGTTGAACGGGCGGGTCTGCCGGGAACCCTCGTCGTCCTCCGAGATCCAGCCGCCGCGCACGCCCTCGTCGTGGTGCTGCCAGACGTCGGGGGTGAGCCGCGCCACGTGCTCCGCCACGCGCTTCTCGTCGTCCTCGTCGGAGAAGTGCGCGCCCAGCGTGCAGCAGCCGTCGTCCGCGCGGCCCGCCTGGATGCCCTGGCAGCCGCTGCCGAAGATGCAGTTCCAGCGCGAGGTCAGCCACGTCAGATCGCAGCGGAAGACCTGGTCGTCGTCCGCCGGATCGGGGAACTCGACCCACGCGCGCGCGAAGTCGAGGCCCTTCTCGTCGGCTTCGAGGGCCTTGCGCGACTTCTTCGGTGACCTCTTCGGGGACTTCACCCGCGAAGAACCCGGGGAACCGGTGGCGGATTCGGCGGCCTTGTCGGCCTTTTCGTCCTTCGCCTTTTTCGTCTTTGGCACCCGACCAGGGTAAGTCGCCCGCGCGCGGCAACGGGACTGTCTCAGGATGCGCACCGGGGGTCGAGGTCAGGACGGCTGGCAGTAGCGTGCCCTCCATGAGACTCGGTGTCCTCGACGTGGGATCGAACACGGTGCACCTGCTGGTGGTGGACGCGCATCCCGGCGCGTGCCCGCTGCCCGCCCACTCGCACAAGGCCGAACTGCGCCTTGCCGAACTTCTCGACGGGTCCGGCGCGATCGGCCGTGAGGGCGTCGACAAGCTGATCACCGTCGTCCAGGAGGCGCTCCAGGCCGCCGAGGACAAGGGCGTCGAGGACGTGCTGCCGTTCGCGACCTCCGCCGTGCGCGAGGCCGGCAACGCCGACGACGTCCTCGCGCGCGTGCAGGCCGAGACCGGTGTCCGGCTGCAGGTCCTCACCGGCGAGGAGGAGGCCCGGCTCACCTTCCTCGCGGCCCGCCGCTGGTTCGGCTGGTCGGCCGGCAAGCTGCTGGTCCTGGACATCGGCGGCGGCTCCCTGGAGATCGCCTACGGCATCGACGAGGAGCCCGACGCGGCCGTCTCCCTCCCGCTCGGCGCGGGCCGGCTCACCGCGGGCTGGCTGCCCGGGGACCCGCCGGAACCCGAGCGGATACGGGCGCTGCGGCGGCACGTGCGGGCCGAGATCGCCCGGACGGTCGGGGAATTCAGCCGCATCGGCTCCCCCGACCACGTCGTCGCCACCTCCAAGACCTTCAAGCAGCTCGCCCGCCTCGCCGGCGCCGCCCCCTTCGCCGACGGCCCCTACGTCCAGCGAGAGCTGAAGCGGGAGTCCCTGGAGGCCTGGGTGCCACGCCTGGCCGGCATGACCACCGCCCAGCGCGCCGAGCTGCCGGGTGTCTCCGAGGGCCGCGCGGGCCAGCTGCTGGCGGGCGCGCTGGTCGCCGAGGGGGCGATGGACCTGTTCGGGGTGGAGGCTCTGGAGATCTGCCCGTGGGCGCTCCGGGAGGGCGTGATCCTCCGGAAGCTCGACCACATGCCTTCGCCGTAGCGCACAGCCGGGGCGGGGCCGGGGCGGGACGGCGTGCCGGGACCCCACGCGCGCATGGGTGAATCGGACCCCGTGGGCACGCGCGCGTGGGGTGTTCGGCGCCCACCGCGACGACGTCGCCCTGCTCCTCGTGGGCACGCGCGCGTGAGCCGCGACGCCACCAGGCCCGGTGGGCACGCACGCGTGATGCGCGATGCGGCCGGCCCGGTGGGCACGCGCGTGTGAGCCGCGAGGTGATCGGCCCGCTGGGCATACGGCCGCCGCGACCGGCCGACCCCGGCCACCCCACCCGTGGCATGCGCCACAACGGCGTACGGACCCCCGGCAGTCCGGTCGCCGCACCCCGTAACCTGTCCCCCATGGCAGAGCCGGTCGTGCGCATTCCGAATGCGAAGGTCGCCCTGTCGACTGCCTCGGTCTACCCGGAGTCGACGGCGACGGCCTTCGAGATCGCGGCACGCCTCGGCTACGACGGGGTCGAGGTCATGGTGTGGAACGACCCGGTCAGCCAGGACATCGACGCGCTCCGCAGACTCAGCGACTACCACCGCGTCCCGATCCTCGCCGTGCACGCCCCGTGCCTGCTCATCACGCAGCGCGTGTGGTCGACCGACCCGTGGGTCAAGCTCCAGCGGGCGCGCGCGGCGGCCGAGAAGCTGGGCGCGAGCACCGTCGTCGTGCACCCGCCCTTCCGCTGGCAGCGCCAGTACGCGCGTGACTTCGTCCGGGGGATCTGGCGGATGGCGGACGAGACGGACGTACGGTTCGCCGTCGAGAACATGTACCCCTGGCGCTACCGCGACCGCGAGATGCTCGCGTACGCGCCCGACTGGGACGTGACGAAGGACGACTACCGGCACTTCACGATCGATCTCAGCCACGCCTCGACCGCCCGTGCGGACGCGATCCACATGCTCGACCTCATGGGCGACCGGCTGGGCCACGTGCACCTGGCCGACGGCAACGGCTCCGCCAAGGACGAACACCTCGTGCCCGGCCGTGGCGCGCAGCCCTGCGCCGAGCTGCTGGAACGGCTCGCGCTGAGCGGTTTCGACGGGCACGTCGTCATCGAGGTCAACACCCGGCGCGCGATGTCCAGCGCCGAACGCGAGGCCGATCTCGCGGAGGCCCTGGCCTTCACGCGCCTGCACCTGGCCTCGGCGGCGAAGGTGACCGGCCGGTGACCGACACCGCCGCGCGCCGCCGCGGCCGCCCCCCGCGCGCGGAGTCCGCCGACACCCGCGACCGCATCCTCGTCGCGGCCCGCGAGGAGTTCTCGGAGCGGGGCTACGAGAAGTCGACGGTGCGGGGCATCGCCAAAGCCGCCGGGGTCGACGCGGCGCTGGTGCACCACTACTTCGGCACCAAGGAACAGGTCTTCGCGGCGGCCGTCGAGATCGCCGTCGCGCCCGTCCTCGAAGGACCGGACGCGGTGGCCGACGCCCCGCTGGACCAGGTCGGGGAACGGCTGACCCGCTTCATGTTCGGCGTCTGGGAGAACCCCACGACGCGCCTGCCGCTGCTGGCGATCGTCCGCTCGGCGGTCACCAACGAGACCGCCGCGGCCGTCTTCCGCCGTCTCGTCGCCGCGCAACTGCTGCGCCGCATCGCCGCGCAGCTCGACGTGCCGGACGCCGAACTCCGGGCCGAGCTGGCGGCCGCGCAACTGGTCGGGACGGCGATGCTGCGGTACGTGATCAAGGTGGAGCCGCTGGCGTCGGTGGACATCGAGCAGATCATCGCGCGCCTGGCACCGGTGGTGCAGGGCCACCTCACCGGGTCCTGAGCGCGACGTGCCGCACGGGCCGGCGCGGGGTGCGGCACGAGATGCGTATCCCGCATTCCGGACACCTCGTCCCGCCCCCTGGATGACCGGCGTACGCTCGGGGACAGCCATACCTGTCTGAAGGAGCGAGCGACGATGCCCGAGCTGAGGTCCCGCACAGTCACCCACGGCCGCAACATGGCGGGCGCCCGCGCCCTTATGCGCGCCTCCGGTGTACCCGGTGCGGACATCGGCCGGAAGCCGATCATCGCGGTGGCCAACAGCTTCACCGAGTTCGTGCCCGGCCACACGCACCTCCAGCCGGTCGGCCGGATCGTCAGCGAGGCGATCACCGAGGCCGGCGGCATCCCGCGCGAGTTCAACACGATCGCCGTCGACGACGGCATCGCGATGGGTCACGGCGGCATGCTGTACAGCCTGCCCTCCCGCGACCTGATCGCGGACAGCGTGGAGTACATGGTCGAGGCGCACTGCGCCGACGCCCTGGTCTGCATCTCCAACTGCGACAAGATCACCCCGGGCATGCTCATGGCGGCCCTGCGCCTGAACATCCCGACGGTCTTCGTCTCCGGCGGCCCGATGGAGTCCGGCCGGGCCACCCTCGTGGACGGCACGGTCCGCACCCTCGACCTGGTCGACGCGATCTCCGACGCCGTGAACGACAAGATCTCCGACGAGGACATCCTCCGTATCGAGGAGAACGCCTGTCCGACCTGCGGCAGCTGTTCCGGCATGTTCACCGCCAACTCGATGAACTGCCTGACCGAGGCCATCGGCCTCTCCCTGCCGGGCAACGGCTCGGTGCTGGCCACCCACACCGCGCGCAAGCGGCTCTACGTGGACGCCGCCCGCACGGTCATGGACATCACCCGCCGCCACTACGAGCAGGACGACGAGACGGTCCTGCCGCGCAACATCGCCACCGTCGCCGCGTTCGAGAACGCGATGGCGCTGGACATCGCGATGGGCGGCTCGACCAACACGATCCTGCACCTGCTGGCGGCGGCCCAGGAGGCGGGCGTCCCGTTCGGACTGAACGAGATCGACGCGGTCTCCCGCCGAGTCCCCTGCCTGGCCAAGGTGGCGCCGAACGTCGCCAAGGACCGCACGTACTACATGGAGGACGTGCACCGAGCCGGCGGCATCCCCGCCCTCCTCGGCGAGCTGCACCGTGCCGGCCTGCTGAACGAGGACGTGCACACGGTCCACAGCCCGTCCCTGGCGGACTGGATGAAGACCTGGGACGTCCGCGGCGGCTCGCCGAGCGCCGAGGCGGTGGAACTGTGGCACGCGGCTCCCGGCTGCGTCCGCTCCGCCGAGGCCTTCTCCCAGTCCGAGCGCTGGGAGACCCTCGACGAGGACGCCGAGAACGGCTGCATCCGCTCCGCCGAGCACGCCTACTCCAAGGACGGCGGCCTGGCGGTCCTCAAGGGCAACCTCGCCGTCGACGGCTGCGTGGTGAAGACGGCCGGCGTGGACGAGTCGATCTGGACCTTCGAGGGCCCCGCGGTCGTCTGCGAGTCGCAGGAGGAGGCCGTCGAGAAGATCCTCAACAAGCGGATCACCCACGGCGACGTCGTCGTCATCCGCTACGAGGGTCCCAAGGGCGGCCCCGGCATGCAGGAGATGCTCTACCCGACGTCCTTCCTCAAGGGCCGCGGCCTCGGCAAGACCTGCGCCCTGATCACCGACGGCCGCTTCTCCGGCGGCACCTCGGGCCTGTCCATCGGCCACGCCTCCCCGGAGGCGGCCTCCGGCGGCACCATCGCCCTCGTCGAGGACGGCGACCGCATCCGCATCGACATCCCGAACCGCACGATCGAGTTGCTCGTCGACGAGACGGAACTCGCCCGCCGCGAGGAGGCGTTGAACGGGGCGTACGCCCCCTCGAACCGCGAGCGCAAGGTCTCCGCCGCCCTGCGGGCCTACGCCGCGATGGCGACGAGCGCCGACAAGGGCGCGGTGCGGGACGTGTCGAAGCTGGGCTGACGCCCGACCGGACGCCGAAGGGCCGCCTCCGTCGACCGGGGGCGGCCCTTCCGCACGAGCCGAGGTCCACGAACGAAGTCCGCGAAGCCCGGGGAACTCACGAAGCCCGGGGAACTCACGAAGCCCGGGGAACTCACGAAGCCCGGGGAACTCACGAAGCCCGGGGAACTCACGAAGCCCGGGAAGCCCGGGAAGTCCGGGCGCTCGCCTCACGAGCCTCACCAGCCCGCAGGATCACGCCCGTCCACCGCGAACACCGTCCCGTCGGGAGCCCCGGCGTACACCCGCCCCTCGGCCGCCTCGGGCGCGGGCAGTGTACTGACCACCTCGTCCGACCGCGCGCCGAGCCGCAGCTCCGTCTGGCCGACGAGCTCGCCCGCCTCCGCGTCGACGGCGAGCAGACGCCCGTCGGGAGCGCTGAAGAACACGTGCGTGCCGTCCACGGTCGGCACCGACCCCCTGCTCACGGCCGTCTGGAGGGACCACAGCCGCTTCTCCTCGCGGGTGTCGACGGCCACGAGGGCGCCGTCGTACGTCATGAGGTAGACGCGGTCGCCGTCGACGGCCGCGGTCGGCTGCTGGAGCGCGACGGACAGCGCCACCCGCCGCGACACCTTGGTCGCGGGGGAGAAGTGGATCACGGCGTCCGCCGTCCCGTAACCCCCGTCGCCGTCCTCGGCCAGCAGGACGACGCTGCCGTCCGCGGCGCCCACCGGCGTCACCGTCTCGTCGAACCGCTCGTCCCAGCGCACCTCTCCGGTGACGGGGTCCACCGCGGTGACCCGGGTCCGGCCCTCGCCGGAGGTGCTGGTCGCGTAGACCAGCGCGTCCCCGGGGAACGACACGAAGTACGGATCGCCCGCCCCCGGGATCCGCCGGCTCCATCCGGTACGCCCGGACGCCGCGTCCACCCCGGTCACCGTGCCGTCGGCGGCCGTCAGCAGCAGGGTCCCGCCCGCGTACCGCACCCCCCGGTACGTCGACACGTCCCGCTCCCAGCGCACCCGCCCCGACGCCGGGTCGAGGGCCTCGACGCGCTTGCCGGAGTGCGTGAGCACGTGCGCCAGCCCGCCCGCGACGACCGGTGCCCCGTGGGGTTTGTCCCCGGCGGACAGGGCGTGCCGCCACAGCACGCGCCCGTCGGACGCGTCGAGGGCGGACACCTGCCCCGCCTGGACACAGAGCAGCCGCCGGGCGTCGTACGCGCACTGCGGCAGCCCGCCGCCCTCCGCCGGGCGCGTCGCCCACGGCGCGTGGACGTCCGCGGCGGACCGCGAGCCGTCCGTGCCCCGGGACGCCGCCCCGGCCGTGTCCTCGCCGAACGCCTGGACGGAGGCGAGCCCGCCGCCCGTGACGAGCACCAGCGAGCCGAGGGCGAGCGCGACCTGCCGCCGCCGGCCCCCCTGCCGCCGGACCCACCGCCGCACGCCCACCCGAGCCGCGCCACCGGCCCGGTCCGCCGGGGACCCCGGAGAGCTCCCCGCCCCCGGGGAACGCGGCGACCCGGCCGGCTCCGGTCGCTCGGACCCCCGTACGCCGTCGTCGGGCGAACGCTGTGCCGGTATGAACGCCTGCGTGTCGTACGAGGCCGCCACCGACCGCAGTTCCCGCATCAGCTCGTCGGGCGTCGGCCGCTCCCCGGGCTCCTTCGCGAGGCAGCGCAGCACCATCGGGGCCAGGCTCTCCGGCACACCGGTCAGATCCGGCTCGTGGTGCACGACCTGGTAGGCGACGACGTAGGGGCTGTCCGAGTCGAACGGCCCCCGCCCGGTCGCCGCGTGCACCAGCACGGATCCCAGCGCGAACACGTCCGCGGCGGGCCCGACCTCCCGCGGCCGCCGGAACTGCTCCGGCGCCATGAACGGCGGTGTCCCGATCAACTTGCCTGTCTCGGTGCGTAGTTCGCTGTCCTTCGGCCGTGAGATGCCGAAGTCGATGACCTTCGGGCCGTCCTCGGCGAGCAGGACGTTGCTGGGCTTGAGATCGCGGTGCACCACCCCGACCCGGTGGATGTCCCGCAGCGCCTCCGCGAGCCCGGCCATCAGCCGCCGCAACTCGCCCGCCCCCATGGGTCCGTTCCGCTTCACATGCTGGGACAGGGTCGGGCCGGGAATGAACAGCGTGGCCATCCAGGGCCGTTCGGCCTCCGGATCGGCATCGACGACGGGCGCGGTGAAGGCGCCGCTCACCCGCCGCGCGGCCGCCACCTCCTGCCGGAACCGCCCCCTGAACTCGGGATCCCGCGCGAATTCGGCGTGTACGACCTTCACCGCGACCTTCATGCCCGAGGTGCTGCGGGCCAGGTGGACCACGCCCATGCCGCCCGAGCCCAGGCAGGACTCCAGGTGGTAGTGACCGGCGTACTCCGGAAGTTCCGCTTCCGCGTCCGCCCCGGTGTCGTGCTGTGGCGCCATGGACCACCCCCGTGCTGTTCGTCCGCGCGCGCGACGCACGGAGCCTAGTCGATGGCGTTTACGCGGCCGAGGCGGCTTGCTGGTCCTCCTGTGCGAATCGTGTACATGTGTTTCATGTCGTGATTCCGGGGAATCAACGGGACCCCATGGCAGTCATGGGGTCCGACGGGGGAGGTTTTTTCATGTCTGTCGACCGCGTGGAAGAAGTGAAAGAGACCCAGGCAACCGAGGCGGCCGGGGGCGGCGCCGAGGCGCAGGCCGTGACGGCGGCGCTGACGTACTACCCGGTGGCGCCCGGTGTCCGCCTCAACGTGCGCAGCGGACCGGCCACCAGCTACCCGATCGTCAAGGTGCTGCCCGAGGGCACGAGGGTGCCGATCTTCTGCCAGACGTCCGGCACCTCGGTCAGCGGCCCGTACGGCACGACGAACATCTGGGACAACATCGCCGACGGCCAGTTCGTCTCGGACGCGTACGTGAGGACGGGCAGCGACGGCTACGTAGCCCCCCGCTGCGCCTGACCCGACCGCGCGCTCCACCGCGCGCATCCCGTGCGCATCCCGTGCGCTCCACCGCGCACCCTGCCGGGGAGCCCGCCCGGCCCGGAGCCATAATCGTCCCGTGAGCGACGAGAACGGCATGCCGGACGCCGAGGCGGGTTCCCCGGAGACCGGGGCGGGCCCCTCCGGCCGGCCGGCCCACCCGGCCGGTGCCCCGGCCGGGGGCGCCCCCGCCGGGCCCCGCCCGGAGCCCCTCCGCTTCTTCGGCACCACCTGGGTGGACCACGACCACGGCTACCCGTTCCGCCGCATCGGCGTGGCCGTCGGCTCGCTGGCCGCCGCGGTGGCCTCGTGCCTCGTCCTGCGCCTGGCCTACGAGGGCGTCGCGCTCGCCGGCACCGGCGGTTTCGTGACCGTGCTGGTCACCGTCATGTTCGCGATCTCCAGCGCCCTGGCCTTCCGGAACACCTGGGAGGGCTTCACCAAGCGCCCCGACCCCGATCGTCAGGCCTCCCTGCGCGGACTGCTGGCCATCGGCTTCGTCGGTTCCCTCCTCGCCTACTTCTTCCGCTCGCTCACGGAGGCCCCCGGCGAGAAGCTGCACCGCGAGGAGTACGAGGCGGCCCGCGCCGAGCACGAACGCCGCACCGCCCGCCGCACCCGCAACCCGTCGAAGAAGCGCCGCCGCTCCTGAGCACGCCCCCTGCGCGGGCGGCCTCACGGAGCGTGAAGCGGCCGAGCAACCGCACCTCCACAGCGGCACCGGCCGCCGCCAACAGCCTCCGGCCGGCCGCCGCCAACAGCCCCCGGCCGGCCGCCGCCACGCAGCTCCGGCGCACCCGGCCTTCTGGCCTCCCCTCCCCCCTCCCGACACCATGGCCCTCATGACCCCCGCCTCCAGCACACCCAGGGCCCTCTCCTTCGGCTCCGCCGCGGCCCAGTACGCCGCGAACCGCCCCTCCTGCCCGGCGGCACTCTTCGCAGCGGTCGAGGAGATGGCGGGCCGCCCGCTGTCCGGCGCGCGGGTCGCCGACGTCGGCGCCGGCACCGGGATCGGGACCGCCCTCCTGCACGCCCGCGGCGCCCGGGTCGTGGCCGTCGAGCCGGGGGACGGCATGGCGGAGCAGTTCCGCCGGGACCTCCCCGACGTGCCGATCGTCCGCGGCGACGGCAATCACCTCCCCCTCGCCACCGCCTCCCTCGACTTCCTCACCTACGCCCGGTCCTGGCACTGGAGCGACCCGGACCGCTCGATCCCGGAGGCCCTGCGCGTCCTGCGGCCCGGCGGCGCCCTCGCGCTCTGGTGGAACGCCGCCGCGCTCGACGTACCGTGGATCGACGCGCAGACGGCCCGCGTCGAGCGTCACTTCGGTCTCGACCGGGCCGTGGGCGGCAACGGCGACGGCACGCACCACGCCCTCGCCGCCTCCGCCGGCCGCCTCGGCTTCGCGCGCCGCCGAGTCCGCTGGAGCCGTCGCGTACACGTCGACACGCACCTGGCGAACATCAGCAGCCACTCGCTGTTCCTGGTGCACGGCCAGGAGAGCACCGACGCCCTCCTCGACGGGGAGCGCCGACACCTCCTGGCCGTCTTCCCCGACGGCGTGGTCGAGGAGACCTACGACGTCGGACTGCTGCTCGCGATCCGCCCCTGACCCCGCGACATCCGCCTCTCGCGGGCGGCGGCCCACCCCTCCAGGGCCACCGCGCACGCGTGGTCCACATGCCGCAGCCCGGCCAGCTCCAGCCGTACCTCCCGGTCCCGGTGCAGGACGTCCAGCGCGTGCAGGGCGTCCAGCAGCTTCGGCAGCCGCAGGAACGTCGCATGCCCCAGCAGCCGTACGACGATCCCGGCGTCACCCCGGTCCTCGGTCTCCACGTGCACCTGGCTGACCTCCCAGGCCGTCTTCGCCACGGCCAGCGCCAGCCCGGCCAGCACCCCCTCGAACAGGTTCCCCACGGCCACCACGACCGCCGTCGCGCCCAGCACGGCCACCTCACCGCGATGCCCACGCCACCACGCCCGCACCTCACGGACGGGAACGAGGCCGCAGCCGACGTACAGGACCAGGACGGCCACCGCCGCGGCCGGCACCACCCCCGCCACCCCGAGCGCCGTGAGCGCTCCGGCCACGACGACCGCCACCGCCGGCGGCCCCACGCGATGAGGTACCCGCGCGAACGACCACCGCGCCGACGCGACCAGCACGAGCGCCACGACGGCCCCGGTCACCCCCGCCTCCGCGAGCCGGGCGAACTCCGCCACGTCCGGCAGGCCTGCGGCACCTCCCGGTGCGCGTACCTCGACGCGCCGCACCTCCAGGTCGAACGCCCAGGTCACGGCCGCCGCCGACACCACGGCGACCAGTGGCGCCGGAACCAGCCGCGCACCCCACCGCCACCGCCGCCACAGCAACGACAGGACCAGGGTGGCACCCCCCACCGACAACGCCACCGGATCCACTCGCCCGGGCAGGCCCGTCAGCCCGGTGATCTTCCCGAGCCCGCTCACCGGCACCGCCGCGTCCCCGAGGGCGTACGCCTGCCCGGCGACCAGGACGAGCCCGATCCCGGCGAGCATCCCCCGTACGACCGCCACCGGCACGATCCGGAACCACCTCCCCAGCCGCACCAGTGAGGCGGCCAGTGCGCCGCCCAGGCCGGTGACCAGTACCGACTCGGCGGGGACTCCGCAGATCAGGGCGACGCCCACACATACGGGCAGCGCGACGAGCAGGACGACGGGGAAAGCCGGCAGTTCGGTTTCACGGACACCATGGCGCATGACGACGGCACCTCCGGCCGGGAACGGGAGATGCGTGGGCGCCGTGCCGGAGGAGGACACGGCGATCTGAATCCCATCTTCACGAAATCGGCCGGCCGCGCACCGGGAACCGCCGATCACCACACGAACGGGGAAGCGTGCCGGCAGAACCGCTCCGCCTCCCGTACGCCGCCGTGCGCCCGCGCCGCGCAGACGCGCCCCCGGCCGCTTGACGACCACCGTCCCACGGAGAGATTATTCATCGCATGATGAATTACAGGACCCGGACCCCCGAACCTCCTGACGACACGGGACCGGGCGACCCCACCACGACCACCCCCGCCGCCGTGCGCGCCTGCGCCCTCACCGTCGTCCGAGGCCCCCGCACGGTCCTGCGCACCCTCGACTTCGCGGTCCCGCGCGGCCGGATCACCGGCCTCCTCGGCCCTTCGGGATGCGGCAAGTCGACGCTCATGCGGGCGATCGTCGGCACCCAGGCCAAGGTCACCGGCACCCTGGACGTGCTCGGCCACCCGGCCGGCCACCCCGCCCTGCGCACCCTCATCGGCTACGTCACCCAGGCACCGTCCGTCTACGACGACCTGTCGGTCCGTCAGAACCTCGACTACTTCGCGGCCGTCCTCGACCCCGGCCGCGCGGCGGCCGACCGCCGCCACGACAACGTCACCCGCGCGATCGCCGACGTCGACCTGACCAGCCACACCGACGCCCTCGCCGGCAACCTCTCCGGAGGCCAGCGCAGCCGTGTCTCCCTGGCCGTGGCCCTCCTCGGCGCCCCCGAACTCCTCGTCCTGGACGAACCGACGGTCGGCCTCGACCCGGTCCTCCGCCGCGACCTGTGGAACCTCTTCCACGACATCGCCGCCTCCCGCGGCACCACCCTCCTCGTCTCCTCCCACGTCATGGACGAGGCCGAGCGCTGCCACCGCCTGATCCTCATGCGCGAGGGCGAGATCCTCGCCGACGGCACCCCCGACGAACTGCGCGCCCGCACCGGCTCGGACACGGTCGAGGCGGCCTTCCTGCACCTGGTCGACGAGGCGGCCGAAGCGACCCGCAAGAAGGAGGAGACCCGATGACCACGGACACCGGACCGGCGCCCACCGCCCCCGCCGCTCCCACGACCCCCCTCAACCCCTTCCGCACCACCGCCACCGCCGCCCGCGTCCTGCGCCAGCTGTGCCACGACCCCCGCTCGATCGCCCTGATGATCCTCGTCCCGTGCCTGATGCTGGTCCTGCTCCGCTACGTCTTCGACGGCAGCCCCCGCACCTTCGACAACATCGGCGGATCCCTCCTCGGGATCTTCCCCCTGATCACGATGTTCCTGGTCACATCCATCGCTACCCTGCGCGAGCGCACCTCGGGCACCCTCGAACGCCTCCTCGCCCTCCCCCTCGGCAAGGGCGACCTGATCACCGGATACGCCCTGGCCTTCGGCGCCCTCGCGATCGTCCAGTCCGCCCTCGCCACCGGTCTGGCGCTCTGGTTCCTCGACCTGGACGTGACGGGCAGTCCCTGGCTGCTCCTCCTGGTGGCCCTGCTCGACGCACTCCTCGGCACCGCCCTCGGCCTCTTCGTCTCGGCCTTCGCCGCCTCCGAGTTCCAGGCGGTCCAGTTCATGCCGGCGGTGATCTTCCCCCAGCTCCTCCTCTGCGGCCTCTTCGCCCCCCGCGACACCATGCACCCCGTCCTGGAGGCCATCTCGAACGTCCTCCCCATGTCCTACGCGGTCGACGGCATGAACGAGGTCCTCACCCACACGGACATGACGGCGGCCTTCGTCCGTGACGTCCTCGTCGTGGCGGGCTGCGCCCTGCTGGTCCTCGGCCTGGGAGCGGCGACACTGCGCCGCAGGACGACATGACGGACCTGTGCCGGCCCGCTCCGGGCCCGCCCCCGCCGGGAGGGCCTCGCGGACGAGGCGCGAAGAACGCCACAGGGGAGGGCGCGGCGCGGCCCGGGGGACGCCGGCGGCGCGGCCCGAAGAACGGAGCGGGACGGGCGGGGGGAGCGGCGGCGGGGACGGCCCGCACCGCCCACCCACCGGACAGCTCCCACCCGCGCACCGGCCCCGATGCGAGGATGACCCCGGACGACGCAACCCCCCGGAGGACCCCGCCATGTCCCAGAAAGTCGCAGTCCTAGGCACCGGCAAGATCGGCGAAGCCCTTCTCAGCGGCATGCTCCGAGGCGGCTGGCCCCCCGCCGACCTCCTCGTCACCGCCCGCCGCGCGGACCGCGCCGAGGAACTCCGCGCCCGCTACGGCGTCACCCCGGTCACCAACGCCGAAGCCGCCAAGACCGCCGACACCCTCATCCTCACGGTCAAGCCGCAGGACATGGGCGCCCTCCTCGACGAGCTCGCCCCGCACGTCCCCGCCGACCGCCTCGTCATCAGCGGAGCCGCCGGCATCACGACCGCCTTCGTCGAGGAGCGCCTCACCGCCGGTGTCCCCGTCGTCCGCGTCATGACGAACACGCCCGCCCTCGTCGACGAGGCCATGTCCGTCATCTCCGCCGGCAGCCACGCCAGCGCCGACCACCTCGCACACGCCGAGGAGATCTTCGGCTCCGTGGGCAAGACGCTCCGGGTCCCCGAGTCGCAGCAGGACGCCTGCACGGCCCTCTCCGGCTCCGGTCCGGCGTACTTCTTCTACCTGGTCGAAGCGATGACGGACGCCGGCATCCTGCTCGGCCTGCCCCGAGACAAGGCCCACGACCTCATCGTGCAGTCCGCGATCGGCGCCGCGACGATGCTCCGCGACAGCGGCGAACACCCGGTCAAGCTCCGCGAGAACGTCACCTCCCCGGCCGGCACCACCATCAGTGCCATCCGCGAACTCGAGAACCACGGCGTTCGCGCCGCCCTCATCGCCGCCCTGGAGGCCGCCCGCGACCGCAGCCGCGAGCTGGCCGCCGGCACCAAGGACTGACGGCACGGGGCGCACCGCCCCACCACCCCACCGGGGGCGGTCACTTCGCCGCGTCCACCACCTCCCCGGTGGTGACGACCCGCGCGAAGCCGCCCCCGTGGAGCGACACCGCCGACGCCCGCGCCACCTCGTCCGCGCTCAGCCGCCAGCCGAACGGCCCCTCCAGGTCGAACGTGTAGGTGGCGTCGTGGGCGACCACGACGTCGTACCCCAGATTCCCGCCCATCCGCGCGGTCGTCTCCACGCACATGTTGGTCTGGATCCCGGCCAGCACCACCTGTGCGACCCCGCGCGCCTTCAGCCAGGCGTCCAGATCCGGCGTCCCGTAGAAGGCCGAGTTCACGGTCTTCGTGACGAACAGCTCGGCACCGGCACCCTTGCCCCTCCTGTCCTCCACGTACGTCTTGAAGCCGTTCCCCCCGTACCCCGGCCGCAACGGTGACTCCGGCTCGACCGAGTCGTGCCGCACGAACACGACCGGCCGCCCCGTGGCCTGCCACACGTCGATGAGCGTGGCGACGTTGTCGTCGGCACCGGGGTTGTTCCGAGGCCCCCAGAACCCGGCCTCCTCGAAGCCCTTCTGTACGTCCACGACCACCAGTGCTGCGTTCTCGGCGATGTCCATGCCCCGATCCTGCCGCCGTGACGCCACCCGTCCCAGAGGGCGAAAAGTCGGCGATCGATGGTTTACTGCCACACATGGAGCAGGGCGACGCACGCAGGGAACGGCAGAACGCCTACCGGGTGGCCCTCGTCGCCTTCCCCGGTGTCCGCGCCTTCGACGTCTCCGTCATCACCGAGGTCTGGGGCACCGACCGCACCGACCGCGGCGCACCCGCCTTCGACCTGCGCCGCGTCGCCCCCGAAACCGCCACGCCCGTCCCCATGCGCGGCGGACTCAGCCTCCTCCCCGACCGCACCCTCTCCTGGCTGCCGCGCGCCGACCTGATCCTGGTCCCCGGCCTCGACGACCACGTCACCCCCGCACCACCACCCGTCCTCCAGGCCCTCCGCCGCGCCCACGCGCGCGACACCACCATCGCCGCCCTCTGCGGCGGAGCCTTCACCCTCGCCCAGGCCGGCCTCCTCGACGGCCGCCGCGCGATCACCCACTGGAACCTGGTCGACCTGCTGCGCGCCCGTCATCCCGAGGTCACCGTCGTCCCCGACGCCCTCTTCATCGAGGACGACAACATCTGGACCGCCGCCGGCACCGCAGCCGGCATCGACCTCTGTCTCCACCTGGTCCGCCGGTCCCACGGCGCGGAAGCGGCCGCCACCATCGCCCGCTCGATGGTCACCGCCCCCTTCCGCACCGGCACCCAGGCCCAGTTCATCGAGCACGCCACACCCCACACCGACCGCGACGCCGACGCCCTCGCCGCCGTCCGCGAACACGCGCTCCGCCACCTCCACGAACCGCTCACGGTCGCCGACCTGGCGGCTCGCGCCGGCATGTCCCCGCGCACCTTCGCCCGTCACTTCACGGCGGCCACCGGCACCACCCCCCTCCGCTGGCTCCTCGACCAGCGCCTCGCCGCCGCCCAGAGGCTCCTCGAACGCACCGACCTCCCCATGCCCGAGGTCGCCCGCCGCGCGGGCTTCGGCAGCGAGGTCACGATGCGCCAGCACTTCGCATCGCGCCTCGCCACCAGCCCACGCGCCTACCGCGCCGCGTTCAGCGCCGGCTCCGCCACCGCGGGCAGCAGTCCGATCGCCCGGTAGGCCGCGTCCACGACCGGCCGGGCCATCGCCCGCGCCCTCTCCGCACCATCCCTCAGCACCCCCTCCACGAACACCGGGTCGGCGCACAACTCCTGGTGCCTGGCCCGCACCGGCCGCAGCACCTCCACCACCGCGTCGGCGGTGTCCTTCTTCAAAGCGCCGTACGACTCGTATACGTCTGCCAGGGCCCGCGGGTTCCCGCCCGTGCACGCCGCGAGGATCTCCAGCAGGTTCGCGACGCCGGGCCGCTCCTCCCGGTCGTACACGACCTCCCGCCCGCTGTCGGTCACGGCCCGCATGACCTTCCTCCGTACGACGTCCGGCTCGTCCAGCAGGTAGACGACGCCGGGACCCGAGTCGTCGCTCTTGCCCATCTTCGACGTCGGTTCCTGGAGGTTCATGACCCTTGCCCCCACCGGCGGATGAGTGGCCCTGGGCACCACGAACGCCTGCCCGTAACGCTGGTTGAACCGCAGCGCCAGATCCCGGGTCAGCTCCACATGCTGGCTCTGGTCGTCCCCGACCGGCACCTCGTCCGTCCCGTACGCCAGGATGTCCGCCGCCATCAGCACCGGATAGGTGAGCAGCGACAGCCGCACACTCCCGCCCCGCTCACGCTCCCGCGCGGCCTTCTCCTTGTACTGGATCATCCGCCGCATCTCGCCGTCGGTGGCCACGCACTCCAGTACGTACGACAACCGCGCGTGCTCGTCCACATGGCTCTGCACGAAGAGGGTGCACAACTTCGGATCGAGCCCGGCCGCGAGCAGCAGCGTCGCGGCCTGCCGACTCAGCCGACGCACCCGCGCGGGGTCGTGGTCCACGGTGAGGGCGTGCAGGTCGACCACACAGAACAGCGCGTCCGCCCGGCGCTGATCGACCTCGGCCCACTGCCGCATGGCCCCCAGGTAGTTCCCCAGCGTCAGATGCCCGGTCGGCTTGACCCCGCTGAAGACCCGCTTCATCTCTCCACCTCCTGGTCGAGGCCGCCGCACCCGGCCGGCCTCCAGGAGGGAGAAACAGAAACGGCCGCCGAGGCGGCGGCCGTTGAGTGCACACGTCAGTCCGGCCGCCGTCAGGCGGCCCACCACAGCTGGGTGCTGCACGTGTGCGTAGTCATGCGAATCAGCGTACGCCTCCGGGCGCCTCTGGGAGCTGGGTTGACACACCCCGGGCGCATACGTAGTGTTCTCCGAGTTGTCCGACGTGAGCGTCGACTCCGGTCGGTCCCCGGACAGCCATTCCGCAAGTACCAACCACTCCTCGGCGAGCAGTCGATTCGTCTGCCGTCGCGTCATTGGCGTGTGTATTCGCGAAATGAGGAATCCGTGTTCGAAAGGGCGCGGCCCCGATTGGCTTCGGGGCCGGGGAATCCGCTAAAGTCTCACTCGTCGGAACGGCCCAACAGCCGGGAAGGCAACCCCTTCTGACGGGGAATCGGAACCGAAAGGATCTGATAGAGTCGGAACCGCCGGAAAGGAAACCGCGAAACAAAAGCGGGAGCCTGGAAAGCGCCGAGGAAATCGGGCCGGGAAACGGTCTGGTAGAGTCGGAAGCGCAGGACCGAAGGGAAGCGCCCGGAGGAAAGCCTGAGAGAGTCT